>JAJDAK010000001.1 GCA_029261895.1 Deltaproteobacteria bacterium
GGCCGCAAGTGACACGCGGTCTTGCTGACCGTGCGCGTGATTGGGACAAGGGGTCGGTGGAAACTTGGATCGATTAGCCCTGAACGAGTTCGACGAGAGTCAGAGCGAGGTTTGGGCAGCTCGGGGGCCCCATGCGAGCGAAGACTGTTGTCAAACTCGAATCAGAGCTCGACGAAATGCAAAGGCGGGCACGAAGTCGACCGCCGTGCGCGAAGGGCGGCAAAGCCGCCCGCTAACGCGCTAAGAGTAGACGGACCCGAGGAGGATCATGATGGCGAGGTACGACATGAACAGCGCGATGTTGCGGCCGAAAAGGCTTGGGGACTCGTTATTGGTGTCGACAGCGTCCTGCATCATCATCCCCTTCGGCCTATGTTCATCGAATCTATAGCGTGGGGATCGGTTTCGAGACCCACTAGAAACGTGATTAAAGTCACAATTAGGGGGATCAAATGCCGCGATCGACTAAATCGATCGCTCGGAAAAAGTACGCGATCTCTATCGCCGCGTTTTCCGCCGAATCGGAGCCATGTACCGCGTTCTTCTCGATATCCTTCGCGAAACGCTTGCGCAGCGTGCCTTCGTCGGCCTCATCAGGGTTAGTCGCGCCCATGAGTTTACGGTAGGTCGGAATCGCGTTCTCACCTTCGAGCACACTCACGATCACGGGCCCGGAAGTCATGAACTCCACCAGGCTCCCGAAAAACGGTCGCTCCTGATGAACCTCGTAGAATCCTTCCGCTTGCTTGCGTGTAAGTTGCAGCATGCGGGCAGCGACAACGCGCAGCCCGCTGTCCTCGATCGCCTGCAGAATGGAGCCGAACTTTCCGTCGGCGACGGCATCGGGCTTCACAATCGAAAGTGTTTGTTCTTTCACAGCGCGCCAAAAGTAGCGGGACTCGCCCTCACGTCAATCCCCATATTCTCTTTGGATTCGGGCGATCAGCGCGGGAATCTCAGCTCGCACGTCGGCGGGTACGCGAAACGTCGTCATCCAGCGCAGAACTGCAAGGTCCTCGACCGTGACGCGGCCTCGCCCTGCCAGCACGGCCGAGCCGCGTAGCAGTTTTATCGCTTTCACCAAAAAGCTACGGTCAGTGAGCAGCGAATTGGTCTCGTCACAGCCGTGATGCTCGACCAACACACGCAGAAACTCGAGTAGCGCGCGCTTAATCCGGTCCCCGACCTGCGTCTTTTGTAGCTCATCGTAGAGTGCGTCGTAGTCGGCTCGCGTACCGTGTGCCGTTGGTGCCGCCACCTCCTCGATCGTACCCGATGCGAAACGTTCGATGACCGCGCGCGCCGCCTCTTGATCCCCCGACTGGATCAATCCACTGACTTGCAGCTGAATGGTGAAGCGATCCAGGCAGGCAGGATCAAGCGGTTCGTTGTAGTACTCATCGAGGTGTGGATTGCTGGTGGCGATCGCGGTCATGAGCGGAAGATTGGATTCTGCGTAAGAGCGTTCGTTCAAAATGCGGAGCAGCACGTTGAGTGCTTCCCCGGGCGCGCGCGAGATATCGTCAAGCACGCAGACGTCCGCAGCTAGGATTCCGCCCTTTTCGATGCGTTGATGAATCGTTTCGCCCTGGCCATCTTCAAGTATCCGCCGCTCAAGCACGACGTCTCCGAGCAACTCGGTCAGCCGCGTGTCACGGTGCAGCTGATAGAAAAAGAATTTAAGCTTGGATCCGCGTGCGACAATCTCGGCCATGCGGGTTTTCGCGGTACCTGGTGGTCCTTCGAGGTAGATATGTTCCCGACAAACGACAGCGGTTAAGAGGGCTTCCTTCACTTCGTCGTGACCAATCACGAATCGATCGAGTTCCCGACGTAGATTTTGCAGCAGCGCATTCACTAGGCGGCTCCCGCGACCATTTCGTCAAACGCTTTTACCGCGATATCTCCGCCAACCCCAGGTACACCACGGAAACAGCGGCCACCCGTTTCGGTGCTGATCTCTTGAAGTATCTCGGGGAAGTCACCGAGGCCAAGGAAGACCGCGTGAATTCGCACTCCGAGGCGCTTTGCGAGCGCACGCTCGCGGTGGACGCGCGGATCGCCGATCACTGGCACACCATCGGTCAAGATCACGATATGACTCGAACCTTTGGGGAACTTACGAAACTCTTCCAACGCAATGCGCAACGGCGCTTCGTAGTTGGTACGGCCTTCAGCACGCCGCGTCGCGGCCTGATCCAGCAATCGCCGATAGCCCTTGTGGAAAAAACGTTCGGCCAGGTGATAACGCTCGGCTTGATGGTTGAATTCGACATAGCCGATACGCATGCGCTGCTTCATGCCGACACGAACCAATCCACTTACGACTTGACCCGCCCACAGACTGAGACGACCCTCCATCGATGCCGATACGTCACGAAGGATCGCCAGCCGTCCCCCGTTGTGTTTGCGTTCTCGACGATAGACTCGAGGCAGACCCGGCAGGTTGCCATCCAAAAGTCGCACGAGCTCACTCAGGTCCGCTTCGGGCCATTCATCCAGTTGGCGCATCGCGCGATAGCGCCTGGGTTGTCCCGCAGGATCTTCATCGGGCTGCGCCACGCCGCGGTCCCGGTTTCCCAACAGTGCACTGACGAGCGGCTCGACCTGGGCCACCGCCAACACAGGGCGTTGGATCGGATCCAGTGGCGCGTCCACGCATAGAGCCGGTCCAGCCATCGGCTGAAGCGGCGCATCTCCACCGTCGCCCGCGCGTTCTCCCGCGCGACCCAGTGCGGGCAGATCGACAGGGCCCGGTTTCTCCGCAAGCGCCGCTTCGAAACAGACATCGAACTCTTCAAAAACTTCTCGGGGCACGCGAAACTTCAGCAGGTAGCGCAGCGCCCGGAGATCCTGAGCTTCGACCCTTGTCGCGCCACGCGACCATGCGTGCGCTTGAAAGATTTTCGGTGCGATGCGCGCGAACACGCGGTCGCTCAATAACGTCGGACTCGAGTGCCGCAACGATCGAAGCCTAATCATCCCAAGCAGCTCCACGTATACCGACAAAGCGTGACGGTCGAACGGGAGCCGCTGAAGCTCCTGCCTTGCACGCTCTAAATCCAAATCCGATTCGTGGCTGATCTGCTGTGGGGATTCGGGCTGATCAAGCCACTGCGCAGCAGCGACCCAATCGCCCGAAACAACACGGCCGCGTAGACGTAGCTGAAAAGCAAAACGGTCCAGAATATCCAAACCCAAAGGATCCGTTGCATGGGCGTGCTCTTGGGGAAGCGCGGTTGCAATCGCGATTTCGAGCGGCAAGGGCGCCCCGTCGAGCTCGCGCCGATCTAAGACCTGTAACAACGGAACCAGCGACTCACGCGGTGCCCGCGAGAGATCGTCCAACAACAACGCGTTCGCCGAAAAAATCCGCCCCCGATCGCGGCTGCTCAGGAGTCTCTCGCTGCCTGCATCGGATATCCGCCGAAGCACGAGCTGGCCGAATAGATCCGCGGCCCGAAAGTCACGATGAAATTCTACGACCGTCAACGCGTGGGTATTCGCGCGCAGGAAATCTGCCGCGATGCTCGTCTTCCCGCATCCAGGCGGGCCTTCAAGATAGACGTGTTCCTTGGCGAGTAGCGCTAGCCGTAGCGCGGTCTTGATATCAACATCGTTCACTCGGGGCAGTCGCCGATCCGCTCGCCGTCCCATTTGGTCTCGATCGTCTGGATTTTACCTTCCATCGCTACCTTCATGCGCAACATACCTTTGATCTCCGTGCCACCACCCGAAAGCTCGCCCTCCCCGACCGTGCCGGGCATCGGTTGATCGCAACTCATCTTCCACTTCAATACCCCGTCCGAAAGGCTTGAACTCACCAGTTTGCAGGTGGAATCCGCATCAATCATGTCTTCCGCCGAAAACTTGTTCTTGGTAAAACATTCCTCGTCGACATCTTCCATCGGCGTGGGTGAGAACCCGCTGCGAGAGGATTGTTTGATCTTCCAGAGTCCGGGTTTGATCTCAATTGCATCTTCGGCGATCGCGACCGCTGGACAAAGCAATAGTCCCAGCATGATCCATCCATACACTGAGCTCAACTGGTCTCCTTCGGGTGACTTCGCGGAGCACTCTGCCCTAGACCGCGCAGCGAATCAACGGTGCTTTCGCCAGATTTTCGCTAACGGGAAGTCGCACTGAAGAGATAGCGATTGATACTGAAGAAATAGGCGTCACCGAGCTCACGCAGCTCCGTAGCCCAAGCGTCGGCCTCCGTCGGGTCAATGCCGTTCTGCCTTGCGAAGTTTTGAATCGCGAAGAGAATGCCGAAGCTATAACAGTTTGGGTGGTAGGCCCGATTCAATAGCGGGATCACATCGACCCGATCGACCTGAAACCCTGCATCGCTGAGCTTCGTGCCGAGTGATGCCGGTAGGTGCGGGTCGTGCAAATGCGCATCCCAAGCATCCATCACGCGGCGCATGCGTGCGTGGTCAGACGTATGCCAGACCACACTATCCCAATCGGTGTCGAGAATCATCACACGTCCACCGGGCCGAAGCACGCGACGTACCTCCTCCAGCGCGGCTGGCATATCGGATACGTATTCATAGACCTGCGTTGAGGTCACAACATCGAAACTGTCGTCGTCATACTCAAGCTTCGTCGCGTCGCCAATCTTAAAATCGGTCCACGGCAACTCGGTACACCGACGCGTAGTCATCGCGATCATCGGTTCCGATAGGTCGATCCCCGCGACATGACCTTGGTCACCGACCATCTGCGCCATGTCAAACGCTAGAAGCCCAGGTCCTACGCCTATGTCCAGCACGCGTTGCCCAGGCTTCAAACCGAGCGCGTACAACATCTGACTGCGCTGTCCGACTACGTCG
Source organism: Deltaproteobacteria bacterium (assembly GCA_029261895.1). GTDB lineage: Bacteria > Myxococcota_A > UBA9160 > SZUA-336 > SZUA-336 > JAJDAK01. The sequence goes on from JAJDAK010000001.1 coordinate 4,839, forward strand.
GGGGTTTGATAGAGCCGCTCGATACCCTTGGCGGCATTTTCGTCAAACTGAATGATCTTGCTCATGGCCTAAGTATACGCTCCAGGCTCGCTAGACGTTACATCGCGCAGATGAAAGAATGGCGTTTCGACACGATCCTTGGACACCATTTAAAGGGAGCAAGCGCATGCATGCATACGGGACTTTGATGGGAGATCTTCGGCAGATTCCCGACCGCGCGCGTGAGGTCGAGAGCCTGGGTTACCGCGGGGGTATGACGGCCGAAATGAATAACGATCCATTTTTGCCACTAACGCTTGCAGCGGAACATACCGAGGCCTTGCAATTGATTACCGGTATCGCGGTGGCGTTCGCGCGAAACCCGATGACACTGGCTCAAACGGCCCACGACCTGAACAGTTTTTCCGGCGGTCGGTTCCTATTGGGATTGGGCTCACAAATCCAACCCCATATCACCAAGCGATTCAACATGCCCTGGTCCAAGCCCGCAGCACGAATGCGTGAGTTCATCCTCGCTATGCGTGCGATCTGGGACACGTGGTACGACGGGAAACCGCTCGATTTTCGCGGTGAGTTTTATCGACACACGCTGATGACCCCGATGTTTACACCCACGAACACGCAACACGGGCGACCTCGTGTCATGTTGGCTGGCGTCGGTCCGCTCATGACAGAAGTCGCAGGCGAAGTTGCCGATGGCTTTATCGCGCACGGGTTTACCACCCCGCGCTATCTTAAGGAAGTTACGATCCCAGCACTGGAGCGCGGCCTGGCAACATCGGGCCGAACACTCGAAGATTTTGAAATTATCTGCCCGGTCATGATCGTTGCGGGGCAGGATGAACAAGCCTACCAAGCACAACGCGACTCCGTGTCCAAACAACTCGCGTTCTATGGATCCACACCGGCCTATAAGCCAGTGCTGGATGTACACGGCTGGGGCGATCTACAACCCGAACTGAATCGAATGTCGAAGCGTGGACTCTGGACCGAGATGGGCGAGTGCATCACCGATGAGATACTCGAGGCTTTCTCGGTCGATGTTGCACCCGAGCGTGTCGGCGAAACGTTGAAGGCACGCTATGGCGAGATGATCGACGGTTGGATGAGTACGTACAATCCCGGCGACAGAGACGCCGAGATTCAACTGATCGAAAGCTTGCGCTAAACGCCGGCCCTCTCAAAGAACGAACTCGCCCCGCGCGTCCATGACGGACCCGTGCCCCAGTTGAGACGCGTCCGCTTTTCTTTGTGCTTAGGATCGTGCGCTTCCAACGCCGCTGAATATTCGGCGGTCGCGCGGCGTGCGCCGGGAACCGACCAATAGTCTTCTTCCGATTTGAAAAGTCCGTCGCCGGCGTACTCTAAGATAGTGACCCCTGGGAAATCGATCGCACCTTTGCCTGAAGGATGGTCACGCCGATTCTGCATGTACACGATCACGCGGCCGCTACTCGGATCCACGGTATGCCATTCGTATGCGGTATACAGCTCACAGTACTGTTCCATGATTTCGCCGATCCATTTGCGAATCACTTCACGTCCAGCCATATTGCCGAGTACGTGTTCCACGTAGGTTGCGTCCTCAGTAAAGCAATTTGCAAAAGCATTCCAATCTTCACCCACCGCGCCCATTTGCCAGTAGTGGCGAAACGCTTGCTCCAATTCATCGGGACTAAATCGACTCATTGCCTGCTCCTCGCACTGGATTCTGGTCTCCGGAATCCATCAATCCAGTATACTCGGCCTGTGTTACTTCAGCGGAATATATCGCTCGCATTGGTGCTCGCGATCTCGGCGTGCGCAACCTCAGGCAAGTCGTTTGACCCCGACCGCGTGTCGCATATCGACATCGGGAGGAGCTCCCAAGCCGAAATTCGGCGCATGTTTGGCGAACCGGTCAAACTGCAGGTCCAGGGGAGCGGGGGCAGTTCTTGGAAATATGACTATCGCGAGGTCAAAACTCGCGACACCGGTATATTCACTCGTATCGCTCGATTCGTGCTTTCGCTCTTCGGTGTTCGGAGTATCGGGCCGCCGGTCAACGTGCGCTATTCAAATGAGATCCGGCATCAATTGACCGTTTTCTTTGACGACTACGGCACGGTCCGAGACTTCACGTATGAACGTACCGATAAACCCAGCAAGAAAATCTACTAGTCGACCATGCTAATCGGCCACTACAGCGTCGCATTCGCTATGAAGCGATTTGAGCCGAACCTAAAACTCTGGTGGCTCTTCGTCGCGGTACAGTTTGTCGATATCCTCTTCACCCTCGCCGTCTTCGCGGGCCTTGAGGACTTTCACCTGGTCTGGGAACTACCGTCGAATCCGCTCGACCTCTATTACATGCCCTTCACCCATAGCCTCACGGCGTCGATCGGCTGGGCGTTGCTTGGCTTCCTGGCGCTACGGCACACCACAGACCTCAGCCGGAATTCCTGTGTACTGATTGCACTCGCGATTCTGTCGCATTGGTTCGTAGACTTGCCAGTGCATCGACCCGACTTACCCGTCTATGGAAACCAGCTCAAGCTCGGCTTCAGCCTCTGGAACTATCCTCTGCTCGCGTATTCAGCAGAGATCGCCCTACTTCTCGGTTCGGTCGTTTACCTCGCGACTCACTCATCGAGTCAGCATCGAAAGCCACTCTACGCACTCGGTGCGGTTCTCGTATTGATCCAGACTGGCGTTACGTTCGGTCCGGTTCCAACAGCAAAGCTGGTCATCACTGCCTCGTTGCTGATAAATTTTCTTCTACTTACATTTCTTGCACGGGTGGTCGATGTCCGACAAAACGCTTGAGTTCTGGTTCGAATTCGCCAGCACCTACTCGTATGTCGCGGCGTCACGAATCGAGGCGTTGGCAATCGAGGCTGATGTCGAAATACTTTGGCGACCCTTTCTTCTAGGGCCGATTTTCGCTGCTCAAGGCTGGAACGACTCTCCGTTCAACCTCTTCCCCACAAAGGGCGAGTACATGTGGCGGGATATGGAACGACTCTGCGAAAAGTACAGCCTGGCGTTCAAACGGCCTACTGGGTTTCCGAGGAACGGTTTGCTCGCGGCACGCGTCGCGATTGCCGCCGACCGGCAGCCTTGGCTCGGAGATTTTGTGCGCAAAGTCTACGAAGCGAACTTCGCATGCGATCGCGATATCTCTGATCCCGACGTCTTGAGTGATTGGATCGAGGACGCGGATGTCTGGCTTGAGCGTGCAGCAACCGCCGAAAACAAGACTCGCCTGCGCGAGCAGACTGAGTCTGCACAGAAGGCCGGTATCTTCGGTGCGCCTAGTTTCCGAGTGGGTGAGGAACTGTTCTGGGGCAACGATCGTCTGGAAGACGCGATCGCCTGGGCTAGCCAGACACATTCGTAACGATACGCGCCCGAAGACGCTGCATCAATGCTTTCGCATAGTCGATAAAGCGCAGCATCTGTATGTAGCTCAATGGAACAATGAAAAGAGTTCCGATCATTGCAACCATAAGCCCGAACGCGATCGCCGCCGCAAATGGGCCCTGACTTTTTGAGCCGCCCATCACACCCATTGCCATCGGAAGCAATGCGACAACCGTCGTCAGTGTTGTGAGCAGGATCGGCCGTAGACGCATCGCGCCCGACTGACGAACGGCTTCGTAGAGCGGTAGCCCCGATGCACGCGCTCGGTTGATAAAATCAACCATAACGAGCGAATCGTTTACAACGACGCCGATCAGCCCGATGGTTGCGTAGAAGATCGCCATGCTCATCGCGTAACCGAAGATCCCGACGCCCGCGATGACACCGATAATTCCATACGGCACGGCGGTAACGACGATCAGCGGCTGCCAATAACTCCTGAATAACGCGGCCAGAATCATATAAACCAAAAGCAGCGCGATCGGCATCAGCTGCCCAATCTCACGATTGGTGCGTTTGGTCACTTCAAACTCGCCACCGTAGTAAATCTCAACATCTGCATAGCGCGCATCAAGATTTGCAAACTCCGCACGCAAGGCATCGTTGACCAAGATAGAGTTCGTAATATCCGCATCAACATCCGCGTATACCGTCACGGTCCTCTTCGCATCAAAATGCGTGAGGGACTGGAATCCACGCGTGACCTCAACTTCGGCCACATCGCCTAGCTCAATCAGATGCCCATCTGGAGTCCGCGTCTTCGTACGCAATAAATCAGAGATGTCCCGGCGAAAACTTTCATCGAGCATGACACGAATATCGATCTCCTGACTTTCATCGGGGCCACGAAAACTCGACGCGACCACACCATCGTTTGCGCCCCGCAGCGACTTCGCAAGGTCTTCAAAGCTGACGCCGTATTGGCCCGCACGCTCGTCATTGATAATCAAGCGAACCTCACGTGCGCCCGTTTTCAAACTGTCTTCGATGTTCCTAATTCCGGGGAGCTTTCCTAAGAAGTCCTGCATCTCCCGCGAAATTTGTTTCGCCAGTAGATAGTCGTCGGTCTGAATGCGAACCGCGACCGGCTTTCCGATCGGGGGTCCGTTCCGCGGCGCTTTTGCCTCGAGATTGACGAGACCTTCGGGATGAGCCTTCTTGTAATCGCGCAGCCAACCTCGGACGTCATCGAGTACAGGGTCGGGATCGGCACGATACGCCGGCTTGTCGATGATCCAATTGTAAATCACCGCAAGATTAGAGCCTACGCGCTGGTCATCATTCCCAGAGATGCTGTGCCCGACGTAGGTCGAGAAGTCGAGCAGTGGATCGGGCAGCAGCTCTGCATTCATTGCAGCTTCGAGCTTGCGCACGACTGCGTCGGTTTCATCGAGGCTGTAGTCGAGCGGTGTCTCCACAACAATGAAGAAGCGACTGTACTCACTTGCGAAAAGATCCACTGGAATGTGGCCCGCAGCATTCATCGCAAGGTAGAACACAGAGATTGATAGCACGGCGAAGGAGCCCGGATACTCTAAGACTTTGTCGAGCGCGATCAGGTAGCGCGCCCGCAGCCAGTCCAATCCGCGATCCGTAAGAAAGTGAGCCCGCTCGAAGAATCCAGTCCATCTCTGCCAAGTTCCAAGCCAGCCTGTTTGGGGTTCTTGATCGACGTCGACATCTCGCGCCGCATGGCGACTGCCGAAATCCAGATAGTGGGCAGGTAAAATGATGAGACACTCCATCAGCGACGCCAGCAGACAGACGATCACGGTCTTGGGAAGTATCGACATGAATTCACCCGAAGTCCCTGTCATGAAAAGCAAGGGAGAAAACGCCGCGCAGGTCGTAAGCACCGCGGCAACCACGGGCCAAAGCACTTCCTCCGCGCCGTTGATAATGGCTTCCTCAAAGGGTTCGCCCGTCTCAACCCTGCGGTAGATGTTTTCCAGGACGATAATTGCATCGTCGACCAACATCCCCGAAACCAGCAGCATCCCGACCAGCGAGATCATGTTGATGGTTATATCGAGCAGCTGGAAGAGTATTAACGCGGAGAGGAAACTAAACGGCACTGCAATGATGGTTAGTGCTGCATTCCGAAACCCGATGGTGAACCATAGGATGGCCATCACAAAAAAGATGCCGGTCAGAATATTGTTCCAAATCACACGGATCCGGGAGGAGACGTAGTCGGCAGAGTCCCAACTCACGTAAGGCTCTACGCCGTCAGGCACCACTTCTCGATATTCTTCTACCCAACTTCGGACATCCACGGAAAGTTCCAGGAGATTCGCGTCTGGATCTTTCGCAATCGACAAGAGCAACGCATTTTCACCGTTGTAGCGTCCGTAGAAGGATCTTTTCTCCAGTCCCATTTCGACACGGGCGATATCCCGCACGCGCAAATTCGTTCCGCCTCGGTCATCCGAAACGACGGTCGAAAGAATTTCTTCCACCGATTCGTAGTCGCCCGTGGCCCGAAGTACTGATTCCCCTGACGCACCGCTAAAACTACCTGCCGGTAAATTGAGATTCTTGCGACGAATACGATCTGCAATTTCCACCACGCTAAGCCCGTGTCGCGCGGCTGTGTCGCGGTCAACAAGAATTTGTATTTCACGATCATGCTCGCCGCGAATGATCACTTTGTGCACACCGAAAATATTCTCGATTCGGGACTTTGCATCGCGCGCAACCTCGAGCAACGCGGTCTCCCCGACGCCTTCCTTGTCCACGATCGCAACCAGCATCACGGCGTAAAGCTCGGCGACACTCAGCTCACGTACAATCGGTTCTTCCGCGTCACTGGGTAGATCACCGACACGATCGATCGCCGCGCGCACATCGTTCAGCCCGGACTCGTAGTCGATATCCGATAGACCCTCGTCCCAACTGATGGTGATTCGCGATGAATCTGCCGTCGACCAAGAACGCAACTCCTTGATGCCCGACACATCCTGAATCTCCTCCTCAAGTTTGGTCGTGATGAGGCGTTCCACTTCATCCGCGGACGCGCCGGTCCAGATCGTGGTGATGTTGGTGGCATTGAAAGAGATATCTGGGAAGTAGTCGACTGGCGTTCGTGTGAACGCGGTGTAGCCCGCCAGTAGGAACACGACAAAGAGCACATTGACGAGAACAGCTTGATGAATGCTAAAACGAGGTAAGCTCAAGCCCCAGGTTCCTTGATCCGCACACTCAGACCGTCGTGGAGTTCACGCATTCCAGAGACTGCGATCTTTTCACCGTCCTCGAGGCCGCCCAGAATTTCGATGAGCTCGGGACGAAATGGCACAGCCCGTGTTTCTACACGTCGATGTCGGACCGTTGCCCCGGCCCCGGCGCTGGGTTCCAGTACGAAGACGTAGACAAGTTCAAACTCCTTCTGGGTCGCACGTCGGGGAATTCGAATCGCGGGATCTCGCGCACCAAGATCAAAGCGAATCGATCCGATCATGCCAGGCAGCAGCCGCTCCTCGGGGTTAGGAACACGAACTTCCACTGGGTACTTCTTCGTTTCAGCGTCGACGCCACGACCCAAGCGCGTGATCGAGCCCTCGAATACTTCGCTGGGAAACACATCCACCTCGAGCACGACCGCATCACCAACAGCCAATGCGACCACCTGTTGCTCCGTCACACCCACTTCCACTTCGATTGCCGAGAGGTCGAAAACCTCAGCGACCACATCACCTGCACGAAGGTACGCGCCGGGCTCAAGATCCAGCTGATTCACAACACCCGCGAACGGCGCTCGAATTTCGGTCTTAGCAATTCGAGTATTTGCATCATCGAGTGAGGCTTTCGCTTCGAGCGCCTCCCCCGATCGCACCTTTTGATCCGCTTCGGCGCGATCCAAGTCGCGCGCACTCGCGACTTTGCGTTCGGCGAGACCGCGCTGACGCTCGAGCTCTGCCTTCGCCAACTGCTTGTTCGCATTCGCACGGAGCAACGCACCCTTCGCACGATCGAGCGCGGCTTGATAAAAATCACGTTCAAGTTCAACCAGCATCGCGCCCTCTTCCACAGAGCTATGTCGCTCACCGGGAACCGCAGACACACGGCCGTCGACCTCAGCCGCTAGCGAAACGCGGCGAATCGGCTCGAGCGTGGCACTGAGCTCCGCGTCCAAGCGAATCTCTTGGCGTCGGACCTCAAGCGATACGACTTCCAATCCGGTCACGTCCGGAATCCCGGCACCGACTTCCGGCAAGCCCCGCAGGCGTGCCTCGCGCTCACGCTCCGCCACCGCGCCCGGCGAGCTATAGCCCACCAGGAACGCGACCAGAACGATCGCGGCGCTCGCGATCATCAGCATCCGAGGTGTCAGCGCCAGTTTCATGGGGGTTCTCCACAAGCCCAATCGGATTGAAATGAGCCAGTTTTCGATTGGGGAAATCCAATTTTATCGTAATTTCAACCTTTTCGTGGCCGGCCGAATTCGGGCTGAAAACCCGTTGACCCTGGTATTTAGGGGGGTTACCATTCCGTCCGACCGGTCGGTCGGTATCAAAACGGCAGCGATGCCTCCATCGGTCGCGAAAAGACGCGGAAGGACGATGTGCAGCCGATAGCCCCAAGCAGCAGGGAGAAGATCCTCGAAACCGCCGAGGTGCTCTTTGCCGCCCGCGGTTTTTCAGCTGTTGGCATGCGCGAGGTCGCGGACCGCGTGGGTTTGAGCAAGTCCGCTCTCTTCCATCACTTCGCCAGCAAACTCGAGCTCTACTTGGCCGTAGTCGAGCGTATTTTGGTCGACATTGATGCGCGCCAGGAAGCGGCGGCGCAGCCCAAGTCCGATGCCTTCGAGCGCGTCTGGCATTGGATCGAGGTCACCATCGATACCTTGGCGGAGAACCCGTCACACGCACGTTTACTACTACGCACACTCTTTGAAGAAGACGATGTCGCGCCCGAGGACGAAGATCACCTCGACCAATTGCTCGCCAAAATCCTGCGTCGCGTCGGGCAGGCGATTCAGGAAGGCATCGATCGGGGCGAACTACGCCCCGTTTCCATTCCCCACACACTTCAATCCATCGTCGGCATGACGGTCTACCATTTTGCATCTGGACCGGTCGGCGAAAAACTTTTTGGTGATGAGATCTATTCCAGCGCACAGGTTCGCCAGCGCAAGGAAGAAGTCTTTCAACTACTTCGACGTGGACTACTCGTCACGATCGACTAGGAGGTACTCAAGGTGGAAAAGCTACTTCAGGAATATCGTCGCAACGTCGGTAACTTTGAATTAATCGATATCATCGATACGGATAAGATCGCCGCGCTGCGCAATCACCTTAAGGTGGAAACGCCGATGAGCGTGAACTGGCAGTGGGAGTACGGCAGCGAAGTCGCGGAACTTCGCGCGCTCTATGAGAAGGGCAAGAAGAATCAGTGGAACGCGTCCGAGGACATCGAGTGGGATCGCCCTGTTAGCAAAGACGAGTGGATGATGAATCCCAAGATGAGCATCATGGCCCAAGCGTGCCAGCTCATGGGCAAGGACGAGGCCACGCAGAAAGCCGCTGCATTCGACGAAGTCACCTATACGATTTCGCAGCTCCTGCATGGCGAGCAGGCCGCGCTTCAACTCTGTGGACAGCTCACGAATCTCTGTCCGCATACGGACGAAAAATGGTACGCGGCAAATCAGGTTGCGGATGAAGCGCGACATAACGAAGTCCTCGCTCGCTTCCTCTCAGAGAAAATGGGCGAGATCTATCCGATTGCACCCATGCTCAAAATACTCCTCGACGAACTCTTGAAGGCCGAGGGTTATCAGATGAAGGCACTCGGCATGCAGACGCTCTTCGAGGGCATGGCGGTCGGCATTATGGACATGCTTCGGGCCAATACAGAGTGCGTGCTCTTCGCCGATATCTTACGTCGTGTCGAACAGGATGAGTCGCGCCACGCTGCATTCGGTGTTTTGACCATGCGCCGCTGCGTTCGAGACGCATCCGAAAAAGAGATGCACGCGATGGAGGATTTCGCGTTCAACATTCTCGAGACCTTGAACGCGAATCAACAGCTCGCGATGCTACACACCATCGGGCCTAAGTACGGCATCGATGCGAGGCTTGTGACCGAAGCCCTATTGAAGATGGACAACTTCGTCGACCTCAACAGCCTGATCTACATGCATACCGTGATGCCAAACCTTAAGCGCTTGGGTTTGATCACCGAGCGCACCGAACAGAAGTGGCGCGATATAGGCTGCCTTACGGATAACCGTCAGGACGGTGCCGTGAAGATCACCGAACCGATTCTCGCGGGGTAGAACCACGGGCCATCTACTGCTGATTCGCCACGCGGAGAGCGAAGGCAACGCGGCGCGTACGTTTACAAACTCCCCCGAGGTACCCATCACCGAAAAGGGAGCGCGTCAAGCCACGCTCGCGGCGGAGCAAGTGCGCGCGAACTACGATGTAGTCCGCGTCGTATCGAGCCCGTTTCGGCGCGCGCGCCAAACCGCGGAAATCGTCGCGACCCCGCTCGGCCTATCGGTCGAAATTGAAACCGAAATTCGAGAACAAAACCTTGGAGACTTACACGGCCAACCCTATGAAGCGGCTGCCGCCTCCAAGGACTTCGATCCGGAGAGACGCTGGGAATGGCGACCACCGCAGGGTGAAACGCTGCTCGAGGTTCAAGCACGTGCAATCGCTGCACTGCGCCCGTATCTCGCAAGTCATGCCGAGGACGACGTGGCCGTCGTGAGTCATGCGGGCACAATCTTCTCAATCTGGGCCCATGTCTTAGAAGATTGGCAGCAGGTTCGAGGCATTCCCAACGCGAGCGTCCTGGCGGTTCGTCATGATGGCGAACGCTTCCAGGATGCGGTGCTTTGGAGACCGGAAGAGCATTAGTCGCCGCAGGTTCCGTTCGACGCTCCGTCATCCACGAGATCGCAGTCCGGCGATAGAGCGGCGGTTGTTGCCGTCCACTGGCAAACTCGGCATCGAACCGCGTCTTCCGCGCAGAGATGCATAGATTCCATGTCGGCATTCATGCAAACGCCGGGAAAGAGCGCAGCCACATCCGTGATGCCTTCGTCGGTGCAGTCGCGTTCAATTCTACGCGCCATTCTTTCGCCACACTGTGAACCAGGCGATGCCATGGGAACCATGCACGCTTCAACCAACTCCGCTGCAGACATCACCGGCCCCAGAGGACGAATGAGATGTTTCTTTACGCAGATCACTGCGCCATCGATTCCTTGATCGGCACATTTGCGAACCTGTCGCTCCACGGTACGCTGGCAATTGACCGCGTCATCGTTCCCGTGTAACGGATCCGTACGTTCATCGCGCTGCATCGCCGCATCCAGGTCGGCGCCAAAGAGATCCGCGGTAATACCGTCAACGAAAGTAAGACTCGACGCGACTCCGGTTTCAAGATCAGTCACGCCGAAGTCTGGCGGATTGTTGTTACAACGCCCACCCGAAGCAAACATACGCTCAATGCGACGCATCTTTTTCTCAATTTTGCGCCCGCTGACCGTAGCGTCTATAGATACATCCAAGCACTCGTCAATGGATTCCAGCCGACCTCTCGAGAACAAGTACAAGCACTTTCCGGCTAAACCATCGTACGCATCGACGATCTGTTCGAGGTTACTGTTGACCCCGTTGATACAACTGCGTTGATGTACCCTTTGTTGCTGAGCTAAAGCTTCATGCGACAACACGCTAAAACAGCTAATCAGGACAACAACACCCAACCAAGAACATGTTGAACTGCGCATCGACGATCTCCTTCGTCCAACGGCCACACCCATTTCTTGTAAAGTGGGTTGGCCTGGGACGAGGTATCGTCGGCTGGACGGGTCGGACCGCCTGAGTCAGATACGTCTAATTAGCGCGGAAGCGGGAAGTGTCGGCACTGAGTTCGAGTGAAGCGGCTTGGTCGGGGTGGATCGTCTTGGCACGGTCGAAGAGCAAGGCCTCTTCTTCCGCGTTATTGGGATCGGGTACACAACAATCCACCGGGCAGACTTCAGCGCATTGTTCAGCGCCGTGAAAACCCACGCATTCCGTGCAGAGCTTCGGATCGATCACAAAGGTTTCTTCACCTTCGGTAATCGCTTCGTTGGGACATTCCGGTTCGCAGACGCCGCAGTTGATGCATTCTTCCGTAATCATCGTGGACATTCGAATTCTCCTTAGTGGGCCAGGTTCACTTCTGACCGACCATGTGGGATGCGCCCTGATAGCAGTAATTGATCCGCTCGAGCAAGCCTAAATCCGAGTTCGCAGTCCGTGGATTCGGCTTGGATATCCAGATGGGTAGCGAGCAGCTCGCGGCCAAGCCGTACGAGCGCTTTGAGTTGACTCGCCTCGCGACGCGTCAGGCGGCGCTTCGGCAGCTGCTTAAAGTTAGAGACCGAAAGGTGCACGCCGGTCGCGTCGCCAGTGCCGTGGCAGAGCGGGCAGACCCGGCCGAGCGCATCCTTCAAGACCGTCTCGACGAACGCGGTTTGGTTCGGCAGTTGGCGCATGGCCGCGGCCAGTTCGGGATTCAGGCGGAAGGTCATCCGCTCTTTGGGCTCTGAACGACTCATAACGTACAGCATATTGCTGTACAGCAGCCAAGTGCGCAAGGTTTTGGCGCTCCCCCGACCCAGATGACCGAAAAAAAGGCCGAGTTTCTGCTGCTTTATGGGGGCAGCGCCCCGAGAAGTGCATATAATGAGGCATCGGAACTCCTCTCTCTGGAGGTCTACCCTGGCAACTCAGGATGACGGGCCGCAAGCTGCGGGTCCCAAAAGACCTCGGCGAAGACGACGCTCCCGGTCGGGGCGTGGTCGAAGTCGGCCGCAATCAGAATCAGACTCCTCAAACGAGGAGAACGGCACGCTAGCCGCGCCGTCCGCGGACGCTTCGCCCGCCCAAGCACATACGCCCAATGGCGAGTCGAACTCGAACGGGGGCTCCCGGCCACGCGGTTCAGGCCGACGAAGACGACGTCGGCGTCGTGGCGGCAGTTCGGACCCGCAACGCCAACAGCTCCTCGAACTGCTTCGCCGCGAGTTCGGCCTACATCATTTTCGGCCCGGCCAAGAACAGATCATGCGTTCGATCCTCGATGGCAAAGACACCTTAGCCGTACTTCCGACTGGCGGCGGTAAGTCCCTTACCTACCAACTTCCGAGTCTATTGCTCGATGGCCTCACCGTGGTCGTCTCGCCGTTGATCGCGTTAATTCGCGACCAATTCGAGAAACTGCGCGCGCAGGGCATCGAAGCCATTCGGCTTGATAGTTCGTTGACTGCAACACAGCGCGAGGAAACGATGGTGTTGCTTGAGGAAGGCGAACAGAAGGTTCTGCTCATCACACCCGAGGGCGCAACGGGGCCCGCCTTCAAGAAGCGCCTCGGTGATCGACCGGTCGCGTTGTTTGTCGTCGACGAAGCGCATTGCGTTTCTGAATGGGGTCATGATTTTCGACCCGCTTATCTGGGGCTCGGCGCACTGATCGAGGAGTTGGGTCAGCCCACAACGCTGGCCTTGACCGCGACCGCAGCGCCGCAGGTACGCGAAGAAATCGTCAAGCGTCTCGGGCTCGAAGATCCATTGATGGTCGTACGTTCGGTCGCGCGGCCAAACCTGCGTTTCGAAGTCTGCCATTGCGATTCCGAAGACGATAAGCGTCGCGAACTCATCCAATTTCTAAGACGTTTGCGACGCCCAGGCATCGTCTACTGCTCCACGGTCAAAGACGTCCAAGAGCTTGGCGCACTCTGTAAGTTGGCGCGGATTCCCGCAGAGATTTATCACGGCCGACTCACCAAGGCCGAACGCGATCATGCACATCAACGCTTTATGTCGTCGGGGAAACGCATCGTGATGATCGCAACCAGCGCGTTCGGACTCGGCGTCGATAAATCCGATATTCGCTACGTGATTCACTACCAAATGCCCGGGTCGCTCGAGTCCTACGTCCAAGAAGCGGGGCGAGCAGGACGCGATGGGCTACCAGCACGCTGCATCCTGCTCTGGTTGCAGGACGACCTGAGCGTACAAAGACATTTCCTTTCCGAAGGCCCAGCAACGCGATCACAGATTCGTAAACTCGTCGACGGTCTATCCGCGTGGAGCGGTGAGGGCCGCGCGGTGGATCCAGCGGTATTGGCGATGTCGACCGAGGTTGGCGTCACTCGAACCAAGGCGATTCTCGAAGGATTGAGAGATGCCGGCATGGTTACGGAGACCGACGGCGAATTCACATTGGTTGGCGAGATGACAGTAAAAGAAGCCGTCACCCTGCTCTCCCGTGGAAACGAAGAGCGCAAGACCAACGATCGACGCCGACTCGAGGGAATGATCGACTACGCGAGCACCGATACGGAGTGTCGGGTGACGATAATTCGCCGATATTTTGAAGACGGCGAAACCGTACCCTGTGGACGCTGCGACGTCTGTGAACCGAAGTTGCCACGCCGACGTCGACGCGCGAAACGCGGTGGGCGCGCCGGCGGATCACGGGATTCCGGCTCATCCAAACGCTAGGGTCCCCTTCGTATCGATTTTAGAAACCGACGGAGCAGTTAGTGAATTTTGAACGTGAAACCGAAGCCGCCCGCGAAGCGGCAATCCATGCCGGAAAGATCATTGCGGAATTCTCCAAGGGAGATCGCAAACATTGGGACAAGGCCGAAGATAATCCTGTCACCCAAGCCGATCTCGCAGCCAACGACGCGATTCAAACGCTGCTACATCGGGCCTTTCCCGATGACACGATTCTTTCGGAGGAGATCAAGGACTCCAAAGAACGCTTGCGCGCTGAGCGAGTTTGGATCATCGATCCGCTCGATGGCACCAAGGAGTTCATCGAGGGCGTTCCCGAGTTCGCGGTATCCATCGCGCTCACGATCCGCGGCGAACCCGTGGTCGGCTGCGTACATCAACCGCTTACGGGTGAATCATTCTGGGGCGCAAAAGGCTCGGGCGCATTCGTAGATGACCGGCGCATTTCCGTGACACCTACCGCGGCGCTCGACGAAAGCGTGGTGCTTTCAAGCCGCACTGAGATGAAGCGTGGCCAGATGGGCCCATACGAAAACGTATTCAAAGAGATCAAACCCGTCGGTTCGGTCGCGCTCAAGCTCGCATTGGTTGCTGCGGGACGCGCCGACTTTTGGATTTCCGCGGCCCCGAAGAGTGAATGGGACGTTTGTGGCGGAGATCTTTTGGTTCGCGAAGCCGGCGGTACATTCATCACGCTCGACCGCGGGGTCCGCGTGTACAATCAGGAAGACATATTGCTGCAGCCGTTGATGGCAGCAGGCTCGGTCGCGCTCGTTGAAGCGTTTCGTGACCTCGAAGGAAAGAATTGAAACACCCCATCCTAAAATTGGATCCCGTATCGGATGAGCTTTATGACGCGTCTGGTCTCGACATCCCAGATTTTTCAAAGCGCCGAATTTGGATCTACGACCTTGAGGCAACCGGACTCGACACGACCAAGGAGCGTGTGACACAGGTCGCAGGAATTCCACTCGAAGACGGCAAGCTGATCGACGACGAAGCCTTCTGTCAATACGTTTACCCCGGAGACGGGATCGAGATTTCCAAAGAGGTGCAAGACCTCACTGGGATCACATTGGATATGTTGAAAGATGCCCCGAAGTTTCCCGATGTCTGGGCAGATTGTCTGAAAGCCGGCGAGGGTTCATACGTTTGGATGGGTCAGAGCGTCTTCGAGTTTGATGTTCCACTGCTTGAAACCGAGCTAGCGCGGCACGGGCAACCCACCGACTTACCTCCTACGTTGGATTCAGTCGTGCTCGCGACCGCGTTACTGGGACCACCCGACACTCGTTGGAGTACCAGCGCGCTGCTGAATAAGTTCGAGGTCACGACCGAAGGTTTACGTCGCCACGATGCATTGGACGACGTAAAAATCCTAGGCCGCATCCTGATTCCAATGATCAAGCTCATTAAGGAAGAACATGGTGATCGCGTTCACATCCCGGCCAATAAGCCCGTGCCAGTGAAACGTCATCCGCCGATCCGATCCGCCTAGACGAGGAAGCGACGCATCGCTTCGGCCTCCGCATAACGCACGACCTCGTCTGCAAGACACCGATCCAAAATCAAACTCGGATCCTTCCCGAATCCCATCCGCTCATCGGTCAAATCCACTAACTGCGGATACAGTACGCGTCGCGGCCCGTAACTCACGCGGCCGTTCTCGGGCTCCAAAGTAAAACGTCCCTCCATCGAAAAGAACTCCAATACAGCATCGCGAGCCAACGTCGAAGAACGCAACCTCGCTAGCACTTTCAGAGCCGCTTCTATGCGTCGGGTTTCTCGTCGATAGCTCAAGAGCCAGGGTTCGATTTCCGCAAGCAATCTCTGGTCACTGATGTTTCTGCGCAGCAGGTTGGGCACCTCCAGTCGCGCACGCACCCGTTCTTGTAAAAGTTCGAGTGTTTCCGCATCCGGTCGAGTCTGATAGCGGCGAAAAATTCCCTCTAACTCTCGATCGCGATCATCGAAGAACTGTGGTGAATACCGATGCGCTTCGGCAAAAAGCCGAAACGCTTCGACCGCGCCGAGTGCAAGCTCCGCAATCGCTTCACCCCAAGCGAGCTCACAATCGTAGTTCTGCGGATCTTCCAAGTAGCGCGCAGCACTCCTTACACCAAGCGAGGACGCGCGCGCGAGCGGCATCGGGTTCAATAGCATGCCGCTGGCGTGTTCGGACAACGCAGCATCACGACCGGCATACGGACCGAGATGCAGCATCTGACGCATCGGGCCATCGTTCACCGGAATATTGTCCCAGATGAGGACCTTGCGCTGAAGTACGCCTGCGCGCGCTGCCACCTCATCCAGACGAATCGTCGGGCTGACAACGGTTCGGCCCGCCCATGCGACTTCGATTTCAGGCGCGAGACTGCTTCCCAGCTCGCTAAGATAAGGTGTGGATTCAAGACCCACGTACTCCGTGGGTACAAACCAAAACATGACATCATCGCTGAACGCTTCTTGCAAAGCTTCAACGAGTGAGACCTGCGCGGCAGCAACCGATTTAAAACTGTGCCGATCCTCGGCATGTACGAGTTCCGTTGGAACATCATCCAAGAACAGGCCAAAGAAGCGCGACCCAAGCTGATAAAACGTTTGGAATTTTCGGATCAGGCATTCACGATCCGCCGCGGCCGAATACTTGACCGACATACCCGGTGATAACGCAAAACCGACATCGACACCGACGGACTGACCTTGTTCGACGAGCTCCTGAAATTCAGTCAAAGCGGCTGCCGGATAGGGATCGCGCCATAGGTCGCGATGAAGCTGATCCTCTTTGGGCGCATACATGAAGCGGTTCATCCCCCAGGCGCCCAGTCGATCGATCATCCAGAGACGATCGGCATGGGTCCACGGGGTACCGTAATACCCTTCAACCACACCTCTGTGTTGGAACACTGTCATACGCCTAGAGTAATGCGGTCGAGATCCGATAGGTCACGAAACTTGCGCCATAGGCGAGTGCGAGCATGTAACTAAACGCCAATGCCGGCCAACGCCAGCCCCCGGTTTCGCGCGCCATGATGACGATGGTTGAGGTGCACTGAAGCGCGAAGACGAAAAACACCAATAGCGAGAGTGCGACCGGCAGACTAAAGGCGACATCCTGAACCAATGCACTCCGTAACCCGTCAAAATCATCCGGGTCTTCCACCGCGTAGATCTGTGCAAGCGTAGCGACAATCACTTCGCGCGCGGCAAGACTCGCGATGAGGCCCACACCGATCTTCCAATCGAATCCGAGCGGTGCGATGGCGGGCTCAATTCCCCGTCCCAATGTTGCCGCGGCACTCGCGTCGAGTTGCGCTTTCGCCTGCGACTTTGCATCAAGCGAAGGATCGGACTCGATCCGTGGGAACGCAAGCAACGCCCATAATACGATCGATGCGACCATGATCAACGTACCCGCGCGTTTTAGAAATTTCCTTGCGCTGCCCCAAACTTGACTCAGTAGTAGTTTCAGCGTCGGAAAACGATATGGCGGGAGCTCGAGATAGAAAGTCGACATGGTTCCGCGCAGCAATGTCGACTTTAACAGCGCTGCCGAAGCCAACGCGGTAAAGGCGCCGAGCAGGTAGAGACCCATCATCACGAGTCCCTGGGACCCAATCGGTCCGAACACCTTGAACGCGGGAACAAACGCGGCAATGAGCAACGTATAGACCGGAAGACGCGCAGAGCAGGTCATGAACGGCGCCACAAAAATAGTCGCGAGTCGGTCGCGTGGCGAAGCAATCGTTCGTGCGGCCATGATGCCGGGAATCGCACATGCGTAAGACGACAGCAACGCAACAAAACATCGACCCTGCAATCCAACCCAGCCCATGACTCGGTCGACCACAAAAGCGGCCCGCGCCATGTATCCCACGTCTTCCAGAAAATGAATCAACCCAAAGAGAATTAGAATCTGCGGCAAGAAGACCAAGACGGAACCCACACCGGCGAGCACGCCATCGGTCCAAAGGTCCGTCAATAAACTTTCGGGTAAGGTTTCGCGGGACATTCGACCCAGATCCCCGAACACGCCATCGATCCAATTCATCGCCGGGGCCGCCCAGCTAAAGATGCTTTGAAACAACAGAACCATCACTGCGGTAAAAATCAACATCCCCCAAAATGGATGTAGCAGAACCGCGTCGAGGCGTTCCGTGCGTCGGTCTTTCGTCGTGAGTTCGGCACCGATCTCCTCGGCAACACGATCCACCCATGCGAAACGCTTATCCGCGGGTTCAGCGGGCGGCAGCACCGAAGGCTGGCTCCAAGATTCTGGCTTCACAAGGAGCTCGCGAAGTTCGTCTAACCCTACGCCGCGATGGCCGATCACACCGATCACGGGAATGCCCAAGATTCGACTCAACTGTGCGAGATCGAGTCGCCCCCCGCGTGCGCGGACTTCGTCCACCATCGTGACCACCAGTACAGTGGGTCGCTCGCGCTGCAGGACTTGGGTCACCAAACCCAAGCCGCGCGACAGCGACGTACCATCTAAAACCACGACCAACGCATCGGGTACGGGTTCGTCTGGAATTTCTCCATCGAGTACCTGTGAGACGACCCGCTCGTCGGGTGTTTCCGCAGCCAGGCTATAGGTTCCGGGCAAATCCAGAATACGCAGTTCGCGTGACGCGCCGCGCATCAAACCTTCGCGACGCTCGACCGTTACCCCTGGATAGTTTCCGACCTTGGCTTGCGAACCGGTCAGCGCGTTAAAGAGTGTGGTCTTTCCAGCGTTCGGCGAACCCACCAACGCGATCTGAAGCGGCACGGCCGCGGCAGGTGTCATGCGTCTTTACGATCCAGCGTCACGCAGAGACCACCGAGCTGCTCGCGCCGCAGGCAAACGCGATAACCGCGTAGCTCGACTTCGATCGGGTCACCCAAGGGCGCGTTCCGCACCACCGTGATGGAGGTATGGGGCACGAAACCGAGATCGCGGAGGCGGTCAGAGATTAACTCGAGCTCGAGGTGACCGCAGAGCGACGCTCGCTGACCCGGCTTCAAATCTCCCAATGCCACACAACCCATTCGGGATCGGTCCCCTTTTCACCATATTGATAATGGTTATCAATATCAATTGAATAGAGAGTATCGGCGACGCTCCAGAACTGTCAAGAAGAGCCCCAGAATGAGTGACTGTGGTAGCTTTCCCCGAAGAATGAAGCCAACCACCGACTTAGATCCGCCCCTCAAACTCGATCGACCAGACCCGATGCAGGTCGCTACCTGGGCCCGATTGAGTCCAGAGCAGAAGTTGGAGATTGGGCGGCAACTCCGCCAGGATGTCCTGTCGCTAAAGCGAGCCTGGGTGCGTGAGCAAAACCCGCATATCTCGGAAAAAATAATCGAAGCACGCTTGCGTGCTTGGCAGCTCTATGGCCGAACCGACCTGGATTGAGCGTTTCGTCACACCGCTTAATGGCAGCGGAGTTTCCTATATGGTCACGGGGTCGATCGCGACCATGCTCTACGGCGAGCCCCGGCTGACACTCGATATCGATCTAGTTGTGGAAATCGACGTGGAACAGGCACAAGCGATACTCGACGTTTTTCCCGAAGACGAGTTCTATCGGCCGCCGCTTGAGGTCCTTCGTGCGGAATGTACACGCGATTCCCGTGGACACTTCAACATCATCGAGCACGCGAGCGGAATGAAGGCCGACTTCTATCTTGCGGGACGCGATCCACTACAACGTTGGGGCTTGCAGAACCGGAGATGCATCGCGTTCTCCGCAGGAGAACTATTCGTCGCGCCACCGGAATACGTGATCGTCATGAAACTCGAGTATTGGCGCGAAGGTGGATCACCCAAACACGAACGCGATATAAGGGCAGTCCTCGCCGCGGGTGTGCCACTGGACCGCATGGAACTCGAACAGCGTATTCAAGATCGCGGCCTTAGCGATCTATGGGAACGGGTGCAGAATAACTAGCAAGCTAGTGCTGCACTCATGCCGCTGAACGGCTAGAGGCTCGAAATGACCTGGAACGTCCAGACCGTGCCGGCCAACGCCAGGCCGTAGAGCCCGTAGCTCACCACACCCTGGATGCGGTGCAGGCCTAGATCGAGCGCGAAGTGCCGCAGGTGATGCGCCGAATGCCAGAACGTAAGCGTGAACACGACGAAGATCAGGCCGCGACCGACTAAGCTCGTGGCTAACGCGTGCGCATGATGAAAGTCGAGGCCTTCAAACAAGCCGAGCGGCGCCGCGATCCCGATACTGAAAAACAACGCCGGTAAAACCAGCGCGGCCGCAAATCCACCCGCACCAAAGAGCATCCACCAAATGGGCTCGAGTTTATGAATCAGCTTCATCGCCCCACCCCGCTCAAGATCAGCAATAGGATGCTAGAGACCGCAACCAAACCGCCAAAATGCGCGACCAAGATCAGCGCCGGTGCGGGCGCAGGCATGAAACCCAACTTCACGCTGGGAATTTTGGCACCCACACGCAGCCAACGAATGGAAAAGAAAAGCGTTCCCAACAACAGAAAACTCGAGAGCGCGAGGACCGGAGCTTGCCCGAGCCATGTAACGAACGCCTGCCAGCTTTCGCTCCCACCGGCCAACGCTTGTAGCGCGAGCAAGAGCATCACGCAGACACCCATCAACACCATTCCCGAACCTGCAAAGAGTACGTAGTTGCGGTAGCGCGTGTGACCGGTCCACCAACCGTCGGGAACCCTCGCTGGAGCGGTACGGGTTACTTCACTCATTCAGCACCTCGCTTGGACAGCAGACCCGTCCACTGCATCGCGGAAACCAATTTGCTGCGATTCACGGCGGCCGCCGGATCTACGCTCTTCGGACAAACTTCAGAACACTCGTTCGCGTAGGAGCAAGACCAAACGCCCTCGTGACTATTGAGCACGTCGTATCGCTCCGCTTCGCCTTCGTCGCGCGAGTCCTGGTTGTAACGGAAGGCCAATGCGATGGCAGCGGGGCCGATAAAGTCGGGTTCGTGGGCGAGCACGGGACAAGCGGCATAGCAGAGCGAGCAATTGATGCACATCGTGAACTGCTTGTAATTGTCGAGCTCATCCGGCGTTTGCATGTACTCGCCGTGCGCCACGTCTTTTTCAGTCTTGCGAATAATCCAGGGTTTTACCTTCTTGATCTTCGTCACAAAACTTTCGAGATCCACAACGAGATCTCGCACGATCGGAAAGTTCGCTAGCGGCGCGATTCGGATCGGTTCAGGCAAGTCCCGCACGAAGGCATTACAGGTCAGTTTCGGCGTGCCATTCACCATCATGCCGCAGCTTCCGCAAACGCCCATGCGGCATGACCATCGATGCGATAGCGTGCCGTCTATTTCATCCTTGATGTAGTTCAGCGCGTCGAGGACAACCCACTCCTCGCGACAGGGAACCTCGAAGGTTTCCCAAACAGGCTCTTCATCCGATTCCGGGCGGAATCGGAGAATTTCAAATCCGATGTTCCGTGTTTCGGCCATCAGTACTTCCGCTCCTCAGGCTGCCAGCGCGTAATCGTCACGGGCTTGTAGTCCAACTTCGGTCCGTCGGGCGCGAAGCGTATGACCGAATGCTTCAGGAAATCAGTATCGTTGCGACTGGTGTAATCGGTTCGCGTATGCGCGCCACGCGATTCCTTCCGATGCAACGCCGCTAGCGCCACCGTCTCGGCAACGTCGAGCATATTCCCCAGCTCAAACGCTGCAATCAATTCTGTATTGAAAACCTGGCTGCTGTCTTCCAAACCGATATCGGCAAAGCGACCTTTCAGTTCGGTGATGGTCTTGAAAGTCGATTCCATGCTCGACTCTTCGCGGAACACACCACAACCGGATTCCATGGCTGAGTTCATTTCGCGCCGGAGCTGCGCGATTTTTTCGCCGCCCTTCTTATTGCGCAGCGTTTCCACGCGCGCCGCCTCGGCCTTGGCCTGTTCGATCAACGCAGCTTCGTTGCCATCGGACGTGCCGGCAGCGAATTTCGCCGCATGCTCACCAGCGCGCGCGCCGAAGACCAAACATTCGGTCAGCGAATTGCTACCGAGCCGATTGGCACCGTTGATGGAAACGGATGCGGTCTCACCCGCGGCATAAAGCCCCGCCAGGTTCGTCGCACCGTCTATATCCGTGTCGACACCGCCCATCATGTAGTGCACCACGGGACGCACGGGAATGGGTTCGTATACGGGATCGATACCCACGTAGTTGCGCGCAAGCTCACGTACGAAGGGCAGTTTCTTGTCGATCACCTTCTCGCCAAGGTGTCGCAAATCCAAATGCACATACTTCCCGTAAGTGCCCTCGAAACCGCGGCCGCCGTCAAACTCTTGGATGATCGCACGTGAAAGCATGTCGCGCGGCCCGAGTTCCATTTTATTCGGTACGTAGTTCTGTAAGAAACGTTCGCCTTCGGAGTTGAAGAGATATCCACCCTCGCCACGCGAAGCTTCGGTGATCAGAATTCCCGTACCCGGCAACCCCGTCGGATGATACTGCACGAACTCCATGTCCTTCAGACCCACGCCAGCGCGATACGCCAACGACATGCCATCGCCAGATTTGATCGCCGCGTTCGTGGTGAAAGGAAAGATTCGCCCTGCCCCCCCGGTACAAAGAATGACCGAGCGCCCCAAAACAGCGCGCATCTTGCCCGTACGAATGTCCAAGGCAGCAACACCACGCACCTGGCCACCATCGACCAAAAGCCGCGTGACATAGGACTCATCCAGGCGCTGAATGCGGTCGTATTTCATGGAAGTCTGAAACAGCGCATGCAACATGTGAAAACCGGTTTTATCCGCGGCAAACCAGGTGCGCTTCGTGCTCATGCCACCGAATGCACGGACTGCAACGCGGCCGTCCGGCTCACGACTCCAGGGACAACCCCAATGCTCGAGTTGTGTGAGCTCACGAGGCGCGGCTTCAACAAAGGTCTCGACGACATCCTGATCCGCCAGAAAATCGCTGCCCTTCAGCGTGTCGTATGCGTGCAGATCGAAATTGTCGTCGTCGCGCGCAACACCCGCCGCGCCGCCCTCTGCGGAAACCGTATGGCTCCGCATCGGGTAAACCTTCGAAATACAGCCGACCGTAATTTTCGGCGAGGATTCCACCGCAGCAATGGCGGCTCGCAGGCCTGCGCCGCCACCGCCCACTAGCACGATATCGTGATGAATGACTTCCACTTCCAACTTCGACTCCCGTCGTGACGTTACACGGCCCCCAATCAGGGGGAACCGGGCGGGACTTTACCCTATTTGGCGGCTTTCGTGGCGGAGACTAGGACGACGACACGCGGGCATGCGAGAATCGAGAGATGCCAAACGTCGAATTCTACTTCGATTGTTCAAGCCCCTGGACCTATCTGGCTTTTCACGGGATTCAGCCTCTCTGCGCGGAAACCCATGCGGAGCTGGTTTGGAAACCGATTCTGGTCGGAGGCGTCTTCAACAGCGTTAACACGAGCGTTTACGAAATGCGTGCGAATCCTGTACCGCGCAAAGCCGCATACATGGGCAAGGATTTGCAGGACTGGGCGCGCTACTACGGACTACAGATCGGCTGGCCGTCCGTCTTCCCCGTCAATAGCGTGAAGGCGATGCGCGGCGCCTTTGTCGCGCTCGAGAAGCAATGCTTGCCGCAGTACGCCCGTGCGGTTTTCGAAACCTATTGGGGCCAGCTCGAAGACATCTCCCAAGATGAGGTGCTCCGAAAAATCATTGCGCGGGTCGGGCTTGAAGAGACTGACTTCTTCGAGCGCATCGCCCAGCCCGAGTACAAAGCGCGACTTCGCGAAAATACAGACGAGCTGATCGAACGGGGTGGTTTCGGTTCACCGACGATTTTCGTGGACGGCGACGACATGTACTTTGGCAACGATCGCTTGGAATTGGTTCGCGCGGCCATTCTCCGCAACCAGACATAGACACACGCGCCATTAGAGTCAGGACGTGGGGTTCAAGCCCCAGTCTTGATCGACCGAAGCACAGGGGGACAAGGAGATCCCCCTCCATGCGATTTGTATCGCTGATGCTGGCCCTCACCCTGGCCGGGTGTGCCACGAACGCATTTATGCGCCAGGACTCATTAACCGTCGATCGATATCGTGGTGTTTACAGCACCCATTTCGACGGGATACCGGATCAGGCGCGGGTCTGCGTGACGGTTACCAATCGGACTGAGCGGCGAATCGATTGGGTACGACTCAAACTCCAATCCGGCAGCGACCTTGGGTACGAGGATGCCGAATGGCGTTCGAAGTGGATCTATCGCCACGGTATCGCAGCGGGGGAATCCGTCGCACTCGAACTCAAGCGTCCGCCGGTGGCAAATCGACTCGAGATCATTGTCGATCGTGCGGGTCGCGGTAACGGCCCTGCGCACGGCCGAACCATGATCCGAAGTAAAGATTGCTCCGAAACCCAGCTGCTCACTCGCTTGAAGCGCGAGCTCGCGACGCGAACCGCGCCGGGCATTCAAATCATGCCGATGATTCGCCCCAACGATCGCTCCTGGGAAACACTCATCGCCGAGCCTTGATCTCAACCACCGACGCTTTGCCAAAATTCGTCGGGATGTAGCAACGGCGACGAGATCGCGATCTCCTTTTCAGGCAGTGGTAGGTCCACCAAGATCTTTCGCTCACCGACATGACGCAGCGGAAGACCTGCATACGCGCGACGTAACGTCGTGGCGTTCGATTTCTGAATGTCCTCCAACAGAATCTCGATGCTCTCCCCGTCGAGCCCACGAGGCAAGCTACGAAGGATACGCTGTCGTAGCTGCTCGGGCTGTTCGAGCGCCTCCGCATAGCGCGACGCGAAACCACCGCGAAGTTCGTTGAGTGGCGCATCCACACTACGGAGGCTGCGCACGCGGTCGCTGAGGGCCGCCGTCTTACGCGCCACCAGCGCGCCGTATCCCCATCCCAATAGGTCTACCGCCGGCACGCGCAGTGTGCGAATCAACGCTGAGAGGTGCCGCGCGACCCAGCCAAGGCGGATGGAACCTCGTGGCGCACGCGACGAACCGAACCCCGGGAGGTCGATCGCGATCACACGACGTCCCTGCGATTCCGCGGCCCGAAGGAGTGGCCGAAACTGCGCCGACGAAAGACCCGCATCATGCAAACAGAGGATCGGCACGGGATCAGCGAGGCGACCTTCGTCACGAATCGAGAAACGTGTCGATCCGATGCTCAAGTGGTAATGATCCAAGGTCTTAAAGTTGGAAAGTTCTGCGCGACCTTTGATTTGAAAACGCCGCCTCAACTTTTCGATGCCATCGGCTTCGATTCTTTCGATCCAACGCCACGGAATCCACGGCCGGTATGCGGAGCCGAAATCAACCAGCGCCGGTGAACCCGTTTCGCGCATGCAAAGCACGTTGGTCGGACTTTTCAAATCCAGGTACGCGACGCCGCGTTCGCGCAACGCGGTCAAGATCGCGCATAACTCATCGAAAAACTCAATCGGTAACGAATGACGATGCGTACGGCGTCGCAGCGGTAGGCCGTCCAGGTATTCGATTGCGAATGCAAGATGACCGACCCGACCGAGACTTCGCGGCACCCCCGGCACGCCCTCGGCAAGCTGCAACATCAGCTCTTCATGGCGAATCAGCCATGGCACGAGGATACGACGCACCCAGGCGCGGCGATGACTGAAGTCTTTCACCACCACGCGTCCTGCAACCGGATGGTTCAGTCGAAGCACGTCGGGATTCATGAACCCGCCACGGTTCAAGATCTGAATCCCGGGTTGCTCGAGATCCGCGGGTTTTAGAGCAGCGCCCAGCGCAACACCATCAGTGAAACGAGCGTCAGCACCCAAAGCAATGTGCTGACTTCATTGTTTGCCACCACACGTTCGGCACTCCAGCGCTCGACAGTGGCCGTTCCGCCGAGCGGGCGATACGGATGAATCCGCGGCAGGAGCCGGGGAACGATGACCTCATAACGACGATAGTCATCGCCAAAACGCGCCTCGAGGCGCGCGCCCTCGATGCGATTTTTGTACGGCAAATAATAGATGTAAAACAGTGCAACCAGCCCAAGCCAGACCAACCAGCCGACCGGATGATTGGCGACAGCGGCACACCCCGTCGCAACCAGTGCGGTGCCGAGGTACAGCGGATGGCGTACGTACGCGTAGGGTCCCTGTATCGCCAGCTCTTGGGTCTTTACCAGATAGCCGGTCGCCCAAAATCGGATCCCGACGCCAAGCGCCACAATCACGCTGCCGATCAGAGTCGACATCAAGCCAGGGCGGCTCGCCCAAACGAGTACCAGGACGAAAACATACATCGCGAGCGCACGGGGATTGAGACGCCGTTGAAAGAAACCCATGCGGGGATTCTAGCTCGGTGCTAGCTCTGTCGCTGCTTCGCGAAGGCGCGGATCAATTCTCGCTGTTTCTCGCGGAATTCGGGGCGGGGTTCGAACGGCAACCGGTCGGCTTCGAGAAAGTCAGAGAAATCAGCCCAGCTGAATTCCTCAATTTCGTACTCGACATCGTCCCAAAACGCGGACCCCATCCAGATGCTGGGCTCGGCTTTGGCTTTGTTGAACGGGTCCATCGAACACTCACTCCATGAGCCGTGCTTGCTACCGACTCAGTGAATTAAGTGTAGCGGGGACCTAGAAAGTGTCAGACCGTCAGAAAAGTTATGTGGAAAAATTGAGGCGTCAGCGGAACTGACTCAACTAGCGGGGGCGATCGCTCAGGCCCCTCGCCTCGTCCGGAAGCTTTGTCGCGAGGGTACGGCGGGTCCGATAAAGGCTTGATTTCACTGCATCTTCACTGCGATGCGTGAGTTCGGCAATCTTACGGATAGGAAGGCGTTTGCCGTGGCGAAGCTCCAAAATCCGGCGTTGCTCCCGAGGGAGTTCCTGAATCGCTTTTTCCACGCGATCCAGGGTCTGCCTGGCCTCAGCACAGGGTCCGGGGCCGAGATCCACGGGCGCGGCTTCTGGCGGCACATCTTCAAGCGAGACCAGACGCATATTGCCGCGACGTCGCAGCCGATTATTCAGGATGTTCCGCGCGATCCCGTAAATCCAAACCACCAGATCGGAGCGGCCTTGGAAACGATCGATACAAGTGAAAACCGCGGTAAAAACGTCTTGGCAGACATCCTCAGCCTCCACGGGGTCGCCGATCTTTCGAATAGCAAAGCTGTAGACGCGTCTGAAGTGTCGAGCATGGAGTTCCTCAAAAGCCGCAGTGTCACCGCTTTGAATCGCCTCAACCAGCAGTCGATCTTCGTCTTTCACACTTCCACCCAATCCCCCCGCCGCGGCCCCGGAAAAACACCGGCTTAGCCAAGCGGGCTACGCATTAGTGGAGCAAGCACCGTGCCAACTCCGCCAAGTGCGGTAACCCTGGGCAACAGCGACAGAATGACCCCCGGTCAGACCGGTGGGATAGGGGGAAGCGGAAGTGGTTTTCCACTATGTGGAAACGCTGGGAGGCGGTTTTCCGTGGGAAAACTAGAACTTCTCGGGGGTTAGATACCAGTTTCCGTCCAGATACTGCCAGGCGTCCATACGGTGGACCTGAATTTCCCAGAATCGCAGTACTCGCATATGGCGCCCAACGAACGTCACCTCAACATGGGCCAGATCTCGGCTCGGGAAGCTGAAATCATCCACCAAAATCCGAGACGCCGTGGATCCCCGGAACGAGCCCGACCTGACCTGCGCAGCGAGCGAGGCGTAGTAGTCGGAAAAATTCTGGTCGGTACGGAAATAACCGCGTAGCTCGGAGCTGTCGAAGGTCACCAGAGCATCAAGCGGAGCCGCTTCTAAGCCGGCGTAGAAACCTTGGATTCGCTCGGCGAAACCAAGCACGCGTTCGTCGTCCACAGTCTCGAACGATTCCACGTGCCCCCCTAGGAAGCATCCGGTCAGCACAAGGGAAAACAGGGCCGTCCAGCCTCGAGTCATCCAGTGCTTCCGGCCTCGAGGGCTGCCTGAGCCGCGGCCAATCGCGCGATCGGTACACGAAACGGTGAGCAGCTCACGTAGTCCAGTTCGATTTCTTCACAGAAATGAATCGAACGCGGATCGCCCCCGTGTTCGCCACAGATCCCGACTTTGATATCGGGGCGAGCTTTGCGGCCGGATCGGATCGCCGCACGGATCAACTCGCCAACTCCCTCAATGTCCAGCGTCACGAACGGATCATCGGGCAGGATGCCCTTCTCGACATACGTGGGAATAAAACGCCCGGAATCGTCGCGACTCAGCGCCATCGTGGTCTGCGTGAGATCGTTCGTCCCAAACGAAAAGAAATCTGCAACCTCCGCGATTCTTCCAGCGGTGAGTGCCGCGCGTGGTACTTCGATCATGGTTCCCACGGTATAGCGGATGCGTTTTCCGCGTTCTCGCATGACCGCCTTCGCCGTGCGGTCAGTAAGCGCACGCAAATTCGACACCTCGCCCACATCCGCGACCAACGGAATCATGATTTCAGGTTGTGTCCGAATCCCTTCCTCAGCACACGCGCACGCGGCTTCAATAATCGCTCGAACCTGAACTTCGTAAATCTCAGGGTAAGTGATGCCAAGGCGACAGCCGCGATGTCCGAGCATCGGGTTGAACTCTCGAAGCGCTTCAACCTTACGCCGCAGGTCTTCATCTTTAAGCCCCAAATCCTTGGCGAGCGCGGCGGATTCCTCCTGCGTATGGGGCAAGAACTCATGCAGCGGTGGATCCAAGAGGCGAATCGTCACCGGCAGCCCAGCCATCGCACGGAAGATCCCGAAGAAATCGTCACGTTGCATAGGCAGGATTTCTTTAAGGGAGTTGATACGTTCCTCGGAGCTATCCGCCAGAATCATACGTCGCACCGCGAGAATACGTTCGGTCTGAAAGAACATGTGTTCCGTGCGACATAAGCCGATGCCCTCTGCGCCGAAGCGGCGTGCCAATGCGGCGTCCGCGGGCGTGTCTGCGTTGGTACGAACCTTGAGCCGGCGAAACTTATCCGCCCAGGACATCAGGGTTTGAAAGTCGCCGCCGAGTTCGGGTTCAACGGTGGGCACTTTGCCTTTAAAGACATAGCCATACGAGCCGTCGAGCGTGATCACATCACCCTCGCCAAACTCGATTCCCCCGATGCGTGCAATTTTGCGCTCCAAGTCGATTTCGAGCTTCGCGCAGCCAGAGACGCAGCACTTGCCCATGCCACGCGCAACCACGGCCGCATGCGATGTCATGCCGCCGAGCGCGGTCAAGATACCGCGTGCTGCATACATGCCATGAATATCCTCGGGCGACGTTTCCCGGCGTACGAGAATCACATCCTCGTTACGCTCCGCCCATTCCTCGGCGGTTTCGGCGTCAAAGACAACGCGTCCACACGCGGCGCCTGGCGAAGCGGGTAAACCGTTTGCGATCGGCGGTGGAGCCGCTGATCGATCTAACGTGGGATGCAGCAGCTGATCCAACTGCTCGGGTGCTACGCGTCGAATCGCTTCCTCGCGATTGATGAGTTTCTCACGAACCATGCAAACCGCGATCGTTACCGCAGCGCGCGCGGTGCGCTTACCGCTACGCGTCTGCAACATCCAAAGCTTGCCGCGTTGGATCGTGAATTCGAGGTCCTGCATATCGCGGTAGTGCTTCTCGAGCGAATCCGAGACACGGCGGAGGTCGCGATAGCAACGCGGCATCGTCTCCTGCAACGACTGCGGCTTGCCCGATTTGCTCGACGTCTTGATAATCGAATGCGGCGTCCGAATCCCCGCAACAACGTCTTCGCCCTGCGCATTGGGTAAGAACTCACCGAAGAACACGCGTTCACCGGTCGACGGATCCCGCGTAAACGCGACACCGGTAGCGGAATCGTCCCCGAGATTGCCAAAGACCATGGCCTGTACGTTGACCGCGGTGCCCCAACTCTCAGGGATGTCATTCATCTTGCGGTACGTCACCGCACGCGGCGTGTTCCAAGATTTAAAAACCGCTGCGACGGCTCCCCAGAGCTGATCGAGCGGTTTTTGTGGAAACTCTTTCCCCGTATTCGACTTGACGATCTTCTTATACGAGGTGACGAGGTCTGCAAGATCCTTATCGTTGAGGTCGGTATCCTGCACCGCCTTTTTCGCGTGCTTCTTAGCTTCGAGTTTCTTTTCAAACTCTTCGATCGGAATACCCAGCACGACGTTGCCGTACATTTGAATGAAGCGTCGATAGCTATCGAACGCAAAGCGTCGATTGCCGCTCTGTTCCGCCAAGCCATCGACGGTCTGATCGTTCAGACCCAGATTGAGCACGGTATCCATCATCCCAGGCATACTGACCCGCGCGCCGGAACGAACAGAAAGCAGCAAGGGGTTTTTACTTTGACCGAAGTTGGCACCCATCACTTTTTCGACACGCTTGAGCTGTGTCAGTGCCGTTTCTTTGACGACCGCTGGAAGTTTTTGACCGCGCCGATTGAACTCGGTGCAGACTTCCGTAGAAATCGTAAAACCTGCTGGAACGGGTACGCCTAAACTCGTCATCTCCGCGAGATTCGCGCCCTTGCCGCCCAACAGCTCCTTCATCGACGCGCGGCCGTCCGCACGCCCATCGCCAAAGAAATAGACCTGGCGCTTGGTCCGGCTTACCGGCTTGCGCGCTGGCGATCGTTTCTTCGACTTCTGAGTCGTCCGCTTGGACGACCGCTTCTTATTTGCTCGCGCTGCCAACTGAATTCATCTCCCAGGCGCAAATCGACCTCACGATTGTACCCCCCGTCTGCGCACTCGCTCGGAAAACAGCGCGCGCCGGCGCAGTATCCCCGGAGGGCCGGCCCAGCGTCAAGACAGCGCTGGATCGGGTCTATGAGCCCCTCCGAGCAGCTTGGCCGCAAGCGCCTCGCGCACGAACTCGGCCGACTTCAGTTCCAAGCCGATCTGAAAGCGGTAGAAACGATCGAGCAGGCCCTCTGCCCGCTTCACATCCGCCTCTGCGAAGCCCAGCTGATCGCGCTCACGAAGCGGGCTCCGCAGGCCTTGCTCTAAGCCCAGGAGAACCCTCGGTGAGACGGCCAGCGTTTCATCGCCTGCGCAATTCGGGCAAACCGCACCCCCGTGGCGAGGGGAGAAACCAACCCTCGGCATGCTGAGGGTGATCGCGTCTCCACATTGGGTGCAGTTCGCAAAGAGCGGCCGATACCCCAAACGACCCAGGGTTTTGGTCTGCACCATCAATGCGAGAAGCCGGTCGGGTTCCTCCTCCCGCAACACATCGAGCACGCCAATCGCGAATGCAAAGAATTCCGGATTCGCCTCGCGGTCGCCCGTGAGACGATCCAAGACTTCCAAAAACTGACACGCAATTGCGTAGCGGCCCAAATCATTTACGAGGCCTTCGTAAGAGCTCACTTGCTTTGCACTCTCGAGTCGCATCAACGACGCGCGCGGTGGATCAACGATGCGTAGTTCGGCCACGGTGAAAATTTCCAATGTGCCCGGGAAGCGTCGCTTCGATCGACGCGCTCCTTTGGCCAGCGCAGAGACACGGCCGAGGGTCTCGCAGTAGAGATGAACCAGCCGATCGGATTCGCCGTAGTCGAGGTGGCGCAGCACGATCGCCCGTGTGCGATATTCCGCCACGCTAGAGCATCAGGTACGCCACCAAGCAGAACATCGCGATACCCACGATGTCGGTCGACGTGGTGACGAATGGGCCAGACGCAATCGCTGGATCTGCGCCGAGCCGACTGAAGAGGAGCGGCAACGTAGTGCCGAGCATCGCAGCGATTGTAATAGCGACGAACATGCCGAGACTTACAACGATTGGGAAATGCCTAGGCCCGAAGCCTAAGTACGTTGCAACGATGCCGAGTGCGAACGAAAAAGTAACCGCCAAAAGTAAGCTGGTGCCAAATTCGTGACCGATGATGCGTCCGACGGAGGAAACCTCCAAACGGCCGGTTGCCAAACCACGCACAACAACCATGGCGCATTGGCTTGCAACATTGCCCCCCATGCCGAGGATGATCGGTAGAAAGAACGTCAGCGCGAGCGTCTGTTGAATCACGTCTTCGAAACGAGCGAGCAAGAGGATTCCGCCAAAGCCGCCAGCGAAGCTCGCTGCCAGCCAGGGGAACCGAATCCACGCGCCGCGGAATACGCCGGGTGACTTCACTTCTTCCCAGGTCGTACCCGCCATCTTCAAGATATCTTCGGTGGCTTCTTCACGCATGACGTCAATCACGTCGTCTACAGTGACAACGCCAACGAGTACGTTCGAATGGTCTACGACGGGCACGGCCAGTAGGTCGTAGCGCGCAACCAGCTGAGCGACTTCTTCCTGATCGTCATCGGTCCGTACACGAATCGGCTCGCCGACCATGCAATCTTTGAGCAGCGTATACGGCGGTTGCAAAATCAACTGACGCAGCGATAGCACACCGACCAGATAGCTTCGATCATCCACCACGTAGACGTAGAAACTCGCCTCGGTGTCTTGCCGTTGCTGCAAGCGCTCCACCGCTTCTTTCGCAGTCAAACTTTCGGGTAACGCGAAGAACTCCGTCGACATGATGGCACCGGCGGTGTCTTCGGTGTAGCCGAGCAAGCTTTCGATATCCTCGGCGGCGTCGCCGATCGCACCTAGAATATTGTCCGAGGTTTCACGCGGCAGTTCACGTAGGACATCAGCCGCATCATCGGGCGGCATGTGGCGCAGAATCTGTGCCGACATTTCGGGATCGAATTCACCGAGAAGATCCGCGCGGGCCGCGAACTCCAAGAGCGCGAGAACTTCGGCGCGGGCTTCGGCCGAATCGAGCAAATCGAATACGGCCTTGCGGTCGCTCCGCGTAAGCCGGTCTAGAACCTCGGCAATTTCGGCGGAGTGACTTTTCGCGAGCAGACGACCGGCGTGAGCCCACGCACCACGGCGCACGAGCCTGACAAGGCTGGCTTGCAGCAGACTGCCTCGGCTTTCGGGCATGGCCTCTCCGTCTTTAATGCGGTCAAATTCACGATCGGAATTGAGGTTGCCTCAGCTGCCCATGAGGCTCAACCCGTGGTACCGGTCTAGGGCTCACCCCAAAGCAAGCGCTTCACATAGTCCGTCCGGTATACCAGGTCTGGGTGATTTGAAGAAATCGGTGGATTCAGCAGAAACGAAACCACGGCCCAGCTCAGCAGCGCAAGAATCAGACCGATGCTGGCATGGCGGCCCCAGCGAAGCAGCTGCCTGCGCCAGAGTCCGGCTCCTTTGCGACGACGTTTGCTGCGGCGTTTCGACAGCAACGCGACACCCTCGTCCGGATCGGCTCCGATCGCACGCGAGATCGCGCGGGCGGTCGCACGGGAGTGACCATCCTGCCCGAGTGGATCCCCGCCGTCTTCGATGCCCTGGATCCGGCTCGGTGGCAGCTTGGTTCGTGCAGCGACGAAGTAGACCGAGATCCCGCGGAGTTCCCGCTGGCGGCGATACCAGCGGCCAAACTCAGCCGCCGGATCCGTATCGGTTACTGCAGCACCGCTAGATATTCTTTGGACTTCTGTCCCCACTCGCCCTTGCCCCCTCGCTCCATAGCGACCTTGAGATTTTCCAAGGCCTTCGTCCGATTGCCCACTTTCACGTAGGCCTGCGCTAAACGAAATCGAGCTTGAGCTTCGACATGGCCCAACGGATTGTTCGGCACGCTTTGCACGATCTTCACAACGCGCTGAAATTCCGCGATGGCGTCCACCGACTCCCCCATGTCGTAAAACGCAATTCCAAGGTTGAGGTGCGCTACGAAGTTTGAGTCGTTCTCCGCAACAGCACTTCGAAAGTCTCGAACCGCATCCTCAAGCCTACCGGATTTGTAGTGCGCCCAGCCACGGTTTACAAGGGCACGGCCGGGACGAAGGAATACGGGCTCGTCGATCAACTCTTTATTGATACGAATCGCATCGTCCCAACGCTCGGCTTGCAGGTAGACGACGCCGAGGTTCAGCTTGGCTTCGAGATGATGACGGTCGTAGCGGAGAACGGCTTTCAGCTCCCGCTCCGCATCTTCGAGTAAATTCTTCTGACGATAGGCCTCGGAAAGACCGAAATGAGTTTCCGGGTCCGTGGAGTTTAAATCGAGCGATGCCCGGTACTCGCGGATCGCGAGTTCGTATTGCCCCCTCTGCAGTTTGGAGTCGCCAATCGCGCGACGGTTGATCGCGCGTTCACGATCGAGCTCGCTAACCGTGGCGCAGGACAGGAGCGCCAGCATCGGAACCAGCCATATCATTCGAATGAGCGCTTTCACCCTAATCTCCCAAACCCTAAGCAACTGAGGATCCGCTGCTGGTATCGGAATCCGAGGGCAACACTTGAGACGGGCCGGTGGCTTAGGACCGCTCTTGCGCGGGTGTGTCGGCTAGAATCGGGTCAGCTTGCGGAAGGCTTCGAAGCGTTCGTCAACTTCGTCGGCGCGGAGGCTGCGGAAACGATCCAAGCTGAAGTCTTCGACGCAGAAGGAGGCCATCACGGAGCCGGAGATCACGGCAGAACGCAGTACCTCTGGCGTGACCTGATCGTGCTTGGCAATTGCGCCCATGAAACCGCCGGCAAAGCTGTCGCCCGCGCCCGTGGGGTCTTTGACGTGGCGCAGTGGAAACGCTGGCGCCGAAAAAATCCCGTGTTCATCAAAGAGCAAGGCGCCGTGTTCGCCGCGCTTGATAATCACTGTATGCGGACCGAGGTCGCGAATCGCATGCGCCGCACTCACCAGATTGTTTTCCTCGGTAAGCTGTCGCGCTTCTTCATCGTTGATCACCAGACCGTTGACCTGACTCAAAGTTTGTCGCAATTCGTCGTTTGTGCCTTCGATCCAGAAGTTCATCGTATCCATCGCCGAGAACTGCGGCGCCCGCGTCTGCTCCAAAACACGACGCTGTATGCTCGGATGAATATTGGCAAGAAAAACGTACCGGGGGTCGCGGTGTGAATCCGGTAAGTCCGGATTGAAAGTCTCAAAAACACCCAGATCGGTGAAGAGCGTATCGCGGTCGTTCATGGACTCGTGATAGCGCCCACCCCAACGAAAAGTGGAACCCGCCGCGGTGTAGATCCCCGATATATCAATGCCGCGCGATGCGAGGAACTCGAGGTGCTCCGTTGGAAAATCATCGCCCACCACGCCCACCGCAGCGACTTTGGTCAAGTACGATGCCGCGACCGAGAAATAACACGCAGCACCGCCGAGCACGCCCTCGACTTTGCCACCGGGCGCTTCCACGTCGTCCAATGCAACCGATCCAACAACTAAGAGACTCATCGTACTAACCCGCATCCGGTGCGGCTTGTTTCAGCGTCTCACCGATCTGTGCGGGCGAATCCGCAACGGGAATACCGGCTTGACCCAACGCTTTGATTTTCTCTTCGGCGGTGCCCTTGCCGCCCGAAATAATCGCGCCCGCATGTCCCATGCGCTTGCCGGGAGGCGCAGTACGTCCCGCGATGAACGCAACCACCGGTTTGTCCATATTCGACGCGACAAACTCGGCCGCTTCCTCTTCCGCAGACCCCCCGATCTCACCGATCATCACAACCGCGTGGGTGTCGGGATCCGCTTGAAAGAGCGCGAGCGTATCCACGAAGTTCGTGCCCGGTATCGGATCGCCGCCGATTCCGATACAGGTCGACTGACCGATGTCCGCCTTGGTGAGCTGATCCACAGCTTCATAGGTCAACGTTCCGGATCGCGATACCACACCGACGGTGCCTTCCTTGAAAATACGGTACGGCGGGATGCCAATCCGAACATTTGCTTTCGGCGCGAGCAAACCCGGACAGTTGGGACCGATCAAGCGGGTGTTAGATCCGCGCATCGCCGCACGCACGCGGAGCATGTCGCGCACGGGAATGCCCTCGGTAATACAAATCACCAACGGAATCTGCGCTTCAACCGCTTCGAGAATGGCATCGGCAGCGCCGGGCGGCGGCACGAAGATCACGGAGGCATTCGCGCCGCTCTCTCGTACCGCATCGTTTACCGTATTGAAGATCGGAACATCGCTATAGGTCGTACCCGCTTTACCGGGTCGAATCCCAGCAACGACTTTGGTGCCGTACTCGATCGAAAGATCCGTATGGAGCTGACCCACTTTGCCCATGCCCTGAACCAGCAACCGGGTGTTTTCATCAACCAGAACACTCATGCGTTCACCGCCGCGACAATCTTCTCTGCCGCGTCCCTCATGCCATCCGCTGGCGTTATGTCTAGGCCTGATTCGGCGAGCATTTGACTCCCCTTCTCCGCATTCGTGCCATCCAAGCGCACGACCAAGGGGATGTTCAGGCCCACGTTCTTCGCTGCTGCGATAATGCCCTCTGCGATCAAGTCACAGAGCACGATGCCGCCAAAGATATTGACGAGGATTCCCTTCACATTGGGATCCGCGAGAATGAGTCGAAACGCGTGACTCACGCGTTCGGCGTCAGCCGTGCCGCCCACATCGAGAAAATTGGCGGGGTCACCGCCGGTCAACTTGATGATGTCCATGGTACCCATCGCCAAACCCGCACCGTTTACCATGCAACCAATATTGCCATCCAACGAGACCCAAGAAAGATCGTATTCGGAAGCCTCGGCTTCGCGCGCATCTTCTTCGTCACGATCGCGAAGCTCTTCGATGGCCTTCTGTCGATAAAGCGCGTTCGAATCGAAGTTAAGTTTGCAGTCGAGTGGGATCACGACGTCGCCAGACACCACGAGAGGATTGATTTCGGCCAGCGAACAATCCTTTTCCATGAAAAGTCTGTAGAGGTTTTTCACCAACCCGATGAAGCTATTGACCTGTTTCGGTTCGAGGCCGAGGTCAAAGCCCAAATCGCGCGCCTGATAGTCACAGACTCCGACGAGCGCATCGACCTGAACGGTCAGGATCTTATCGGGAGTGTTCGCAGCAACTTCTTCGATATCCATCCCACCTTCGGTCGACGCCAGGATGGCTACGTTCTGCGTTGCTCGATCGACCAAGACGGCGACATAAAGTTCGCGATCGATCTGGGTGCCGGATTCGATGTAGACACGACGAACCAATTTACCTGCCGCGCCGGTCTGTGGCGTTACCAACGTCATGCCCAGCATATTCTCAGTCGTGGCTCGCGCTTCTTCCGGGGTTTTCGCGACTTTGATGCCGCCACCTTTACCGCGCCCGCCAGCGTGCACTTGCGCTTTAACCACGACGGTGCCACCGATATCCCTCGCCGCCGCCTCAGCGTCGTCGCCCGACATAACGAGCTTCCCTAGCGGTACATTGACGCCGTACTCGCGTAAAAGCGCTTTGGCTTGATACTCGTGAACGTTCACAGTCTCCCTTTCGGAACTCTAAAGTTCGATCTCTCCGAGCAGTGTTTTCACATGCTCGATGCTCTTGTCCAACATGGCTTGTTCCGCAGCATCGAGATCGAGCTCGAGGATCTTCTCTACACCACCCGCGCCGAGTTGTACCGGCACACCCATGTAAATTCCCGATGAGCCGTACTCGCCTTCGAGATATGCCGCACACGGAAGCACGCGTTTTTGATCCCGCAGTATCGATTCGGCCATCTGCAGCGCCGACTCCGCCGGTGAAACGAATGCTGAGCCCGTCTTTAAGAGTCCAACAACTTCGCCTCCCGCACCTTGGACACGTTTGACGATCGCGTCGATGGTCGCGTCATCCATGAGCTTCTGCAGAGGCACACCACTGACGCTGCAATAGCGTCGCAGCGGCACCATCGTGTCGCCGTGTCCACCCAGCACCAAGGCGATCACGTCGCAGGGAGAAACACCCAAAGCGTCCGCGACGAAGTATTGGAATCGAGCGGAATCCAAGATGCCCGCCATACCGACCACGCGTTCGCGCGGAAAACCAGTAATCTCTTTCATCGTCCAGACCATGGCGTCCAACGGATTCGAAACCACGATCACGATCGCATTCGGCGAGTGTTGTTTAATATTGCCGGCGACATCTTTCATGATCGAAAGATTTTTCGACAGCAGATCGTCGCGACTCATACCGGGCTTGCGCGCGAGCCCCGCGGTAACGATGTACAGATCAGAATTCGCGGTATCGGCATAGTCGTTGGTACCGCTGATGCGCGCGCTGCTGCCACAGACCGGCAAGCCGTGAGAAATATCTAACGCTTTGCCTTGGGGTAGCCCGGCGACGACGTCAAAGAGTACGACGTCCCCGAGTTCGCGCGCCGCCGCTTGATGGGCCAGTACGCCGCCAATATTTCCTGCTCCAATGAGGGAGATTTTTACATTCGCCATGACTTTCCTCTCAGCCCATGTTTTCGATGATCGCGTCGCCGAACTCCGAACACTTCAGCAACGTCGCGCCTTCCATCAAGCGATGGAAGTCATAGGTCACGTGTTTTGTCGCAATCGCTCGCGAAAGTCCGGCTTCAATCATGTCGGCAGCTTCCTGCCAGCCCATGTATTCGAGCATCATCACCCCTGACAGAATCACCGAACTCGGATTGACCTTGTCTTGATTCGCGTACTTGGGTGCCGTGCCATGCGTGGCTTCGAAAATACCGTGACCCGTGTCGTAATTTATATTTGCACCCGGCGCAATGCCGATGCCGCCAACCTGCGCGGCCAAAGCATCCGATAGATAGTCACCGTTCAGGTTCAACGTCGCGATGACGTCAAAATCCTTCGGACGCGTGAGTATCTGTTGCAACGTAATATCCGCAATCGCGTCCTTTACAAGAATTTGGCCTTCCGGAGGATTGCCATCGCAATCGTCCCAACCGATCGCCTTGCCGCTGAACTCACGTTTCACGAGCTCATAGCCCCAATCACGAAACGCGCCTTCGGTGAACTTCATGATATTGCCCTTGTGGACCAGCGTGAGGCTCTTGCGTCCATGCGCCATCGCGTATTCGAGCGCTGCCCGCACGAGACGATGAGTACCTTCCTGCGAGACGGGCTTGATGCCGATGCCGCTGGTTTCGGGGAAACGAATCTTCTCAACACCCATTTCGTCCTGGAGAAAACGGATCAGCTTCTTGACTTCAGGACTTCCTGCGGCCCATTCGATGCCGGCATAGATGTCTTCCGAGTTCTCACGAAAGATCACCATGTCTACGTCCTCGGGCCTGCGAACCGGGCTCGGTACACCCTCGTACCAACTGACGGGACGCAGGCAGACGTAGAGATCCAGGATCTGGCGGAGGGCAACGTTGAGGCTGCGAATACCACCACCGACCGGTGTTGTGAGCGGTCCTTTGATCCCCACCATATAGTCCCGAAAGCCTTGAAGGGTGGCCTCCGGCAGCCATTCACCGGTTTCATCGAACGCTTTCTGACCCGCAAGCAGCTCATGCCACGCGATCTTGCGCTTTCCGCCGTAGGCTTTTGCTACCGCAGCGTCGAAAACTCGAACCGCAGCGGCCCAGATATCCGGCCCGATGCCATCGCCTTCGATGAACGTGATGATCGGTTGATCGGGAACATCGAGTGAGCCATCGGAACGTTTTTGAATCGTAGTGCCGGACATATGGGAACCCCTTCTGAACGCGCGCGAGTATAGGGGCGGCTCAGAGGAGCAGCAAGAAATCCAGGGGAAGACTCAAGTCTTTTCGATGCGTGCGGCCGCCGACTCGAAAGCCTGGCGAAGCTCGTCGTATGATTGGGTGACGGGGTACTGTGGAAATTCATCGATCACGTTTTGCGGCGGACAGAACAGGATGCCCGCGTCAGCCGCTTCGAGCATGCTGGTGTCGTTGTACGAATCGCCCGCGGCGATGGTGCTAAAACCGATGCTCTTCAGCGCGTTCACGCTGGCCCGTTTCTGGTCGGGCATGCGCAGGCGGTAATCGGTAATACGACCGCTCGCATCGATCACCAGGTCGTGACAGAAGACCGTGGGGTCACCCATTTTCCGAACCAAGGGCTGACCAAAGGGATAAAACGTATCCGAGAGAATGATGAGTTGATGCTCTGAACGCAGCCAGTCCAAAAAATCGACCGCGCCCTCGAGAGGATCAAGCGTATCGATCACCTCGGCGATTTCGCGGATCCCCAGTCCGTGCTCGTCCAAGATCTTAAGGCGACCACGCATGAGTACATCGTAATCGGGTTCGTCTCGCGTGGTGCGACGGAGTGCATCGATCCCCGTTTTCTCCGCCACATTGATCCAAATCTCTGGCGTCAAGACGCCTTCCATATCCAAACACGCAACGATCACTTTCGTACTTCCTTGATTACCGTTCCACCTTGCATCACAAAGATCGGATCCGACAGGTTCTCAATGGCGACCAGTGGGTTCTGTTTCAACGCGATCACGTCGGCGGATTTACCTTTTTCGAGGCTTCCGAGTTGATGGCTCTGGCCCATGAGATCGGCCGCGTGAATCGTGGCGGTACGAATCGCTTCCATGGGTTTGAGGCCTGCCCCAACGAGCTCAAGAAACTCCTGCGTGTTTTGACCGTGCCGGAACCCCACCCCTGCGTCGCTACCGAAGGCGATTTTCACGCCGGCTGCATGCGCCTTTGTTACGGCTCGCTGAATGGCGGCACCGACACGCTGCGCCTTTTTTGTCACCACCGATTCATCGTCCAAAGCAGCTGCATTCTTCGCGATCATCTTACTCGCCGCCATCGTGGGTACGAGATAGACATCGTTTTCCAACATGAGCTCGATCGACTCCTCGTCCAAAAAACTTCCGTGTTCGATGGAATTCGCACCCGCGCGAAGCGCTGCGTTAATGCCGTCGGTACCATGCGCATGAGCTGCAATGCGACGCTTCAGCAGGCGCGAGGTCGCGATAACGGCTTCAAGTTCATCATCCAGAAGCTGTAAGTCCAAGCCAGTGTCTACGCGACTCAGCACGCCGCCCGTGGCGGCGACCTTGATCAAGTCGGCGCCGCGCTTGACCTGCGTACGAACGGCTCGCCGGGCATCCGCAGTGCTGTCTGCAGAACGATGGCTCATCGCTGCAACATCGGGGAGAGCCGCGCCACCGACCATTGGATCGCCGTGCCCACCGGTGGGTCCGATAACCGCACCTGCCGCTTGAATTCTCGGACCCCTTAGCGTGTTCGCAGCAATCGCATCCCGTAATGCAAATACCGCATCACCCTGAGAGCCGAGATCGCGAACCGTTGTAAAGCCCGCATCCAACGTAATCCGTGCATTCTCGAGTGCATCGAGCGTGCGCGACGCTTCACCATAACGCTGGCCCGGCGACGAACGACCGGATGAAGTGAGATGAACGTGAACGTCAATGAGCCCCGGCATAACGAAGTACTCGCGAAGATCGACCACGCGGATCTCCACGCCTTCCGCACCTTCAAGAGTCTCGGGATCGACGTAGCCGCGACGGACCGACGCAATACGATCCTGCTTAATGATGATAGACGCATGGGTGACGGGATCTTCACCGGGAACAGCGAGCAATGTTCCGCAGTGAACGACAGTCCAAACGTCCGCCATCGCGGATGAACACATCATCAGCGCAAGAAAAGCGGTGCAACCCAGCCCGAAGACAGAGGGTCGCCTCAATAGATGGGTATGCCTAATTGTCATCGGTCTCGGATCTTACCCCGGCGTAGCTCACGCGGTAAATCGCGCCGGCATAATCGTCTGAAATATAGAGTGCGCCATCCGGACCCTCCGCGATATCAACCGGCCGCCCAATCACATCTTCGTTCCGCTCGAATCCCCAGACAAACGGCTTTTCTTCGAATCCACCATCGGGTTTCGCACTCAGGCTCACAACCTGATAGCCGACTTTTCGGCTTCGGTTCCACGAACCAT
This sequence comes from Deltaproteobacteria bacterium, assembly GCA_029261895.1. Taxonomy (GTDB): domain Bacteria; phylum Myxococcota_A; class UBA9160; order SZUA-336; family SZUA-336; genus JAJDAK01. Next base: position 46,494 of record JAJDAK010000001.1, read on the forward strand.
GCTGGGCGACAAAGGCTCGATTCCGATACTGGGCCGGAAACCCGTCGCCTCGATAGAAGAGCATTCCGAGCGGTGCGGTATGCGCGCCGAAGCCATGGGCCGGTGGCTCACTCGATTTGATTTCCGCCTGCTTGCCCTTTCCGAAATCCGGGTCTGGGAGACGATCACCGTTTGCAAAAGGCCAGCCGTAAAAAGCGCCCTTCACGATTCGATTGAATTCGCAGGGGGGCATGTCGTCGCCCAGAAGATCGCGGCCGTTGTCGGTTGCGAAGAGCTGCTTCGTTTCGGGATGCCAATCAAAGCCGACGGAGTTGCGTAATCCGGTCGCGAAAACCTCTTCGCCCGTTCCATCCGCACGATAACGGACGATCGCCGCACGTCGTGGGTCCTGTTCGTTGCATACATTGCAACTCGAACCGATCGAAACATACATCCAGCCATCGGGACCAAAACGTAAAGACCGTGTCCAATGTTGCCCGCCTGCAGGGATTCCAGAAACGATCGTCTCCGGCGCGCCAACTACATGGCCCTGCTCAAGGCGCACCCGCTTGATGCGACCCGTCTCCGCGATATAGAGCCAGCCGTCGTAGAAATCGATGCCGTGGGGTCGAGTGAGCTTTCGGACGACCGGCTCGACATCGCCGTCGGCACTCACGCGATAGATCGCGCCCTTTGACGGAAAAGAAACATAAAGTTCCCCCAGAGGGCTAAAGCGCAACATTCTCGCGCCGCGAATACCGGACGCGAAGAGTTCAATCCTAAAACCATCGGGAACCTGAATCCGCTTATTCAATTCCGACGCCGACGTGGTGTCTGCCCCGAAGAGCAACCAAAACATCACACATACTGGAATGATTCCGGTTCGCATCTGCGCAGCATAGCTTCCTTTCCCAGGAATCGCTTCGCGTTGTACAGTGTCGATCGCTCATACGGGCGACAGAAGGAAATCCGCATGCGAACTCTCACGATCCATACCCTGATCCTCTTCGCCCTTACCCTCTTTGGATTGCCCGAGGGGAGCCACGCCGCGAGCGCGGTGCAGTGCTTAAAGGCTTCCGGCAACGCGACCGCTAGCTGCTTGCGCAAATACTCGAATAAAGTTGATGCCTGCCGCAAGAAGCGTGACGCCGCGTGCGAAGTCGCACTTCGAGTAGGGGGTGGCGAACTCGATTCGATCGTGGCCAAGTTGAGCGACACCGTTGCGAAACGCTGTAACGAAACCACGGCAGCGGATAACGAATACTTGGGAATCGACGACCTGCAGCGGATCACCACCGAGGCCTGCGTGGACTACGCGGAGGACTACCTCGGCAACGCGTACTCCGAGCTTCCAAACAATCTCATCAGTCCCCCGGCGTTCGTCTGCCAGAAAACCGTCGCCAATGCGGTCGGACGCTTGAGAAATCGTGTCGTGGCGTCCCACGGCGTCGGCTGCATCGTCAAGAACGCCGCGGGCAGAGGTTGCGATCGCGGGAAACGCGAAGACACGATGGGTCGCGTTCGCGATGCCCAAGCGAAGAAAATTTTAAAGAAGTGCGACTTGCTTTTCGATGTGCTTGATCTGAGTACACTTGATCCCAATAGCTCAACCTTAGAAGAGCGCATCGACGAGTTACTGGAGCGAACCGAAACACGTGCGCGCCACTTCGCCCAGCTGGTGTACCCGCCAAACGACCAGGGTCCCGGCGCGGCGCTCGGCGCTTTTGAAATTGGTGTCACCACGCTTCAGCTCAGCGACGCCAATCGTTTAAACGTTCCAGGCAACGGACCTCGCCCGGTCACCGTCGAGATCTTCTATCCCTCGACCGCAGCCGCAGTTGAGGGCGTCCCAAACGACATCGTCACGCTTTTGGGTATCGAGATCACAGAGACCCCCGCGTTCCGCGACGTCGCGATTGCCCCCGGAACCTTTCCTCTGATCCTTTTCTCGCATGGTAATAACGGCATTCGTTTCCAGTCATTCGCCTTCGCGGCGCATCTGGCGAACCACGGTTTCATTGTCGTCGCACCCGATCATCATGGAAATACCTTCATCGACACGTTGGCTGGAGTCTTCGATGCGAATGTGGTCGTAAATCGCCCGTTGGACATGAGCTTCGTGCTGGACTCGTTCTTGGCGTTCAATCAAGAAGGCGGAAACTTCTTCGAAGATACCATCGATCCTAATAAGATTGGCATGTCCGGTCATTCGTTCGGGGGCTACACCACCTTCGCACTCGCGGGTGGACCGTTCATCGCGGGCACTTTCACGGATCCGCGCATCAAAGCCTTCGTGCCGCTTGCGCCAGCGTCCGCATTTTTTGACAACGCCTTTTTTCAAGCCATCACCGCACCCATGATGATCATCGGTGCGACGTTGGACGAGACGACGCCGTTTGAAGCCAATCAGCAGGTACCGTTCGACAATCTGCCAAGCGGCGCGGCGGTCGTGGCACTCGCCGAGATTCTAGACGGCGGCCACTTCACGTTCTCCGACTTCTGCGAGGTTGACCGCGTGCTCTTGGGCTTTCTAGGAGGCTTCGATGAAGCGTGTGAACCGCGGCACCTTCCGTGGCGGCACGCACGCGACATCATCAACCTACTCTCGTTGAGCTTTTTCGACGGGATACTAAACGGCAACGCGGCAGCCTTGGACCGGCTTGATCCCGCAAACCTGGCTTTGATCGAAGACTTGGCATACCAGTCCAAGTAGGGGCTGGATTCTCTCTCGCATCCGCGCAGCCCAGCGGATAGACTTCCGAACTGAGGTAGACGGAGGATCGCCGGTGGCTCTTTACGGATCCACGGGAGGAAAGTCCGGGCTCCACAGGGCAGGGAGGTGGCTAACGGCCACCGGGGGTAACCCTAGGGAAAGTGCCACAGAAAACACACGGCCAACCCGTTTTGTGTTCGCACGAAGCGGCGGCAAAGGTGAAAACGTGGGGTAAGAGCCCACGCGCGACAGCCGGGTGACCGGCGGCGAGGTAAACCCCTCCTGGTGCAAGCTCAAATAGGAATGCCGTTGAGAGTGGCCCGCTCCAACTGGGTCGCCGTTTTCGGACGGGGGCACGGCGGCATTCGGGTCAGAGTGCTCGAGCCCGTCGGCAACGACGGGCCTAGATGAATGATTCTCACCGCTTCGGCGGGACAGAACCCGGCTTACGGCTGCCTCATTGTTTTCGGAATCGATTGAACGGGGGAAGGGTCCATGCGGCCCATCCCTCGTTCAACGTTCATTAGGCAATACCTCGCGCGTACTCCATCACTTCCCGGATCTCGTTCGCCACCAAGGGACGCTGAGAAGTACGGGCGAACCAAGCTTGGAAGTTCGTCAGATCTTGGGATGGACCAGAGCCAAGCGTTGATGCGAAGAGTGTCACGAGCGCGTAGGTGATATCCGCGACGCCGAACTCGTCGCAGAACCATTCGCGGTCCTGCAGCAATGCATCGAGTTCGGTGAATATCCGTTCAATATTCGCGCGAGCCCCTTGAACCAATGCAGCGTCACGTTCCGACTCGTTGGGCTTATAGTAGACCTCGCGAATCAACGTAAGCACGTTCGAGAAAAACACTTCGTCCGCATGCAGCTCAAGCTGACGACAACGTGCCCGCGCAGTGGCGCCTTTCGGAAACAACGCAGGCGTTGGATACGCGTCCTCAAGGTATTCGTTGATCAGCGTCGAGTCATAGAGTGTGAGGCCGCCATCGACCAGAACCGGAACCTGCTGCTTGGGGTTGGAGGCAGCCACAATCGGATGCTTCGGTTCATAGCCTTGCAGGCGATCGAACGGAACCTCGATGCGTTCGTATTCGATACCCTTCTCGGCCAGAACGATTCTAACTTTGCCCGTGAAAAGCGAAAGTGGACCGGAATAGAGTTTGATCATCGGTAGAGTATGGAGGAACTGAACGCGCTGTAACATAACCTCCGAGGTAAGGAAACTTGCGAAGCGTGTCCTCGATCGCCTAAAAATTCCCTATGGAACCCGCACTCAAAAGCCTGCTCGACCTACTCGATCTGGAGGATCTTGAGGTCAACCTCTTCCGGGGGCAGAGCCCTCAAGATGGTTGGCAGCGGGTCTTCGGCGGCCAGGTTCTGGGACAGGCGTTGGTCGCTGCGTATCGTACCGTCGAGGATCGCGATGTGCATTCGCTGCACGCCTACTTTTTACGGCCCGGCGATATCACGGTCCCCATCATTTATGAGGTCGATCGTATTCGCGATGGCCGCAGCTTCACCACGCGCCGGGTCTCCGCGATTCAGCGCGGGCGCCCGATCTTTCATATGGAAGTGAGCTTCCAAATCCAGGAACCAGGCTTGGAGCATCAGTTCGAGATGCCTGAGGCACCGCCCCCTGACGGATTACCGTCGTGGTGGGATCGGATCGAAGCCGTGATCGACCGTTGGCCTAAGCGTTTACAACATATGCTTAAGCGCGATCGGCCGATCGAGCAGCGCTTTGTCACGAGACAAGATTTACTCACCAACGAAAAAATGCCGCCGCACCAGATGGTTTGGTTTCGTGCAATCGATAAACTTCCCGACGACATCCATCTCCATCAATGCGTGCTCGCCTACGCATCCGATATGACGTTGCTCGATACATCGACCTTGCCGCATGGTCTGTCGGCCGGGAATGAAAGTCTGCAGGTCGCGAGCTTGGACCACACCATGTGGGTCCATCGACCCTTTCGCGCGGACGAGTGGTTGCTCTATGTTCAAGAGAGTCCCAGTGCCTCCGGTGCGCGCGGCTTCAACACGGGTCGCGTGTTCACGCGCGACGGCGTACTGATTGCTTCGGTCGCGCAAGAGGGATTGATTCGACAGATCGAGCGTAAGAAGAAGAGCTAGCCGATCGGTCGCGCTGCACCATCGCTGCGCCAACGTGGATGCCCCGCGGGCTGATACGTAATCACCAGTGCACGCCGGCTCTCGGACGATTGATTTGTCTGCGATCCGTGCACAACAGCTCCGTGGAAGTAGATCGCAGATCCTGCGGGCGCCTCGAGCGAAATGGGATCGGCTAGATCGAGCCCATCAAGGTCGGAGTACAGGCGACCGATCACGCCACGATCATCAAATGTTGGTAAACGACCTTTCGTGTGACTCCCCGGAATGACCCAGAGACAACCGTTCTCCTCAGTCCCCTCATCGAGATAAAGCTGAACACTTGAAAGTCGGTCGACGTGATCACAACCGAATGCCCAGTACGGGGTGTCTTGATGCCATGGGAACGGCGAACCGCCTGGCCGCTTGAAATTCAACTTATCGGTGAAGAGACTCACCGCATCCTCACCCATCGCGCCCGCTGCCGGAACCCACAAACGCGGATCTTCGAGCAGGCGATCGAGCCCACGATCAAAGGGATGAAACGGCTCCATCGAGCGAATCTCATTCGACCCTTCAGCCCACTCCCATTTCACGGTGCTACCAAGGACGGTCTCGAAGCGGAGACCATCGATCCGCTCCACCGCGGCAGGGTCGGCGCCAGCCTCCTTCTCGATGCGCGCGTGAATACGCTCGACGCCATCGCGGAGCGTCTCCAACTCGTCAGTGGAAAACAGCGCTTCACGCACGAAAAAGCCGTCGGACGCGTAGCGCTCACGTTCGGCGGCGGTCAGTACCCATTTGGAATCCAAACTCACGGGTGGAAGCTTGGTCATCGAGCTACAGGAGGTCAAGCGGAGAATTTATTCGTAGAATAGAAGCCTCAGGAGGGCGATTCGTTGATCATCGTGACCGGAGCCAGTGGGTTCATCGGCAGCAACCTGATTCATGCGCTAAACGAGCGCGGGCACGACGACATCGTCGCGGTCGACGGACCCGAGCCCGGACGAGATGCCGAAAATCTTGGTGGTGCCCGACTTCTGGATTTTGTCCCGCAGCAGACGTTGTTTGAATTCCTTGATCAAACCGGTGAAGTGCCCCGTATTGTGTTCCACCAGGGCGCATGTTCAAACACGATGGCCACGGACGGCCGTTTCATGCTCGAGAACAATTATCAGTATTCACGCAACCTTCTCAATCACTGCACTGCGCGGGATATCCCTTTCATCTATGCATCGTCGGCTTCGGTCTATGGACACGGGCCGATTTTCAAGGAAGAGCTCGAACACGAGAATCCTTGCAACCTCTATGCGTATTCCAAATACCTCTTCGATCTGCACGTGCGACAAAACGCAGAGAAATTGACCAACCAAGTCGTCGGATTGCGCTACTTCAACGTCTACGGCCCCCGCGAAGCGCATAAGGGCGATATGGCGAGCGTTGCGTACAAATTGCAACAGCAACTCAAGCGCTCAGATAAAGTTCGCCTCTTCGAGGGCTCCGATGGCTATGAAAACGGTGAGCAGCTCCGCGATTTCGTTTGGGTTGGAGACGTCGTTGCGGTAAATCTCTGGTTCATGGAACACGGGGACATAAGCGGCATATTCAACGTCGGCACGGGTCGCGCTCAAACCTTCAACGATGTCGCCAATGCGGTGATCGGGCATCATGGACGCGGCGAGATTGAGTACATTCCGTTTCCCGATCAGCTCCGCGGCCAATATCAAAGTTACACCGAGGCCGATATAGACGCGCTTCGCAGCGCTGGCTACGACGCGCCGTTTCGCAGCGTTGAGGAAGGCGTGTCCCTCTATCTCAAGTGGCTAGAGGAACAACACGACCCGTCCTAATCTCAATTCCTTACGGGTTACGAAGTCTTCACTTCGATGAGCCGCGGCTTCGCTTCTTCACGCTTTGGAACACGGATACTCAGCACGCCATTTCGATGCTCAGCCGTCGCATTCGACGGATCGAAATGAGCTGGCAGTTCGAGTGTGCGTGAAAACTCCCCGAACCAATGTTCCTCTCGATGTGCTTTCGCACCACTCGGAACATTGGGTTCACGCTTGCCAGATACAACGAGTGTTTGTCCGCGATTCTCAATACTTACGTTTTCTGCAGGAACCCCCGGAATTTCAAATTCAACCGTTAGTGTATCCTCATCTTCGAATACGCTAACCGGCGGATTGCCATTTCGACGCTCGCTAGAAAGACTCAGTGGATTCTCGAACACCTGCCCGAGCTCCTGCTGTAGCTTTGCAAACGCGCCAAAGGGCTCGAGTTCTCTGCGAAGTGTCAACAGTGCCATGAGCGTTCTCCTTTTTCTCTCCGGTCCAAACGACCGGTCATCAGGTATCCGCGAACGCTAATCACATGACGAAAGCTGTCAAATGGCGCCAAAGATCTTTGGAGGTGCTGTTTATACTAAGATGCACCGTGGCAGTTTCCAAAACGGTCCTATATAGAGGGGGAATCCGATGGAACCGGAAATAGGCGGTCGCGCGCCCATTCTAGTCGAGCTAGAGGCGGGTCAGAAATACTATTGGTGTTCGTGTGGACGTTCGAGGAATCAACCGTTTTGCGACGGCTCTCACGCGGGTTCCGAGTTCACGCCCAAAGAAATCGAAGTTGCGGTGGCCAAGAAAGCCGCACTTTGCACCTGTAAACGCACCGCGAACCAACCGTACTGTGACGGTGGCCACGCGACGCTCGCGGGCAAGTAGAGGTCACTTTGTCCGACTCGCCCAGCATTCGTCATCTCCGCGACTACATCGCGATCCCGTCGGTAAACCCGATGGATCGCGACGACGGAGATCCCACGATCATCGGTGAAAAGCGCTACGCGGACCATCTGTGCGAACAACTGCGTCGACTGAGTCTCGATGCGGAATTGGTTGGCGACGACAATCGTCCTTCCGTGGTTGCAGAGATACGAGTACCCGGCGCTACCGAAACTTTGCTCGTCGCGTCGCATCTCGACACTGTGCCCGTCGACGGCATGGAGATCGATCCGTTTGACCCAGTGATCGATGGCGAACGCCTCTACGGACGCGGCTCCTGCGATACCAAGGGTGGCATGGCGGCATTGATGGAAGCCGTTGAAAAGGTGCTGCAACGCGGTTCACTACGTCGCAATTTGATCATCGTGGGCGAGTCCGACGAAGAACTCGGTAGCAAGGGGATCGGTGAAGTGATTCGTCACCTCTCCGACAGACCGCCCGACTGGGTCATTGCAACCGAGCCCACGAACTTGCGTATTGTAAATCGTCACAAGGGCATTGTTCATGCGCGACTTCGTGCTCACGGTCGGGCGTGTCATAGCTCCATGCCCGAAAACGGGCGCAATGCGCTGGTCGACCTGGCACGCGTGGTGATTGAACTCGAGCGCGTCAACGAGTCACTCGCCGCACAGCCAGACTCAAAGCTTGGGCCAGGAACGCTTTCCGTCGGCCTCATGGGGGGTGGCGCAGCGCCCAATATCGTGCCCGATCAAGCATGGCTCGTTTTGGATCGTCGGACCTTGCCCGGAGAGGATGCGAAGAGCATCGCAGCGGAACTTCGGGACGTGATCGCGCGCAGCCAGGTGGAGAAGATTGAAATCGAATCCTGTGAAGCGATGAAAGACGCTTTGGAGACAGACGAAGCAGAGGCGTGCGTGCGGATGTGCCAGGACCTGCTCGCGGCCAATCGGCTCGATACCGCGACCACGATTGCAGCTTTTGGTACGGACGCCGGCTCCTACGGGGCGGCGGGTGTTCCGGGAATTGTTTGGGGACCGGGCTCGATTGAACAGGCACATACCAGCCGCGAGTGGGTCGATACCCGACAGGTCGAGCAAATGGCAAACCTCTTTGTGCAATTGCTCGAACGCAGTTAGTTAGTCGGCCGTGAGTGGGAAGCGTCGCCTGATCTCCTGGGGAATCCGGCCGAAGAACATCGCGCCGGGCCGACCGAGTTCCAAGCCCAGAAAGTCGAGTTCAAAGAGCGGCTTCAACGCCGCGCCGTCCCATCGAATCCCCTACTTTCGAACAAGAAGGTTATCCTACCGGCCCGAAGCGGAAGGAGAAAGAGATGTCCGTGCTCGCGAATTGGCTCGAGGCGATGCAGACGACGAATTTGCCGGAGGGTGTGACACCCGACCCCGTCTCGCGATGGCTACTCATCACGCGTGCATCCGTACTACCGATGACGTTTTTTTCCGCCGCCATCGGTGGCCTGCTCGCGATACCGAGCGGTCAGGCACATTTGGGCCTGTGGAGCCTCTGCGTGATTGGATTGCTGCTCGCACACGCGGCAAACAATATGATCAACGACTACTTCGATTTAGAGGGTGGTGTCGACACGCCCGATTACGCACGCGCGCAATACGCACCCCACCCCATTCTTTCGGGAATGATCTCCAAACGTGGCTTGGTGAGCGCGATTCTCGCAGTGAACGTCGTAGATATTGCGATCGCCCTCTACCTTACAGCTGAACGCGGTTGGATGGTTCCCGCTTTTGCCATCACCGGTCTAGCGATTTCCGTTTTCTACGTTGCACCGCCGCTCAAGCTCAAACATCGCGGCCTCGGCGAGCCCAGCGTATTCGTGGTCTGGGGTCCGTTGATGGTTGCAGGCACCTATTTTGTTACGACGGGCGTATTACCCTTTTGGGTTTGGACCGCGTCCCTACCCTACGGTCTATTGGTGATGACCGTGCTCTTCGGCAAACACATCGACAAATTCGACTCCGATTCCGCGAAAAACATCCATACCTTGCCAGTCATTCTCGGCAAAGATCTTTCGCGGCGCGTGGCCCAAGCTTTAATCGTCGGCTTCTACCTCTCGATTCTGGGGTTGGTCGCCACCGGGATTTATGGTGTGTGGACACTGCTCGTCTTCCTCTCGATACCGCGGGCCGTTCAAGTCATGGGAGTTTTTTCGAAACCGCCACCCGATGCGCCACCCGAAAATTATCCCGTCTGGCCCCTCTGGTACGTAGCCACGGCTTTTGTGTTAACGCGGCAAGCGGGGCTCTTTTTCGCGCTTGGCTTGGTCGCAAACGCAATCTGGCCGTATTCGATCTAAGCGACCCATTGAAACCACTCCATCTTCTACCTCAGCCACGAGAGCTGGAATTGATCAAAGGTACGGCCACCGGCGACGCCGTGTACCGAACCGAAGTCCTGAACGACCCTACATTGCCAGAACAGGGTTACCGACTTGAAATTCGGCGTTCTGGCATCAAAATTTTCGCCGAAGACGACGCGGGCTTACGCTATGCGCAGGGCACGTTGGAACAACTCCAAGAGCAGCATCCCGGTGAACTCCCCTGTCTGCGGATCCGTGACTGGCCGGACTTTCCCGTGCGCGGATACATGCTCGACATCAGTCGAGATCGCGTACCCACGATGCGAACGCTGGATGCGTTGATCGATCGTCTCGCGCGACTTCGCATCAATCAGCTCCAGCTCTACACCGAGCACACCTTTGCCTACTCGCAGCACGAAGCCGTCTGGCAGGACGCCTCGCCCATGACGGCCGATGAAATCCGGAAACTCGACAAACGATGTCGCGAGCGTGGGATCGAACTCGTCGCCAACCAAAACAGTTTCGGACATATGGAGCGTTGGTTGCGACATGAGACCTATCGAGGCCTCGCGGAACAACCTGACGCAGACCAGCCCGCCTGCCTCTATCCCAGCCAGGAAACATCCCGGTTCTTACAAGGGTTATACACAGAACTCTTGCCGTGCTTTGAAAGCCCAAAAATCAACATCGGTTGTGACGAGACCTTTGAACTCGGTTGCGGCCGCAGCGCGGCAGCCTGCAACAAACAAGGACGGGGCCGCGTCTATTTCGATTTTCTGATGCAGATCGTACAGTCGCTCCAGCAGAAGGATCACGAAGTTCAGTTTTGGGGCGATATCGTGCTCGAGCAGCGGGCGTTGATTCGCGACCTGCCCAAAGAAAAACTGACCGCATTGGCTTGGTGGTATGAAGCACCCAACGCCCTCGACCCCGGCTTCTCAGCGCGCGCGCCGCTTTTTGCAGAGGCCGGCGTTCCATTCTTTGTCTGCCCCGGCACGTCATCATGGAATAGTTTGATCGGACGCTTGCCAAACGCACTCGGCAACTTGCTCGATGCTGCGAAGCAAGGCGTTGCAAACGGTGCGGGTGGCTACTTGATCACGGACTGGGGCGACTACGGGCATCATCAACCGTATGCCATTAGCCAGCCGGGGTTAACGTACGGCGCCGCGGTCAGTTGGTGCGTTGACTCCAATCGGGATTTGGTACTGGAGGATTACGTCGATCCAAAGCTGCTTCGACTCGGAAGGGTATACGAGAGTACGGGTCTATTGGCAGGTAACGCGACCGTGCTCGGTATCGCGCTTCGCCAACCACTCGATGCCAAGTGGAAGATCATCGGTGAAATCGATGAGACGCGACTCCAGAATACGATGGATGAGCTCGCGTCGATTCAAGATGAGCTCGACGATCCCGAAGTCATCCAGGCCGTTCGACTCGCAAAGCATGCCTTGCGGCGAATCGAACTCGCCAAGCTCGGTAGCGGCCTGCCATTGGAAGAGATGCGAACGGATCTGATGGATTGCATTCACCATCAGCGCGATGCATGGCTGCGCAGTTCACGCCCGGGTGGACTCGAAGACAGTCTCGATCGCTTGCGGGCACGCTTAGCCGACTACGGTTCCAACTAGGACGGCCAAGAAAAGATCAACCGTAAAACGGTCGCGCCAAATCTGCTGGACCTTTGACCCGATCGCCGAGAAAGACCAAGACGGCGAGCGTCAATACGTAGGGGAGCATCAGCAGTAAATCGTATGGGATCTCAAAACCGAGTGCTTGCAGTCGAAACTGCAGCGCGGTCGCGAGTCCAAAAACCAATGCACCGACGGTCATGCGCCCGACGCGGTAACCGCCAAAAAGTACCAATACGAGCGCGACAAACCCGCGACCGTTCGTCATGCCCTCTACGAATGTATCGGACACCCACAGCACCAGCGACGCACCGGCCAACCCGGCCATCGCGCCCCCAAAAAGTATGCCGTTCCAGCGCACTTTTTTGACCGGAATGCCCTGAGCGTACGCAGCTTGTGCAGACTCACCCACTGCGCGCAACGTCAAACCTGCACGCGTGGTACGCAGAAGTACGACGATTCCAATCGCGACCAAAGCGAAGATGAGAATAAGCATCATCCCATCCGCTTGAGGCGCGACGGTGGCAGCATTCATTCGACCTGCGAGCGTGCGGTGCAACGTACCCGTCACACCCAATGCGAGAATATTTAACGCGGCGCCGCAGACGATCGGGTCCGCAACACGTACGATCACGAAAAACGCAAAGCAAGCCGACAACAGCACACTGGCTAAAATCGCGAACACCATCGCAATCAGCACCGAATCCGTCGCGACTCCTATATGGTACGCGGCGAATGCCCCGACCAACATCATGCCTTCGACGCCGATATTCAACACACCGGCGCGTTCTGCGACAAGTTCCCCCAAAGCGGCATAACCAAGCGGCAGTGCAACGCGTAACACCGTGATCAGAAATGCGAGCGATAGACCGTCCATCTAGGCTTTCCGCCTGGGTAACGCGAAGCCAATCGAGAATAGGATCACCAACGCTTCGACAATTCGAACAGTAACTGCGGGGACTGCAGCGACACGCTGCATCGCAGCGGCACCGGTATCCAAACCCGCAAAAAATAACGCCGCCGGCACCACAGCGAGCGGATGCAGACGCGCCAACATCGCAACTGCGATCGCGGTAAAACCGTAACCTGCAGAAAGGTCTCGAAACAGGCGTCCCGTCACACCGGTCACCTCGAGCGCGCCGGCGAGTCCTGCGAGCATACCGGCCAAAATAAACACCTGATAAATCTCGCGCGAGATTCGTACCCGGGCGTATTCGGCGACGCGCGGCGCGAATCCAATCGCACGCAACCGCAGTCCGGCCGCGCTGTAGAACAGAAACCGCCACGCAAACAAGGCGAGCACCAACGTGCCGGCCAAGCCCCAATGCACGCGCTGGAAACCCGGAATCACACCCAGCATGGCGGCACTCGGCAGCGCGTCCGTCTGCGGATAGGTGCCACGCACTTCTTGCAGCGGTCCCTGTACCGCGTACGAAACCAGTAGAACCGCAATGAAATTCAATAATATTGTCGACAAGACCTCTGACACGCCGCGGTGAGCACGAAGTAGCGCCGCCAAACCCGACCAGAGTGCACCACCGAGCATGCCCGCGATGAGGACAAGCGGCAGTACCGAGGTCAGCTTCGTCGCTACCGTGGTCGCCACGAGCGCGCCAATGTAGAGCTGACCCTCACCACCGATATTCCAAATACCCGCACGAAAGGAGAGCGCCACCGCAAGCCCAATCAACAACAAGGGTCCGGTTCGCAGCAACGTCGTTTCGACCGCGTGTCGATTCCCGAACGCACCATCGACCAACGCCAGTGTTGCAGCCCACGGGTCGTGTCCGAGCAAAAGCAGCATGCAGGCCAGCGCAAGCAGCGCGCCCAACACAGCCATCAGCGGTGCTATCGCGCTGCGCGCTCTCATGACCCGGTTCCGCCGAGCATCAATGCGCCTATGCGTTCGCGGCTGGGTTCAGCCGAATCCAAGGGAGACAACGCACCTCGGAATAGAACTTCGACCCGGGTAGAGATTTCAAGCACTTCATCCAAATCCGTGGAAATCAACAATACCGCCCCGCCCGCTTCCGCGTGCGCACGCAGCTCGTTGCGAAGTTCACGAGTAGACTTTAGATCAAGACCGCGCGTCGGGTTGATGGCAACCAGAACCTGCGGGTTCGAGCCAAGCGCGCGTGCGACACAGAGTTTCTGCTGATTCCCTCCCGAGAGATCGCCCGCTAAATCCCGAGCGCTTCCCTTAATCTGATGACGCGTAATCGCGGCGCGTGTCGCACGTTCGAGTTTTTGACTCAACAACCAGTGCATTCCAAGTGCCGAGCGATACAACGGCGAATTATGTGGTTCCGCAGCATGGGAGAGCGCAAGGTTTTCTGCCAAGCTTAACTCCGCGATAAAACCACTTCGCTCTCGATCTCCGGGAAGGATGCCCACTGGGGGTGCTGCCAACTCGAGACGACCCTTCTCGGGCACGCACAGACCAGCCAGAATCTCTTCCAGCACGTCCTGTCCGTTACCATCAATACCGGCGATGCCGAGAATTTCACCCCTGCGAAGTTCGAGCGATAACTGCAAACCCGGCGCACGAAGATCATCAAGACGGAGCGCGAGTTCTCCCGGCGTACTACGGGGCGGTTGGAGAGGCGGTGGTGGATCGGTTCCAAGCAACGCTTGAGCTAGATCACGCACGTTCAAATCCGCGAGCGGTTGCGAGAGCACCGTTTCACCGCCACGAAGTAGCGTGACCCGGTCACAGAGACTGCTGATCTCCTCCATCTTGTGCGAAATGAAGACGACGCTCATGCCTTCACCGCGCAGGCGATCGAGTAACCGCATCAGCTCTTCCACTTCGGACGGAGCCAAAACGGCTGTCGGCTCATCCAAGATCAATAAATTCACCTGGCGCGAAAGCGCTCGCACAATCATCAAGCGCTGTTGCTTGGCGACGCTCAGCGTTTCCACGCGCGTCTTTGGATCCAGGTAAAACCCGTAACGTTCAAGCCAATCCGCGGCACGTTGATCGCGCTTCGAGGGACTTAAGAAGAACGCATCGCGATCCCCAAGAAGTAGATTCTCGGCAACCGTGAACGCAGGCACCAAGAGCGAGTGCTGATGCACCAACGCGATTCCCTTGTCGAGTGCGTCCGCGGGGCTCTCGATCTGTGCTGGCATGCCATCCAGCAGGATCTCGCCGGCGTCCGGTTGGATCATGCCGAAAAGCACCCGAACTAAGCTGGTTTTGCCTGCGCCGTTTTCTCCGAGCAGCGCATGGATCTCTCCGCGCCGAAGTTCGAGATTCGCGCTCCGGAGCGCGTGCGTCGACCCAAAACGCTTTTCAATGTTTCGGAGCTCGACGTGCTGCATCACATACGGTGATCAGAAATTACCGCGTGGCACCTGCACCGTACCCTGCCGAATTTCTTTTGCGAGCGCGTCCGCTGCGTCTCGAACACCTGCGGGAAGCTCTGCAGCCAGTGCCTCGTTCCAGTCAACTTTAACGACATCGTCACGCAATCCAAAACGAATCGAGCGCGACCAGAACTGTTCGCTCTCCACTTCGCGCGCCACCAGGAGCAGCGCCCGCGGAATATCCAATATCGCCGAGGCCAGCACGGACTGCGGGGCCAAATCGTTCTGATTTCGATTTGTGCCAAAGACCAAAACGCCGTCCGATTCTTTTGCAGCTTGAAAGAATCCGTGCGCGGCTTCGTTCGCGTTGTGAATCAACACATCGACACCTTCAGCGATCTGCGCCAGGGTCGCTTCTCGCGCGGCTGCAACATCGGTCCAGTTACCAATGTATGAACTTCTGTAATTCACCCGCCTTGGCGCACGTTTGGCTCCCTCGCGGAACGCGAGAAACGTGCTCTCCACCGATGGTATTTTGATCCCGCCGATCGCACCGATCTTCGCGCGTCTCGAAATCGAGCCCGCGACGAACCCGAGCACATAGGTCGCCTGTTCGAGCTCGAATACGATGGGCGACACGTTCGGCCGAATCGTATTACCGCTGGTGGTGATAAAGACCGTGTCGGGAAACTTACGTCCTACCTTGGCCGCTGCATCCTGATATTCGAAACCATGACCGAAAACCAAGTCGAATCCACGCGCCGCAAAATCCCGGAAAGCCGCCTCAAAATCCTGAGGCGTTCGAGTTTCCTGGTGGGCGATTTCAGCACCGAGTTCCTTTTCGATACGGAGCAGCCCCTCATAGGCACTTTGGTTCCAGCCGGCATCGCGGATCGATCCCGGGGTCGCGAGCGCAACCTTGAAACCCGCCTCCGAAGTCGAGTCGGAACCGGATTGGCAGCCAAGAAACAATCCGGCCATCACCACGGCAAAGCCGTACATCAGGTGTTTCACCGCGCGTAGCATATACTCTGCCGCCACGATGTCGACTTCTACGGACCCAATCCTCGATACGACCGCGACTTTTGACTCTGTGACGTTTGATTGTTGGGGCACGTTGATCTACGAGGTGGACGGATCCGCAGGCAAGCGAGCACGCGCTGCGATCTTCGCCGAAGCAGCCCAACACTACGGACGCGACATCGATGAGGCGGAAGCCGCCGCGATACTCGCACGGGGCTGGGATCGCCATTGGGCGTTCGCAGCGCAAGGTCGCGTCACCGATAGTTTCGATATGGCGACATGGGCCCTGCAGGCATTGGATCTCGACCGGCCGGAGCGGCGATGGAAACTCGGTCATACCCTGGGTTCAGCATCGCTCCAGCAGGAAATCGTGCCGCTCGCAGGCGCCGCCGAAACCCTGGAAGCGCTGGCAAGGCAGGGCACGCGAATCGCGCTGATTTGCGATACCGGTTTCAGTCCCGGTTACGTCGTGAGAGAAATCCTCGATCGTCACGGCCTGTTGAAACATCTAGAGGTTCAGATTTTTTCAAATGAAACCGGTATTCCCAAGCCGAACATCCGCGCGTTTCACTCGGCCCTCAGCGCGTTAGGCGTTGACCCTTGCAAGTCCGCGCACGTGGGCGACCGACTCGCGACCGATATCCTGGGTGGGCAACGCGTTGGAATGAGCACAATCCGCATCAAGGAGCAGCTCGACGATCCAGCCGATCTGCCTGACGCCAATCACGTGGTACATGATCATCTGGAGCTGCAGACCTTACTCGGCTTGCGTTAGCCGCTCGATCGCTTCCACCAATTCAAGAACGTGAAGCACGCGTACGTCGTCAACATACGATTGCTGCGTTCCCTGAATACGCCCCAGAAAAACCTCGAGATCCTGCTGGAACAACCCTTTGGAGTTCGCGGCTTCGGGATTACCAAGCGCACCGCGCGCGCATTCAAAGTCCCAATCTGTGCTTCTCGAAACATCCGGGCCTCGCTGTTCTTCCAGGATCGCGGTACCCCCCGAAAGGAAACGCAGCTCCACCTGGAGCTGATACTCGGAACCGTCGGATTTCAAATCTGCGTCCGTCACTTCGGCCTTGCCAAAAAGGTCCACCAAGCGGTGTAGGCGTGCGATCGCCCGAAGCGCCGGGGATCCGGCCAGCGAGGTGTCGCCAATCCACCCCTTGCTACCCCCCGTAAAGCGCAGGCAGCCGGACCGCAACGTGCCCATGCGTGCTACCTGGCCCCGTTGTTCGAGCTGGCTGGGCGAGAGCAACTCAATATGTTCGACGTGAAGCACCCGATCGCCAGTCCGCGCGCGCTCGAAGAGCACCTCCGCTTCTGCCCTCGAAGCCGCGAGCGGAAACTCCACGGCTACATGCTTTCCAGCGTCCAGACAGCGGGCCACAGTTTCGGCATGGAGCAGATTGGGTGTACAGACCAGCACAGCGTCCAGCGTCGGCTCGGCCAGCATCGAAGCCAAGTCCGCCGCCCCGGGCTCGCGCCTCACCACGCCAGCAAGCGCGACGCCCGAAAGTGCCTCGATCGCACGCGCTCGAGCCTGCCCGGCCCGGCCGAAGCCGACGATGGCCAAACGAAGATCTTGCGGATTCGCTACTGCGACAGTCATCTGCCTGCTAGTATGCCTCTTCAGCGATTCTGTGGAGGGGATGGCGATGGCAGCGCGTAAGAAGGCAAAGGCCGCGAAATCAACCGGCCGAAAGACAGCAACCAAGAAGGTGGCCAAGAAGGCACCCAAGGCTGCAGCGACCAAGAAAAAGGCTGTGGCTAAGAAGGCGCCCACCGCCAAGGCGGCCAAGCCCGCCGCCACCGCGAAAAAGCCCGTAGTGCCCAAGATCTCAGCCGCGGAGGCACTCGCCGAACGCATCATCGAAATCACGGTGAATGCTGCCAACTATAAAATCGAGGACTTCTACGCGGAGAACGCGATCTCGATTGAGCCCGGGCCCAACGGCGAAGCCAAGGGGTTACAGGGTCTACAGGAGAAGCTTGAGTTCTGGGAATCCGTCCAGAATCACACGGTTTGGAAGCTTCGAAATCTTTTCGTGAGCGGAGACACCATCGCAATCGAATGGGACGCGCTGGTGCATTTCACCGATGGCCGTAAAGCGTCGCTCCAGGAGTTGGCGGTCCACGAAACGCGAAATGGCAAGATCGTTGCCGAACGCTATTACTACGATCCGAGCGTCTTGGCACCACCGGCGCCTGAACCCAAAGTGCTCGGCGGCCCGCCACCTGATCCCGATGCTGCGCGCGAGGCAGAAGACCCATCCGCAACCCCGGTCGACGCGCTGGATCTTTAAGACTCGGCTTGCGTGTAATTATTTGCGCGCTCGCATTGGCTGCCAGCTTACTTTCCGCGCCCGGCGGTTTGCACGCGGATCCATCACCAGGCGCACCTGAGATCTCGGGCGAATTGCGCAAGGCCTTTGCACGCGCGCACGCAGCTCGCGCTGCGAGTGATCCGGTACGCACCCGCCATCGTAAAAAAGATGGAAGCCCGCGTTTCACCAATCGGCTCATCCTCCAGAAGAGCCCGTACCTGCTTCAGCACAGCAATAACCCGGTGAATTGGTATCCCTGGGGCGAAGAAGCCTTTGCCGCAGCCAAGAAACTGAATCGACCCGTGCTGCTCAGTATTGGATATTCGACCTGCCACTGGTGTCACGTGATGGAAGAGGAATCGTTCGAAGATCTCGAGATCGCCGAGTACCTGAATCGCAACTACATCGCGATCAAAGTCGATCGAGAGGAACGTCCCGACATCGATGAAGTCTATATGTCGGCCGTACGCGCGCTGACGGGCGGGGGCGGTTGGCCGATGACGGTCTGGCTGACATCCGATCGCGAACCCTTCTACGGCGGCACATATTTCCCCGCGCGAGACGGCGGACGCGGGGACCGGCCCGGATTCCTCACTCTATTGACGCGTTTACGCGAGATTTACGACAGCGACCCCGCGCGTGTCGCCGGGGCAGGACGCGAACTCCGACAGTCGCTTGAAGCCTCGCTCGCACCGACATCGACGTTTGGTGCATTGGGTCCCCAAATGATTGAGACCGCGGTGAAGCAGTATCGCTCACAGTTCGATGCTCAGAATGGCGGCCTGCGCGGTCGCACCAAGTTTCCTTCGAGCCTGCCGATTCCGATCCTTCTGCGGGCCCATCGACGTAGTGGAGATGCCGAGTTGCTCAAGATGGCCACGCGAACGCTGGATGCGATGCGCCGCGGGGGACTCTACGATCATATCGGAGGCGGCTTTCATCGCTACTCCACCGAACCCAGCTGGACCGTGCCGCATTTCGAAAAGATGCTTTACGACAATGCATTGCTCGTGACCGCGTATGTCGAGGCCGCGCAAGTGACGCGCGAGGGTGCATACGTGGGCGTGGCACGGGATGTTCTTGAATACGTGCAGCGCGAAATGACGGCGCCCGAAGGTACGTTTTACTCCGCCACCGACGCCGACAGTGAAGGCGAAGAAGGCACCTTCTTCGTTTGGACGGCGGACCAAATCCGTGCTGCCGTGGGGCCGGAGCTCGCCCCCCTCGCCCTCGACGCCTACGGAATCGGGGGCGTGCCCAATTTCGAAGGCAAGTACATCCTTCGGCGCGACGCGACACCGAAAAAGTTGGAAGCCAAGCACAGTGGCAATACTGCGAGCAGCCTATCGGTGATTCGCGAGCGGCTGCGCGAAACGCGCTCCAAACGCATTCCACCACTTCGGGACGAGAAACAGATCGTGGCCTGGAATGGACTGATGATCAGCGCTCATGCGCGCGCGGGTGCCGCCATGCGCGAACAGAAATTCATCGATAGCGCTGCTCGTGCTGCGCGCACGATTCTGAAGCATGGACAAACGAAGGGACGGCTCGCACGTTACGTTCGCGGTGGCGAGGCGCACGGCATCGGCTTGCTTGACGATCATAGCTTCTTGATCGCTGGACTCTTGGATGTCTTCGAAGCCAACGGCGAGGCCGAATTTTTGGACGCCGCAATTCGGGTGCAAGGTCAACAGGACGAGCGCTTCTTCGACGAAAACGGCGGCGGTTATTGGATGACACCAGCAGACGGCGAGCTGTTGATCGCGCGTACGAAGCCCAGCCATGATTCCGCGCGGCCGAGCGGTAATTCCATCGCTGCGCTTAATCTACAGCGTCTCCATCTGATGACGAGCAATGCCGCCTATGCCGACCGCGCCGAAATGACATTGCGCGCGTTCGCACCCGTCCTAGAAGCCGGCCCCAGCTCCGTGGGGCGCATGCTTGATGCACTCGACTTCCTCTTCGATACACCGAAAGAAATTATGATCGTTACGCCGCATAAGCGCGAAGAAGCCGAACCCTTCCTCGAGGAACTTCGCCGCGTCTTCCTCCCCAACCGCATTCTCGTTTTCGCCAGTGAAGCCGAAGCCAAACAACTTGAGTCGCGCATTCCGCTGCTTAAAGAAAAACGCGCCATCGCCGGCAAGACCACGGCTTACGTCTGCGAAAACAAGGTTTGCGAGTTGCCGACGGACGATCCCAAAACATTTGCCCAGCAAATCACAAAGTCAGCGAAGCAGCAGCCTTCCGCTACGCCTTGATCAGCATGCCACCGTCCACGGCGAGCACCTGTCCGGTCACAAGGTCTGAGCCCGTGATCATGGAAAGGATCGCGTCGGCGACATCCTCGGGTGTACATACTTTTCCAAGCGGTACACCGCCGGCAATCGCACCCATGACGGCATCGTAGCCTTCGCCGAGTCCACCCTCGAGCCAGCGCCCGGTAATGGCCCCCGGCGCAACCGCATTCACACGAATCGATGGCCCCAGTGCACGCGCCAGCGTAACCGTCAGGTTATTCAGCGCAGCCTTAGATGCGCAGTACGCGACCGAACTTCCCATGCCAGAAATACCCGCAACACTGGATACATTCACCACAGCTGCATTACCCGAAGCTTCCAGTGCGCTGCGTGCCGCGCGAACAACCTGGAACGGGCCGATGACGTTCACGCGATACAGACGTTCCCAGTCTTCGATCTTCATACCCTCGAGATCGCCGTGCGGAACGAAGGCGGTCGTTCCCGCGTTGTTGACCACAACATCGAGACGGCCGAATTCCTGAACGGCTCGCTCGGCCATCTGACGGCACGCCGCGTCATCCGCCACATCGGCTTGGATCGCGACCGCCTTCACACCCAGCCCCCGGAGTTCAGCCTCGGTTTTTTCGGCGTCTTCCTTCGAGCGGCTGTAGTTGATCAGCACCTGGCAGCCTTGGGCTGCGAGTTTGAGCGCGGTAGCGCGTCCAACACCGGTGCCACCCCCGGTCACAATCGCGGCTTTGCCTTCAACCTGCATAACTTCCTCCTGAGCGAGCCGCGAGGGTATCATAGGGATAATCGATGGAGGCCAACCGATGGACCCAATGGATCTCGACACACTTCGCGAACTTGACATCGCCCACCTGATGCATCCGATCACCGAATTCCGCAAATACGTGGAAACCGGACCACGGATCGTGCGCGGGGGGTCGGGCATTCACCTCGAGATGGCCGACGGTCGTCGCGTGATCGATGGCTTCTCAGGCCTGTTCAATATCAACGTCGGTCACGGGCGGCATGAGATTGCGGATGCGGTACATCGGCAGATGCGCGACGTGCCCTACTATCCCGCGTTCTACGAATTTTCCACGGAGACACCGATCCGCTTGGCCAAACGCCTGGTGGACCTCTTTCCCGAGGGCCGAGAACTAGAACATCTGCTGTTTACCAGCGGGGGTTCGGATGCGAATGAAACTGCGTTTCGCACCGCAAAGCTGTATCACGGTGCGAAGAGGCGACCCGAACGTCAGAAAATTATTTCGCGCCGCTACGCGTACCACGGCATTACCCGCAGCGCCGCCAGCGCGACGACACTACCCGCATACCATGTGTTTTCTGCGCCGGAACCCACGCACGTACATACGGCAGCCCCGTACTGTTTTCGTTGCGACTTCGGCAAGACCTACCCGGATTGCGCGTTGGCCTGCGTTGACGACATCGAAGCAGCCATCCAACGCGAAGGTCCCGAAACCATCGCAGCCGTTATCGCCGAGCCCATACAAGGTACGGGTGGCATCATCGTCCCACCGAAAGAATACTTCTTGCAGCTACAGGAAATTTGTCGGCGGCACGATATTTTGCTGATCCTTGACGAAGTCATTACGGGTTTTGGACGCACGGGCCATTGGTTTGGCATGGACGCATTCAATATCTTTCCCGACATCGTTTCGTTCGCGAAGGGCATTACCAGCGGTTATCTGCCCCTCGGTGGCATCGCGATCACCGATGAGGTCTACCGCACCATCAAGGACGACAGCCCGCCGGGACTGCCCTACATGTTCGGGCTCACGTACAACAATCATCCCACCGCGTGTGCGGCCGCGATGGCGAATCTCGATATTATCGAGCGTGAACATTTGGTTGAAAATGCCGCAAGCGTCGGTAGCTACTTGAAGCAGAAACTTGAAAAGACCTTCGGCGGACATCCCGTCGTTGCAGACATTCGCGGGATCGGTATGTTGGCCGCGTTAGAGTGCACCGAACCCGGAACCAAAGACCCCGTCGGCGGACACCCGATGAAGTTTCCGAGCGCGGTCGCGAATAAGTGCTGGGACCTCGGCCTGATCGCACGTGCACTCTGGGACAATGTCGCGCTGGCTCCACCGCTTTGCGCAACGCGTGAAGACATCGACGAGATGGTCGCGATCCTCGAGCGCGCATTCCACGAGGTAAGTACTAACGGTTAAGTCGGTACTGGCTAAAGTCTACGCGACGGGTATCCCACCAGTAACGCGTCGTGGTTCCGTACCAATTATTTGTGATCTTGCCGTCCGCGTTCTTGTACCAGCTATGATCCACATGCGCCCAGACGGTTTCGTCAAGTTCACGGTTTAGTTTCTCGTTGAACGCAGTCATCGCCTCATCACGAACATCCATGTACTTAGCTTCTGTATGTTCCAAGTGTTTGACGCATTGAACAATGTAATTCGCCTGACATTCGAGCATGAAGATAATCGAGTTATGTCCCAAATTCGTGTTCGGTCCATACATCATGAAAAAATTCGGGAAACCTGAAACCGTAAGTCCAAGATGCGCCTTGGCGCCGTGACGCCAAACATCCGCTAGCGAGCGCTCATGCAGCCCACGAACTTCGACGGGTACCAGGAACGACGTCGTCTGAAATCCTGTTGAAAGAATCAACCCATCGACGAGCACCTCGCGTCCGCTTCCGGTCACAACACCCTTCTCCGTGATGCGCGCGATCGGGTCTGTGACCAGTTCGACATTGGGCCGCTGCAGCGCCGGAAAATAATCATTCGAAATCAGAATGCGCTTGGCACCCACGGGATAGTCGGGCACAAGCGCCGCCCTTAGTTCCGGGTCCTTAACCTGCTGCTGCATCAATCGTTCCGCACCGCGCGCGAGCAAGCGACTCAAAAACCGATTGCGCCGAAATGCGGGGAAACGCGCTTCAAAGCTCGACCAGATCCACCATCGATACAGCTTCGCTAGCCACGGATAGCGTTTGAATCGCGCGACCTCGCTGGCGCTGTACTCCCGATCCGGCTTGGGTGCCATCCAATTGGCGGAGCGTTGAAACACATAGAGCTGCGCGACTTTTTTGGCGATTTCAGGAACGAACTGAATCGCGCTCGCCGCATTGCCAATCACGCCAACGGACTTCCCCTCAAGTTTGAAATCATGATTCCACTCTGCGGAGTGAAACGATATGCCACGAAAATTCTGAAGGCCTTCGATATCGGGCATCGCAGGGCGATTCAACTGCCCCATCCCACTCACGAGTACGCGCGAGCGGATCTCAGCGCCGTCCACCGTTTGAATGTGCCAAGTTCCAGAAGCTTCCTCAAAGCGCACGTTCGCAATTTCGGTATTGAATCGGGTTTTCGCCTGTAGTCCGTACTTTGTTGCGCAGCTTTCGATGTATGCAAGGATTTCGGGTTGCGGAGCCCACTTACGCGACCAATCGACCTTCTGCTCAAACGAAAAACAGTATGCGAAAGACGGCGAGTCGCAGGCAGCGCCGGGGTAGGTATTTTCACGCCAGGTTCCACCGACGCGATCCCCTTTCTCTAGAATCACAAAGTCATCGATGCCGGCACGCTTCAGCAGCATGCCGAGCCCGATACCCGAGAAACCACTGCCAATGATGGCCACTCGATACGATTCTTGCGGTCGATCCATGCTCATGAGCCGAGTATACCTGAGCGCTAGGCCCCGAGGCCGGATGCCTGGCGCACGCGATCCATCAGTGGCGCAACCGCATCTCGTGCCCGCGCCGCCCCGCGTTTGAGGATCGCCTCAACGCTGGGCAAATCGGACACGAGCTTCTCGCGCCGTGTGCGGGCATCTGCGAAGTAATCCATCACCCGCTCCAAGAGATCTTTCTTCACGTCGCCATAACCAAGGCCACCTGCGCGAAAGCGGTCGGCCATTTCCTGCTGCTCAGCGCCAGTTGCAAACAGACTCCAAAGTGTGAATAAGTTCGACTCATCCGGGTTTTTGGGATCTTCCACCGGTGTGGAATCCGTAACCGTTCCCATCACCTGCTTCTTCAGCTGTTTCGCCGTCGCAAACATTTCGATCGTATTGTTATAAGACTTGCTCATCTTGCGACCATCGGTACCGGGCACGGTTGCGAGCGCTTCCAAGATGTATGGCTCCGGCAAGGTAAGAACGTCGCCATACGTCGTATTGAACTTCACCGCGATATCACGCGTGACTTCGATATGCTGTTTTTGGTCCTGACCCACGGGAACAAAGTTCGCACTGTGGATCAAAATATCTGCGGCCATTAACACGGGATAAGCGAAGAGCCCGAAGTCTGGCTTGCCCCCATGCGCCATTTGGTCTTTGTAAGCATGGCAACGCTCAAGCAAACCCATCGGCGTCACGGTGCCTAGAATCCAAGTCAGCTCGGCAACCTCGGGGAGATCACTCTGTCGATATAGGATCGCACGCTCCGGATCCAATCCAAACGCGAGGTAGTCGAGCGCAATATCGAGGCTGAGTTTACGCCGCTCGGCGGCATCGCGAACTGAATCGAGCGAATGATAGTCCGCAATAAAATAGATCGCGTCGTTCTCTTCCTGCAGGTCGATGTGCTGCCGCACCGCGCCGAAGAAATTGCCCAAATGCAATATACCGGATGGCTTCACACCCGAGAGAATTCGCGCGCCTGTCGGAGCTTTCATCGTCAACCGACCTTCTGCATCCAGCGTTTCGAGAATACAGCGTCATTCCCGAGTGTCATCGCGGTAAAACGATCCTTCAGCCGCGCGGTAATCGGACCCGGGACCGGGTCGAAGCTACGGTCATCGATCTTCCCGACCGGCCAAACATTCGTGGTAGTCCCCGCCATGAATGCTTCTTCTGCAGACCAAAGTTTCTCACCGGGGATCGCGCCTTCGTGCAACGGAACGCCTTCATCTTTCGCGAGTTCTAGCACCACGCGGCGCGTAATTCCGGCCAGCACCGTGTCTGTCGTCGCAGTCAACAGCGCGCCATCTGCCACCAGAAAGAAACTCTGGGTTGACGATTCGGCGACGTTCCCTTTCTCGTCCAATAACAAAACGTCATCGAAGCCATCGGCGCGCGCGATACGTTTGGCAATCGAAGTATAGAGATAGCCTGCTGCAAGTTTCGCTTGCGGTGACATCACCCACGGCGGCATCTTGCGGGGATCCGCGATCTGTAGCTTGGCCGGTGCACCGACCGTACCTCCCGACGGCTTCATGACATCGAGAATAGAAAACGCGGCAATCGCGATCGCGGGGTGAGGATCGATGGCTAAAACATCCATCGCGATCCCTGGATAGTAGGCGCTAATCTTGACCACCTGACATTCAGGATTCGCGCGCACCGTTTCTGAAATCGCGTTCACGATTTCGGCACCGCTCGGCGCCAACTGCATGCCACTGAGTTTTGCGGAATTCTCGAAGCGTGCGACGTGTTCCTTCAGCCCGAGGATGAACGCCTCTGGGCCGTTCCAATAACAGGGCATCACGTCAAAAACCAACGAGCCGCGCTGCGCTGACTGCGAGAGCACGTGCATGGTCGCCTGCCCCCACGGGACCAGCTCCCCATCCAACCAAATTTTGCGTTCCGACAGGCCCATCTGGTGGGTCAATGTAACTGGGATAACCTGTCCCGCCATGTTGGAATTAGAGCGAATCGGGGTGCTGATCAATCCACGGGCGGGCCGGGTTTCTAAGGACCCAGGCTTGGTCGAGCGCCTGCGCGAGATCGTCTCGGCGGAGCAGCTGCGCGTGACCTCCGACGCGGCTGCGATCGCACCCGCCCTCGAGGAGTTTAGGAATGCGGGGATTGAAACGCTGGTCATCGTGGGTGGCGATGGCAGCGGCTGCGCCGCGCTCACCACATTGCTCGAGATCTGGCCTACGGACCGACTTCCGGCGCTGATTTTCGCGGGTGGCGGGACCATCAATACAGTCCCCCGGTCTCTCGGCGTTGCAGACCCACCCGATCGCGTGCTGCGCGATATGACCCATAATCCAGATCAAGTGAGCGAAACGATTCGCTCCCCCATCTGTGTGACCCGACCCGACGGCCCAACAGTCGCCGGAATGATCTTTGCCAATGGCGTCGCCCCGCGCTTTCTCGAGTACTACTACAAGGAAACAAGCCTCGGCGCTTGGGGCGCATTCGATGCAGTCATCAATTGCGCGGGTTCCGCGCTCTTCGGTGGCAAGTTGGGTAAACGTGTATTTTCGCGTTTTAGCGCGCGCCTAGAAATCGATGGCAAACTGCAGGAAACGGCTGAGTTCTCAACCATCGTCGCGGGCAGCGTCCAACACGTGGGGCTAGGTTTTCGCATACTGCCCACGGCGGGCGATGTGCCAGATCGATTTCATCTCGCGACCACGGGCTGGAGCGGACTCGATATAGCGCTACGCCTCCCGGGCCTGCGACTTGAACTGCCCAGTCACATCAATGGGATCGATCATGCCAGCGCCAAACGCGTAGTGATCCACACCGAGGAACCCGTGCCCTACACCGTTGACGCCGAGCTTTTCGAAGGCGCATCGCCGCTGATCCTCGAAGCGGGCCCCGCGATCCGTTTTTTTCAGCCTTAGCGATCCAACATTCTTCGTGCCGCGCGATCCGCCAGCGTCATGACCGGAATCATCGTATGGGGCGAAGCCGTGGTGGGATGAACCGAGGCGTCCACGACGTAGAGGTTTTCAAATCCGTGTACGCGATGGTCTTGGTCCACAACACTGGATTTAGGATCCAACCCCATGCGGCAGGTTCCCTGGATATGCGCAGAGATCAAATGCGCGGAACCCGTTAAAAGTTTGAAGTCGTCTAGCTTCGATAGATCGTCTGCGGACTTAAGCAAGGGCGTAT
Source organism: Deltaproteobacteria bacterium (assembly GCA_029261895.1). GTDB lineage: Bacteria > Myxococcota_A > UBA9160 > SZUA-336 > SZUA-336 > JAJDAK01. The sequence goes on from JAJDAK010000001.1 coordinate 73,750, forward strand.
TTTCAGCGGTGAAATAAACTTCCTTCGCGCCTGCGGCAAAATGAATTTCAGCCGCGAGTTTCATGCCCTTGCGCAGCCGTTCGATCCACTCCGTTTGAGGCGTGTAGTGGATCTCTGTAGCGAATCCACGCTCAGAATCCTGTTTCCAATCCAGCTTGCCCGACGGTCGATCGGGAACCAGAACGAGTCCGAAACTGAGATGCTTTAGCCGCGACATCTGTGCCTTATGCGGATGACCGAGACCCGGAAGGTTCGCTGCAAAGAGCGCGACACCACTATTCAGTCCTTCAAGTCGATAACCACTCAACCCTTTCTCAGGACTAATATCATCAAACGCTGTCGTATAAGCAGACTGCGGAATCCCGCGCCACATCGTCACCGCAGTATCGTCGCCGTAGTCTGCAATCACTCCAAGTTGCGGCTGCAAGCTTAGGTTCTTACCCAGTGCCGGCAATTTTCCACCCAAGCCCGATGCCCAAAGAATCGCCGGCGAATGCGCCGCACCCGCTGCCATGACCACACGCTGGGCTTCAACCTTAAACGGTAGACGCGCAATCCTCACGCCACGCTCGAGGATCGAACCATGAACGAAGACTTTTTCCGCGCTCTCGACTTCGATTCTTTCCACGCGCGCATCCGTGTACACCGTCACTCCCGCGTCGATTGCGCGCGGCAGATAGTTGAGATGCGCCCCTTTCTTTGCGTCGTAGGCACAACCCAGCAAGCAATAGCCACTCCCGATGCAGCCCTTTCGATTGTGCTCAAAAACGGCCGTCGAATGTCCCAGTTTTTTCGCGCCTTGTAGAACGAGACTGTTGTTGAGGTTTACCTGATCCGGCCGAATCTGTTGTACCTGAAGCATCGCCCTCACGCGCTCGAGCGACGGCGCCATTGCGTCCATGGTCATCGACGTCAAAAGGAATTCTTCGCGCCAATGAGCGAGCAGCGATTCAGTCATCGGCTCACAATCCGCCATATTGATGACGGTACTTCCACCGAAACAGGAGCCTTGCAGCACGTTGATCATGCCATCCGTCGTGTACTGCTGAGCTCCATTGCGAAACAACTTCTTGAGCATTTCCCCTTCGCGCTGTGTGAAACCGCCACGATCGAAGTGGCCGCCCTCTTCCAGCACCACGGTTTCGACACCCGCTTGCGCCAACGTATGCGCCACCACCGAGCCGCCCGAGCCCGAACCAATAACAACCGTATGCGCGCTTCGCGTAAGTTCCTTCGTGTGTTCATGGCCTTCGACGATCATGACTTCACCCAGGGGCCGTCGTATGCGATCTGCGGCCAAACCTCAGGGCGATCGTAGAACGTGAGCGTAGAGAGCACTTTCAACGAAACAACCAATTCTCGTAGCAGCGCGAAACGCGAATGGGACAAAGCCGCCAGTACAGCCACGCGATCTTCGTCACTGAGTCGACTCATCCGACCCCAGCAACCATTCAAGGGACCTGCGAGATATTCGAGAAAGAACAGACCGCCCTTTAAGCCTTGAACCAATGCGGGCTCGAGTTTCGCGAGCTCCTGATCCATGAGTTGCGCTAGCTTCACGTCCTTAGCACCGAGTGCAAACGCGCCACCCGAGGGTATAAATGCATCGACGATCGCTTGAAACAGTGTGTATTCACCAGTGCTCAAGAACTTCAAATCGGCTGGAACATTTCCAGGCGCCGAGCAGCTAATTCCCAGCAGAGGTAGCGCGCCCAACGATCCTAAAGTCATCCACGATCGGCGCAGAAAAGTTCTTCGCGTAACCTCCGGCAGCTCCATCTACGGCGCACCGAAATCAATAATCCGCTCTGCCGATCCGCCCGCTTCCACAACCATCTCAAAGGTTCGGATTCCTTTGGCATACTTTTTCATGGGCTTGACCGTTACCTCGTATGTACCCGGAGTCACCACGAATGATCTCGGATTCGATGACTCACTGGTATAAGTTCGACTACCCCCAGCGCTTTCGCGCGTGTTGGTATCGTATAATTTGACCACCGCGTCGATGAGTTCATCACCTTTCACCGCACCCACCGAAATCTCTCCACTCTTGAAATCGTGGCTACGCTCAACGCGCTGCTCCGACCTCACCACTACATTTTCGAAAGTATGCTTGGACGCGTTCTTGATCTCAACAGAACCCACCACAACCACATAGCTACCTGGCGTGATCCTGAAAATTTTCGGATTGCTACTCGGCGATGTGTAGGTACGACCCGCAGCGACGCTACCTTTGGCATCGGTCACCGTGACGTTGACCGTGGCATCTGAGAGAGCGCCGTTCCTTGTGATATGAATTGCCATCTCGCCCACACTAAAATCAACGGCCTTTTCTATCAGGCCGTCCTCGATCAGCACGCCATCGATCCGCTGCGTTGTATCGCCGTTCAACGATAATGCAGTAACTTCGATGTCATAGGTTCCTGCCTCCAACGGGAAGAGCCGTGGGTTGGTTTTTTCGCCGGTATAGGTGCGGCTATGCGCGATGGCTTCCTTCGTCCCGGTGCGAAACACCTTCACCATGCAGTCATGGGGCTTACCTTCGACGGTAGTTTTCACGGATAGACGTGCCGGGCCAGGCTCAGGTTTCGTTTCCGGCACTTTCACTACACGCTCGAGCGCAGAGGCGAGTTCTCCCGCGTCGTGCGCATCGAAGTACATGCCACCGCCAGCTTTCGCGGTGCATTCCAACTGTGAGGCCGCAGCTTTGTCCACATCAAAGCCCACCACGTGCATGACCAACTCAACGCCCTGCTTCTTCGCAGCCGTAACGGTCGCACACGGATCACCACCGCAGGTTTCAATTCCGTCACTCACCAAAATGACGGTCGCGGCACGATCACGACTCTTAATCGAATCGAGCGCAGCCAGAATCGAGGCCGTAATTGGTGTCTTCCCCTTGGGGCTCAGGCGATCGATCGTCTCGCTTACCTTGGCTTTGTCGATTGGGCCGATCGGGATGACGGTCTCGATATCCGTGCAATCGCCCTCATGACGATGCCCGTAAGCCACCATCCCAAGCGTCGTTCCCGCTTCGAGATCCGTCACCAGCTTTTTCAGCGTCTTTCGTGCGATATCGATCTTGGCTTCGCCCTGAATCTGCCCCCACATCGAGCCGCTGGCATCCAGGATCAGAATCAGGTCTGTAGCATGATCCACGGCCGGTCCCACCGCCTGGGTCTGCGGCGCAAATCCCACGATCAAACTGAAAATGGCGGTTAGGATCACTCGAGTGCGCATTTAAGGCTCCCCGTCTAAGGCCGCATCCTCTCAAAGGAGCCGCGGATCGTCCACCGCTAGGGCAGATGCGTGAGTTTTGCTAACCTGCCCATCCCAGTCGGGACCTGGGCCGACGTAGCTCAGCTGGTAGAGCAGCTCACTCGTAATGAGCAGGTCGTCCGTTCAAGTCGGATCGTCGGCTCCAACCCGACTTATTTCGAAAGTCTCCACAGGAGGTATCTTTCCGCGGACCAACCCGATGACCAGAATCGGAACCTCGAGAAAGACGGTGAGCGCCGCAGAAATCAGTGCCGCACCCCGAGCGACACGTGTTGCAAGCAATTCATCGGGTAGCTGAGTGTAGAGCGCATAAATCACCGCCGCCGTGACGGCGAATCCCGACAAACTCATCACCGCAAACTGCGCTCGTGAGTTTCGTTTCGAATCAAAGCTAAAGAGTGAAATATTCTTCAATGAAGCAGCGGGATGGATAGCACTCCGCGTCGCTAAGCCGCCCAGAGCATGCCCCCATTCATGAAGAAGATACGCGCAAGCCGCAACTGCGAGGCCGACGACGACGCCAAGAAAATCGCTGAGATAGTCGTTTCCCGCGGAATACCCTGAAAACAGGAACCAGAGCAACACGGTCATGCCAAGGATTCCGGCGTCGCGGAGTGCGAGTTTTACAAACATCTAACTCGCCCGAGCTTACCCATCTTTGCGAATCCGATAGCGCAGCGGATAATTCTTCAATCCGACAATGAAACTTGAATGAATCCAGCGTGGCTCCCCTGCAGGCTCGACCCATTCGAGCCGTCGAATCAGCTCGGAAAACAATGCGCGCTGCGAGCGGCGCGCGAGGTGAGATCCCAGGCAGAAGTGCTCCCCGATGCCGAAACCAAGGTGCGGGTTGGGATCGCGATCGACGCGAAACTCAAAAGGCGCGTCAAATACCTCTTCGTCGCGATTTGCTGAAGCGTAGAACAACAGTACTCGATCGTCTTTCGCAATCTTCTGGCCTCGAAGCTCCACATCGACGGCTGCCGTACGCATCATGTAGTTGACGGGTGAGGTCCAACGCACGATCTCTTCGACCGCCGAGTTGATGAGCGACGGATCGCGCTTTAGTTTTTCAAGCTCATCGGGATGCTCGACCAGCGCTTTCATTCCGTTTACCAGAGCATTCTTGGTCGTGTCATGACCCGCGGTGAATGTGATGAGGTAGTAGCCAAAGGTCTCCATTGGACCCATGAGTTCGCCGTTCACTTTAGCGTTTGCGAGCAGGCTGGCGAGATCGTCCTGGGGGTTCGCTCGGCGATCTTCGATGATTCCTGAAAACAGATTGAAAATTTCGAGCCCCATCTCCTGGACCGCCTTCTCGCGATCCTCGCCGGGTCGTTGAAGTTCCGGATCATCTTTCGCAAAGAGTTGGTTGGTCAGCTCAAGAATCTTGGGTTCCGACTCGCGCGGTACACCTAAAACCTTAGAGAGGATTCTCAACGGATGCGCGGTCGCGACGTCGATCGCAAAGTCACACTCCCCCTCACCCGCGAGTTGATCGACCAAATCACGCGCGCTCGCGGCGACAGTTTCTTCGATCTTCTGCATCGCCCGTGGCGTGAACCACGGACTCGCCACTTTGCGGTAGCTACGATGCTCCGGCGGATCCATCTCGATGATCGTACGCAGCGCACCAATGCCTTCGTCACGCCCCGATGGCTCATCATCCCGGAGCAAGACGATCCCGTGCGAACTCAGGAACCGCTCAGGATCCTTGGAGATCGCACAGATATCTTCATGCTTCGTAATCGCCCAAAACGGCGGATACCTGCGCGCCACACATCGGTGAACCGGCGACTCACGGCGCAGCTCCGTCCAGAATTCGTGGGGCGGACCGTTCGCTCCGTAGTAGCGATGGTCAACGAGTTCTAAACCGGTTTGCCTACCCATTCTGTGTATTATGCACCAATTCAAGCGTGCGCCAACGAAGCTTGCGGCCCACGGATTTGTACGTTGTTATAAAGGGAACACAGGTGAAACAACCGGTTTGGGTTTGGACGATCATCTGGCTGGCGATTTGGACGGCTGGACTCGGGTTCCTGCATCAACAGATGCACGGCAGTCTGAGCGCTTGGCATCTAACGCTGGTTCTCTTTCTTGCGGTCAACTTGTTGATCACATTTCAAGAGATCTCACTCTACCTTTGCATCGACCAACTCGAAGCGCGCTATCAGGAACGGCAGAACCGCCAACCCGGCGAAGCGCGACCCCGCCGGAAGAGTTTCTTTCTTGCACCCGCGAGTTTTGGAGAACTCCTCACACCCGCGCTTTGGTCGAATGTCTGGGCCGAGTATGCGAAGTACGATCCGTCATATGCAGATAGAAAGTCATTCGGCTTCGCGATCGATGTGGGCAATGGATTCTCAACACTGATCCCATCGCTGCTCTTTCTTTTCGGCATGACGCTAGAGATTTTTTCACCGCTCGTACTTGGAATCCTGGGGCTGTTGCTCTTCTACCAAAAATTCTACTGCACGGGACTCTACTTCTTTACCTACTTGTTTAACCGCAGGTACGAAGGCCATTCGCGCGCAGCAGTCTGGAGTGTTGTTGGCGGCTCAAATATCATTTGGATGATCTTTCCCGCCATCGGGATGTACGTCTGTTATCAGCTGATTGTCGAGCGCAGTTTCGACATTCTGCGCTAGCGAAGTTAAGCCGATGTCAAAGAAGCGTACCGGAAGCGATTCGAAGCTGGTGTATTCGAGCGAGCAAGGTCGTACCTGCCCCAATTGCGGCAACCCGGCAGCAAAATGTGCGTGCAGAGGTGCTCGCTTTATTCCAAGTGGGGATGGGATCGCCCGGGTACGCCGAGAGATCTCGGGACGCGGCGGCAAGACCGTAACGACGATCTCGGGAATTCAGCTGAAAACCGATGAACTCAAAGACCTAACCAAGGAGCTCAAGCAGCTCTGCGGAAGCGGCGGCGCTCTTAAAGATGGGATCATCGAAATTCAGGGCGATCACCGCGACAAGATCGTCGCCGCACTTCAGGACCGCGGATTCACCGTCAAGCTTGCCGGTGGTTAGTGTCAACGCGCAGCAAGATCCTGGGTTCGAACTAAAAAGGTCAACATCCAGTCTAGAGGATGGAAGACGCAAGATCTGTCAGGAACTGGTCCGTCTCAGATTCAAGAGTATGCAGCGCAGCAGAGACCTCATCAGCGCGCATACGCTGAGCTGCGTATAACAGCTCCTCCGCTGCCACTCGAGCACGCTCTGCAAGAAAGCTCGAGAAGAAGCTCTGCAGATAACCAGCCCAGTGAGCCACAGGGACCCAACGACCCGCTTCGACCGCATCACGGATTGGCGGCATGTACATCGGTAGTTCACCAAGAACCTTATGCGCCAATTCGCTGAAGCGAGCGTGGTCTCCGTCAAAGTCCCGCAGCAGTCGCTGTATGTTGAAGGATTTGATCGACCTCATTAAACATCACCGCATATGTCGTATCGGTAGGACAGACGCAGAAATCAAGTGACACGGTCGACATAAACGTACGGAATCAAGCTATGACGAGCGGATCATGTATGGGAGCGACCTGTAGACCAAGATGAGCGTGCCAGTAAGTTGCGTTCGCATTCGGACTATTCTATATGCACAATGAGCGCAACTAATTGGTCGGTCCTGAAACACATTCGGGCGTAGCGACGAAAATTCCACAGCTTCGATTCGCATTTCTCGCGATAGCTTACAGCGGTTAGTTGCATGAAATTTCGCGTATAGTTGAATTATCATTTTTTACTGAGATCTAGCGCTAAGATGAGGCCTGCGCATGTACTCTTCGTACTATGAAATGGTTATTCACTACGTTGCTCTTGGTACTGGCCAGCACTGCGATGGCTCAGGAAGATCCAACCCGCCGGCTCGATCGCCTTTACGAGCTTGAACCCCAGACGCGCAATAGCCCGCTGATTGCGACACCGGAAGCCGTCAAACTCCAGACGTTTACCGGTGGAGCAAGCTTTAGCTACGGCATCAGCGTGCCTGCGGGTACCGGAGGTGCTACGCCGAGCCTAGCGTTGAACTACTCGAGCCTGAGCAAAAACGGCCCCTACGGCTGGGGTTGGACATTGAACCTTTCCAGGCTTGAGCGTTGCACACGTTTTGGGCCCCCAACGTATAACAACAGCCAGGACATCTTCGAACTCGATGGCGAAGTGCTGGTCCGAGATCCTCAGAATGCGAACCGTTTCTACAAGCGTAGCCACGATTTCACTCGAATCGTCTACACCCCCGCCACTAACACTTGGAAGGTGACATCCCCCGATGGAACGGTTTTTAAGTATGGCGAAGCATCACGTAACGCGCGCATCGAATCTGGTTCAGGCACCTTCCGCTGGGCGCTCGACGAGGTCATCGACACCCAGGGCAATAGCTACCGCATCGAATATAAGGCGGACAACGGCGAGATCTATCCCGAGCGCATTCGGTACAGCTATCACGCGTCAGCGGGCCCCAATCAGTCGAAACGACTCGTGCTCTTCAAATGGACTGATCGCCGCAACAACGGCAGCGAGGACCAGGACCGCCCAACGAGTTATCGCGGTGGCTTCAAGCAGCAGATTGCGCTCCGCTTAGACGAAATCATCACAGGGATTGATAACAACAACGATGGTGACCCGAGTGACGGGCGACTGGCACGCTACAGATTCGAGTACGCGAATAAGACAAGCGCGTCCAATGAACGGGATGCGCCGTTTTCCAAGCTACTCAGAGTTCAGCGCTTCGGCTCAGACAACGTGGCGTTTCCCAAGAAGACTATCTTCCAATATTCGGATCCTCAGCGGAGACACTTGCCGCCGGTCCTAACCGCCAACGGCACCGCCATGAACTCGAAGCGAGCCACGGTCCCAGACACGAACGGTAGTCGAGGATGGCAAAATACGCTGACGGGCCTTTGGGATATGAACGGCGATGGCATCAACGACCACGTCTCGGTCGATTCCAGTACCAAACAGTGGACGGTCTGGCTGGGTCTATCGATCGCTCAAGGCGGCCCCGGCTACGCTCTTCCGGTCCCTTGGCGCTTCTGTAATGGCTCGAGCTGCAACGATGCCGCATCGGGCAATGGCGTGCCGGGCGGTTCCGGAACCGGATATTGGCAGCTCGGCGTATCGGATACCGGGAGTTTCTCTTCCCCGACCGACCAAGGCACCGCTCGTACCGTTGCAGACATTGTCGACATGAATGGCGATGGCTATCCCGACCGTGTCACCGTCAAGAGCGATGGCTCGTGGCGAGTCCGTTTCAACCAAGCGTGGAACCGTAGTTTGCCAAGTAATCAGCGTTTCGCATTTGGATCCGAGGTCGTCTGGGGGGAACCCAATATTCCGGCGAATCAAACCTGCAGTAAGTGCACCGCGATTCACAACACCTATTCGCGTCCCAGTGGACCCAAGCGTGGAAATCCCAGCGAAACGGCCGTTCCGAATACCGAAGTGCTCTCGATGATCATCGACGTCAACGGCGACGGGCTTCCCGATCATATGACGCAGGATCTCGGGACATTCGGAAACGTTTGGATCTCGATCAACAACGGCTGCGAAGGCACATGCGGTTTCGAGCCCGCCTACAACTCAGCAAGTGGCTTTGCGATTGCACAACAGACCGGAACACTCGACTACACAACGCTCGGAGAGTCCTATGCATTTGTCGTGGTCGGCGATAGCATCGGCAAACGAGGCAATGGTCAAGTGGCTTCGATCGCCGACATCAATAGCGATGGTTTTCCGGATCGTATCCTCAGCAATATTAACCACGATGACCCATCGGGGTTCGATCCTTGTTGGACCATCAACTTCGGCAACGGCAGCGGCTTCTTCTCAACGGCCAACGTAACCCAACACTGCTGGGGTGATACCAGCGCATGGGATGCCCGCGGGTACCTAACCTCAGAACGGTTCGCGGAGATATCACCAGTAGCCAGTATTCTGTTCACGGCGGGATCGTTGATCGATCTCAACGGCGATGGCGTGGTCGATCGGGTCGGACAACCGGCTACCAATACGGGCGATATGTTGGTTCGCTTCGGACTCGGGGATGGCCGCTTTACCAGTGATGATGTTGTCTGGAACGGTTTGACTGCTGGCGAGCTCATGCAAGCTGCGGATCACAGCGGCGATGGGCTGATCGACGCGCAGGAATGCTTCAGTTCCGTTTTCGGCTGCGGTCAACCGTCTGTCCGGCTCCACCCTGGCGCACCGGGTTTATTGACGAAGGTGACGAACGAATTCGGCGGTATCACGAAGATCAGGTACAAGAATTCGGCAGACGCCGTGGGTAACGTCGCGGTCTCATCGGAGTCCCTCCCCGCAAGCACGGTTCCTCTTCGTGGGCATCAGTGGGTCGTCGACAAGATTTGGGTTAATGACGGTCGCAGTGATCCGAATGTCACCAACGAAATCAAGTACTTCGAACCGCGGTACGACAACGAACTCCGCGAGAATTTCGGTTTCCGCATGGCCCAGGAAACCGATGCGATCGGTACCTACTCGCAAACTCAATTCTCTCAGAAGATCGCGACGAAGGGTCGTGTTCAGGTGGTCGATGTCTACAAGAACAGCGGCGCACGGATCCAGTCCTCCGGTACAGCTTGGCCTGTTTATACAACCGAAACCCCTGGGGGCAGACAGATCCCTGGATCGACCGTGGCGTTTCCCGAGCTTCAAATCAACCGAATTCATATTGGCAACAAGGACCAGGTAAGCATCTCCGTTCGAGAGTTCGACACCGGAACCGGCAACTTGACCTCCGAAACAGACGCGGGCGGTGATGGCGAGTTGGGCACCAGCGACGATCTAACCCGCGAATTTACCTATGCGACCAACGTCGGGAAGTGGTTGCTCAATTACCCCGTCACCGTGGTAGAAAAACACGGCGCTTCTGCCAGTGCCGCGGGCACCACCATCATCTCCTATGACGGTCAGGCATGGCCCACCGCACCGACCAAGGGAAATGTCACCGGGGTGACACGCTCCTTCGATAGCGAGAGCTTGAGCGACTCCTGGACCTACGATGCTTTTGGCAACGTCAAAACCTATAACGATCCTCGCCGCAACGAAGCCGGTTCAGGGAGCCCGACGCTCAGCATCAGTTATGAAACTGGCTACAACACCTTCCCGCTGGATATCACCAACCGGCGCGCACAGGTTTCGCACTACGCGTTTGATACAACGAAGTCAGAGGTCACGCACGTGCTCGGGCCGAATGGCGATCGCACCTGCCGCGCGTACGACGGATTCGGCCGGCTAACCTCCATACGCGAACACTCAACGTCTGTGTCGAGCGCATCGGGGAGCTGCGACACGCTGCTCGCCGACTTTAGTTTCAATAACATCGGCCTGCCATCGAGCCAGCATATTCTTCAACGACAATTTCCTGGCACCGGGACCGGAGCACTCGAGGGTCGGCGTTACTTCAACGGTCTTGGCCGCGTGTATCATGAGGAAAGCCAAGCTACCGCGAACGACTTCACCAAGGTGAGTCGAGCCTGGGACAACCGCGGTCAACAGATATGCGAGACCCTGCCTTACCGCGGTGGCAATGGCACGAGGGACTGCCTCAGTACCCGCCCCTTTCGGCAAACGATTTTCGAAGCATCGGGACGACCCACTGCGATCCTTCTCGGAGAGGTAGGCGGTGGCGCGCGTTTTGAATCCACCACTACCTACGTGCTGTCGAACTTCGACGGCCGTGGTGAAGAGGATCTCGTTGCGGTCATTCGCACCTATGCGGATCCATCCCCGGATCGACTCGTGCGCATCGCCCGCGATAGTCGCGGCGAAGTCGTGGAGGTTCGGGAGAACGGCGGTGGCGATACGACGCTGGTGCGCGATGCACGCAGCCGCGTGATCCGAGTCGACGGGCCGGATATCGATCTAACCGAGGGCGTGGATAACAACGGCATCGGGACGGACACCAACATTATGCAGATCGCGTATGACTTCCTCGGCCGGCGCAAGTCTGTAACGCTCCCCGGAAGTTGCAGCGCATCAAGCGGTCGCAACTGGACTTTCAGCTACGACAGCAATGGCAACCTTGATAGCCAGACCTCGCCCGCGGGTATCACGCTTGGATTCGACTACGACAACCTCGACCGCATTGAGCGCAAGAGGTATCCGGATTCCGCGAAGGATCACATCTATAGCTACGACACCGGTGCGAACGGCAAGGGTCGACTTGCTTCCGTGCGTACGCCAAGTGTCACAACACGCTTCGTCTACACCTTGCAGGGAGACTTAGACAAGAAGACGCGTGAGTTTGGTGTCGTGCCTGCGATGACGATCGACTACTCGTACGACAAGTTAGATCGACGCACGAGCACGACCTACCCCGATGGAAACATCATTACGTTTGTGTACTCGGGTCTCTTCCCATCGCAGGTCATCGAGAACTTGACTGTCATAGCCGATGGTATTCAGTACCATGCGAGCGGTGCACTCTCGTTGATTACCCATCCCGGTGATCAAAGCGGAAGTGGCAGTTTCAGCTCGTATCAATTCGACCCGAGTACCTATCGACCCACGGTCTTCTCAACGGTTGGTAACGGTGAGGCGATCCAGGGCTTGCAGCTCTTCCATGATCTCGCCGGTAACCCAACGCGAACGCTCGAAATCATTGATGGCGAAAAGATTCTTGAGCAGAATTTCGACTACGACAAACTGCATCGGCTCGAGCACGTGGATTCCAGCGGCACGCTTTCGTATCCAACCATCGATTACGAATACGATGACGCGGGCAATATCCGCAAACTCGGCCTGCGCGAGATGCGCTATGGCTGTTCCGAAGGTGGCCCGCATGCTGTGACGGAGGTCTTTGCCGCAGGCCTGGAAGCCGGACGCTACTTATACGATCGCGATGGCGCGGTGGTTGAACGTAAGAACCAAGAAATCTTCGCTCCGCTGAAACTCGCAAGACTCATCCGTGATGACGACGGTCGCATTGCCCACTTCATACAAAGCGGCGGCCGGGCTTGTTACGAGTACGATGAGACCGGGCAGAGATCGACCAAGGATTTCTCAGATCGGCCGAACCCGGCGCCTATCGAAGTGGACCGCCTGTATGTGGATCCTGAGTATGAAGTCGACCTAACGAACGACAGCCATCAAACACATGTGTTTCTCGGCAATCGGCGCATGGCGACGATTTTGAGGGACAACTAATGATGTACTACAGAATTATCTTCTCGACCTTGGCTGTGTTCCTCTTCTCCTCTACGGCACACTCAGTTTGTGAACATGAAACCGCCGCGAGCGCGAGTGGGCTTTTTTGCGAAATTTCGGGACCCTCGGAAGTCGAAGTTGGCGAGAGGTTCGAGGTGCATTGGAGCAGTCTCGGCGGCGCCAGGATGGATAGCTTCGGCTGGGAAGGACCCACTTCGCCACCGATCGGCGCGCTCGAAGTCGGCCTTGAAGGCAAATGGGGCGGCGATCTCCATCTCTCAGAGCCCGGCACCGCATCGGTAACGATGCGCGTATCCACAGATGAATACGAGTCTTTTTGCCATTACGAGGTCACGGCGGCCGACCACACGCCCCCGACACTTCTGGTCGTTTCACCGACACAGGGAGCGGTCGTCCAGACGAACAACACTACCTTCGTGATCATTGCGCTCGATGACTATAATTTGAAGCCCGGCGGTGTGACGTACAAAGTCAACGGTGGAACTGAAAAAGTCTATGACATGAACGTCTGCTACCTCGGCGTCCTATGCATTGATAACATTACGCTCCAGCCCGGAATGAACGTCGTGGAGTTCTTCGCGGAGGATCTCGGTGGAAACGTGGCCACCCAGAGCGTTCAAGTCGTTGCGAATACAGAAAGTGGTCCGCTCGCCTGTTACGTCAATGGACCCGATGAAGTCGTCGCGGGCGTACCGTTCGACATCGGTTGGGGAACCACCGGTGGTTCCGTGACCTCAATGACGGCCCATTGGATTGACGATGATAACCACGACCAGATCCGTTACGTGCGACCGTCCGACGGCGAGATTCTCTGGCTCGGTCCCGACCAGGGCCTCCCCAACTACGATTTCTGGGGTGACATTGTAAAGCTTGCCGGCGATAAGCCTTCCTCGGTGATCATTACAGCGAGCGGCCCCGCGGGGACAACGTACTGCGGTCATCGGATTAAATTTAGCGATGGATTCGATTGCAAGATCGACGGTCCTTCGCGTGTCGATATCGGGGAACGTTTCTCGGTGGCATGGTCAACCACGGGCGCGACCGAAATGCACTCTCTCGGCTGGACAGGACCTACGTTCATACCAATTGGCCCGCTACAGGTCGCACTGAACGGTGAATGGGGCGTCGATTTCCATCTCAACGGGGACGGATTGGCAAGCGTCACGATGGAAGCCACGAACGCTGCCAATAAGAAAACACGTTGTGACTACAGTGTCTTCGCTGCAAACCTTTCCGATCCCACACTCAACGTGTTTTTTCCCGCCAATAACGCAACAGTCAATAGTTACCAGCTTCCGATCGGGTTCCTTGCTTCGGATCCGGGTGGCCTTCACGGCGTCAACCCGATCCGGGTCAAGGTAAACGACGGGCCGTGGGAAAATAAAACGATGGTTTGCTTCTGGGGATGCTGGGTCACGGCCGAGCTCGAGCCTGGGGTGAACACCGTAACGATTCGTGCCAAAGACTTCGCAGGCCGCACAACCGATGTCGTACGGACCGTCACCTTCACGCCACAACCGACCTGCAGCTATCCGGCTTGCGATGCGCGACCCAATCTGGAGATGTATCCGGTTCAGCCGTGCCGCTTATACGATTCCCGCACAGACGGTGTGCCGCTGCAGATGAACCAACCACAGAGTATTCGCGTAGCCGGAGAAAAGTGCGGTATCCCGCATAATGCGAAGGTCGTGATGGCAAACTTGACCGTCGTCAGTCCAACAGCGGAGGGGCGACTGATCGCGTATCCCTCGGATTCGTCCCCCGGCGGTCCTTCACGTGTTCAGTACCGCGCGGGCGGCGTCTATGCCGCGCACTCCTGGGTCAATATCGCAGCCGACGGTACGGGTGCCATCACGGCGCATATGCTCGGCGCACCTTCGGGCCAGGCTGATTTCATTATCGATATTACGGGTTACTTCAAGTAAGGACTGCAGCAATGAAAAATTCAGCACTATCAATCCTCGCGCTCACGGGACTGCTGTTCGCGAGCCACGCTACGGCTGGACCAACCCGCTACACCGCCTTACAACCATGTCGGGCCATCAATTCACTTCACGGGATCGGGGTCGCGGCCAACACGCTGCTCGTCAACGGTGAGGCCAGATGGTTTAACCTGCGCGGCAGATGCAATGTCCCGCTAGATGCTACAGGGGTTGCGATCAACGTAACCGTCGTGGGACCCGGCGGTGGGCTCACCCAACACGGTGGCTATCTCAACGTCTTCGATGCAGGACTCGTGATCGAACACCCTCATCCTGTCCTCCCGACGCCCGAAACGTCTGTAATCAACTGGCAAGCTGGCCAGCAAGCGGTCGCCAACTTCCACGTCGTGAATTTCGAAAGTGGATCAAGGCGCGTCAAGATCTTTGCCGCGTACGGCGGCGTCAATCCGGTCGGTGTTCACGTGATCGTCGATGTTCTTGGCTATTTCAAGTAAGGGAGCGCTCATGAAAATTTTTGCATATCTAGTTCTGACTGCTGTAGCGCTCGTTGGACTTACACGAGCCGACCAGGCGGCGGCGGCGGAGCGTTACCACACGGTTAAGCCATGTATCGGCTTCAACTCACTGACCGGAGCCGGGGGGCAGCCAAATACACTCCTCGTCGGGGCTGAAAACAAATGGTTCAACCTGCGCGGAAAATGCGATGTCCCGCTCGACGCAAAGGCCGTCGCGGTCGTTGTAACGGTGATCGGACCGGGCGGCGGACCTACACAGCATGCAGGCAATTTGAATATCTTCGACGCGGGACTCAGCCTCGACGGCTCAAATCCCATCGAGGATCCTGACCCCAGTGGCCTTCCAATCCCGAACACTTCGGTCGTCAACTGGACGGGTGGGGAAAAGACGGTCGCAAACTTCGCGGTCATCAGCTTCATAAGCGGCAGCAAAGCGGTCAAAGTATGGGCAGGCTATGGTCCTAGCGCCGCCGGTGTACACGTTGCGGTCGATGTTCTCGGGTACTTTAAGTAGACTGCTCCTCGCTAGTCTCAGCCTCGCTGGATTGTTACTCTCGCAACATGCTAGCGCCGCCGAGTACCGCTTCTACCACCCCGACCCGTTGGGTTCGAACGTCGTGGTTACGGATAGGAGTGGTAACGTCGTGCAACGAACTGTGACGACGCCTTATGGTGAAACCCGATCGGCGATCAACGGCAGCGGACAATCGGTGGATCCGAGTGCCAATAGTGTGCGCCATCTCTTCACCGGGCAAGAGCAGGATCCGGAGAGCGGACTGCACTCCTTTGGTGCGCGGCATTACGATCCGTTTATCGGACGATTCATGTCGTTCGATCCCCAACTGATTGGGAGCGGCGTTAGTTTTGATCGGTTGTCGGGAGAAGCACAGAACTTCAACAGCAACGCGTACTCGCTCAACCGACCGACAGTGTTGGCAGATCCGACGGGGGGATTCGCGCAAGCAGTGATTCCTGGTTCCTTCTGCGGGCCCGCGGCACCCGCGTGCATCGGCGGTTTGTTGGTTTTGACAGGTGTTGTGATCCTCATGACCGCACCGCAGAACCCGCCAGGAACGATCCTGTCTTCAGGATCAGGGGGTCAGCCGCCAGCACCGACCCCTACGCCCGCACAGACCCCCGGACCAGGAGACCTCCCGAGTTCCCAGGCAACGCCGCGTCCCACCCGAAACAAAGATTCAAGCCGCAACGTATTTGATGCGTTAGACAACGCCGATACACAAGCAACGAAACGCATTCCTGGTTCGCGCAGTCGATTGGAACGAATGTCTAGGCTCGCGCTCCGAGCGTCCAAGGTACGGTTCTCAAGAAAGTTCACTGAAACGCTTGATAACTCTCGCGGTCTTGATATGGGCTTCATACGAGCCATGGCGACCGAAGCGCTCAAGTCCTCTAAAGCCGTATTCAAACCAGCCAAAACCCGGCTTGGCCGGAAACGTGGCGTCTTTAATGTCGAGGCCCCCGTCACCTCTACACGTGATTTCGAAACAAGGAACGTCACCGTTACCGTGCGTGGGGACGGGGTCGTGATGGGTGTAAAGATTCAGGGTCGATGATGACGAGAAATCAATTCATAGGGTTCGTGATCGGCTTGGAGCTCTTTGCGTTTTCGCCGATCACTGATGCCGCTGAATACCGCTTCTACCACCCTGATCCTTTGGGGTCGAACGTCGTGGTTACGGATAGGAGTGGTAACGTCGTACAGCGAACTGTGACGACGCCTTATGGTGAAACCCGGTCGGTCGTAGATGGAAACGGGCTTTCGCTCGATCCCGATGCCAATAGCACGCGTCACCTCTACACCGGACAAGAACAGGACCCCGAGAGCGGACTGCACTCCTTTGGTGCACGGCATTACGATCCGTTCGTGGGGAAGTTTCTCTCGGCAGATCCGGAACTGCTAAACCTCGGCGAAAGTTTCGGGCAGATCCCGTTCATGCCCGGAGTTTTCAACGGCCATAGCTATGCCGCGAACCGCCCCACCGCATTCATCGACCCCACGGGTGAGTTCATCTTTGCTGGAACAGCCGCATTAATTGGCGGGATCAGCACAGGCGCGATTTCGACGACCGCCATCTGGGCGACAGTGGCTGGCTTGGTAGGACTCAACGTCGCCGCATACGTCGTATTGAATGATGTGCCTGACAACTCTCTGGATGGGGGCCAAACTCTGCCCCTGAAAAGCGCGGAAGACGCCATCATACGCGCGGAGGGCGGGAAGACCGGCTCAAAACCATCAGACCGTGTAACCGTCACCAGGCCCAACCCGGCAGACACCCCGCTTGGCGACGTGGACGACACAGGCGCGACCATCGACCAAGTTGATATCGCAATTAGCGACAAGGCCACGAATCAGGAGATTCGCGGTAAAATCAATGATCTTGTCGAGGAGGCCACGAAGGATGCAACAACGCAGGGTAAGCCCGCCGGCGCGGTTGTCGTTCGTCCGAAAGGCACCAGAGCGAAAAGGGATCGCATCATAAAGCAAGCCAAGGAAGCCGCGGCGAACCGGAGTGAACGAGGAAAGGAAACGCTTGTAGGTGCGCCCAGAGGAAAGGACGATACTTTTACAATCGTTGCTCCACGTGAATTCAAATGACCTTCGTTCGGTGGTTCGTCGTGCTGAGCGCAAGCGTCGCCATTCACAACAGCGTAGCTGCGGTTGAGTATCGCTTCTACCACCCCGACCCGCTGGGTTCGAACGTTGTGGTTACGGATAGGAGTGGTAACGTCGTGCAACGAACGGTGACGACGCCTTATGGTGAAACCCGATCGGCGATCAACGGCAGCGGACAATCAGTGGATCCGAGTGCCAATAGTGCGCGCCATCTCTTCACCGGGCAAGAGCAGGATCCTGAAAGTGGGCTGCAATACTTCGGTACACGGCACTACGATCCGTTCATCGGAAGGTTCATGAACATCGACCCTGTGCTGCTGTCAGCTGCCGAACGAGGATTGCCGAACGCCTATGCCTACGTGGACAACCGTCCCACACGATGGGTCGACCCAACAGGCCTAGAACCTGAAAGGTCCGATCTTCGTGAGAATATGGGCCTGCCACCCTTCGATCCCGATGACCCGATGAGCTTCATGGCTTTCGATCCCACGGATTTCGTGGGAGGCGGTCCCGCCAAACTGGGTAAGGCGCTGTTTTTCGGCGTGATGAAGAAAGTCGGAAAGAAAGCGGGAAAGAAGGCAGTAAAGAAAGCGGTGGATGTCACACAAAAAAGCGCCCGCGGCGGGACCGGTAGCACCAGCGCTTCACCCCCTAAACTGGAAGGCGTTCGCGCGGTGTTGAGGCCGAGGGACGACTTTGGTCGGGTGTTTAAGAAGCGCGTCGTAAAAGGAGCGGATGGCGAACCTGTTTCGATCGCGACCGTCGGTGGCATGGTGGGCGATGACTTTATGCTGAGTATCCAGACCACCGGATCCCTAACGAAGAAGCAGATCGCTGGGTTTTTCAAAAAGGCCATCGATGGAGGCAAGAACGCGCGCGGGACCGGAATCGCTTTTGAAGGCCTTTCCGCGAATGGAGTCAATCACGTAATCCTCGAGGGGCGTGTATCGGGACTTGAAGTCGTGCGTAGCGACTTCTTGGAGGGCGCCCTCACACTGTCGAATCGCGGCGGACACATCGGTGGCAAGGGCAGTTTACGATCGGTCATCGATGACTTTGAGTTCTAATGCGTAAGAAAGTCCTTACATCTCTTGCGCTACTCATCGCACTTACGGGCACGGCTCATAGCGCCGAGTACCGTTTCTACCACCCGGACCCGTTGGGTTCAAACATCGTTGTGACGGATCTCAACGGCGAGGTAGTGCAACGCACGGTGACCACACCCTATGGTGAAACACGTTCCGCGGTGAACACGAACGGGCAATCGGTTGGCCAGAGCGCCAACAGGACATGCCATCTCTTCACGGGCAAGAACACGACCCGGAAAGTGGGCTGCACTATTACGGCGTGAGGCACTACGATCCATTCGTGGGAAGGTTTCTTTCGTTCGATCCGCAGCTGATCGGTGGCGGTTCTTGATGAGCGCACCGGAAAATCCATCGGGTATAGTTCCGTATTCTGGATCAGGTGGACCACCTCCAACCCCTACGCCCGTGCAGACCCCTAGACCCGGAGACCTTCCGAGCTCGCCGGCAACACCTCATCCCACAGCGCAGTTTCGGAAGATCGCGACACCAAAACCCGATCCCGACGCATACCGCAAAGAAATCGAACTACAGTATCGCCAAATCGAATCCGGGCGCACTTTCCGCAATGGTGTCTACAGATTAGATTTCAGAAAGATCGGGCCGGAGATCGAACAACAAGCTGTTGAAAAACGCGTACTCAAAGAACTAGTGGAAATCTCACTCGATTCAGGCGTGGCCAATAAGGTACTTCGTACCGAAGAACAGATGGTCCGCATACGCCCCAATCGCCGTGTACGTCGGGCGATTTTAAGTATCCTTGACGATCAAAAGAAGTTCGCGAACCCACCCATGAAATTCAAAATGGGCTTCAAGGAGGATACCGTGATTCTACGTGGCGAGGTCTTCTTCTACGATTGAGCCGGCGGAGGTTCAGCGCGCGCCTAATTCATAAACGCCATCTTTACGCTGTTTGAACGCAAGAATGTCCTGCTGACCTCGGAGTACGAGTGGATGTTCGAAGTTCAGCATCGAACTCGCGTAACTTGGTCTTGATTTGATGTTCATCCAATAGGTACTGACGCGCGGTCGGCCGTTGATCTGCAATTCATCCAACCAAACGGCTTCCCTCAGACGTTCGAATAGAACCGCCCAGCTCACGTCGGCAAGTGTAAATTGCCCACCGAGTATCCACGGTCCCCCACTCGCCTCGAGTTGCGCCTCCAGGTCATCCAGATGCCGCGCCATTTCGATTTGGCTGGCTCTCACCAACTTTCGGACCGGTGGTAGTCGGTGAATGTGTTTGATGCCGAGTAACTTGAGCAAAAGAAAAATCATCGGTCGGTACTTCAAGCGATGGAAAAGCAGGCCTTCGAGGATTCGGCTCACGGGGATGTACTGGATCATCGTCGCGAATAGCGGAAGTGTGAATGCGGGAATGCAATTTGCCGCGCTTAATTTCAGATCTACATCGGGACCGTCACCTACGATCGATGATTTCTGAATCCATTCATCCATCTGTTTGAAGTCTTCGGGACTCGCAGGCGTGAGTGTATTTGCTTGCAGTGCATGCTTGGCCGCGTAGTGGATGATCTCATGCGACTCATAGATGGGATGGCCGTTGTGAACCAATACAGGGACGATGCCCGCCGGGTTCACCTTCAGATAAGCACGACCAATGTTTTCATAACGACCCGTCTCAACGAGGTCGATGTGATGCGCGCGGTAGCGAATGCCGAGTTCGTCGAGACACATCCGCACCTTCTTCGAACAAAGCGAGAAATCATTATGGTAGAGCTCGAACGCCTCCTTATGGGGCAGCGTGAGGGTGAAGTCCGGTCCGCCCGGCATCGCGTGTGTGCGTCGCTGGGAACGCTCGCGGAAATAGGCGATCAAACCCAGCGCGGCGATTCCCAGCAGGATCCAAAACATGCGTCTCTCCTCTTTTCCCGATTTGATGACCTATCGATTATTGACAATATGTCAATTTATGACAATATGTCGACATGAAATCCAAACCAGCGACCCGTCGAAGCTTGAAAACGCGCCGTGAGTTGGTCGATGCAGCACTCCAAGTGCTTGAAAAGCAAGGACTTCAGGAGCTGACCGTACGTGCGATCACAGAGCAAGCGGAGGTCGCACACGGGACTTTCTACCATCACTTTCAATCCATCGAGGAGATTCTCGGCGCAGCGGTCGAGACGTCGATGGTCGACCTGGCCGAGCAGTTGGTCGAAAAACTCGCCGATTCTGAAGACCGCGTCTGGGTCGTGGTCGACAGCTTGGTCAGCATGTTTCGCATGCTACGCGCGCATCCGGCGCTCGGTTGGATGCTGGAGCGCCCTACCCTGTTGGCGCGCGCGATGCGTGACGTCGTCGGGCCGTATGCGAAACGAGATATTCAAAACGCCGTCGATACTGGCGAGATCGACTCAGCCTTGGTGGGTACCGCGTTCCCGCTTTGGATGTGGGTGGTGATCGGAGCGCTCTCCGAAACCGTGGCAAATCCAAAGCATGCGAAAACCATTGAGAAGACGTTGGTTGAAAGTATTTTGCGTGCTTCACAGATCAAACCAGCGCGCATCACAGAACTGATGCAGCGCATCTACGGTCAAGACTCATGATGTACGACATCATAATCGTGGGGTACGGACCGGTCGGAGCAGGCGCGGCAATTCTGATGAGCCGTGCTGGCCTACGCGTCGCTATCGTAGAACGTACGACCGATGTACTTGAACTGCCGCGTGCTGTTCTACTCGACAGCGAAGTAATCCGAGCGTTTCAGGGCGTTGGACTTGGCGACGAAATCAACGCGGTCACCCAAACGCCTAGAAACCCAGACGCCGTCTACTTCACGAATTCAAAACGCGAAAAACTTTTCGGCATGGAGTTGCCCGATATTGGTAACAACGGTTGGCGTGAATTCGGCTTCATGGACCAGCCCGAAGTCGAACATACCCTACGAGAGATCATCTCTAACGACGGCCAGGTAGATCTATATCTGGGTTGCGAGGCGACCGCACTGACGGAGAACGGGGATCATGTTTTACTAAAGGCCCGCAATCTGGAGCGTGGCGAAGAAATCGAACTTCAAAGCAAGTACCTACTTGGCAGTGACGGGGCAGCCAGCTTCGTGCGCGGCCAGATCGACAGCGAGTGGGAAAGCCTCGGTTACGATCAAGATTGGTTGGTCGTAGATATCGTTCTCAAGCCCGAAGGGAACCTTCCGCTGGTTTCGATGCAGGTATGCGATCCCGCGCGGATCACGACCTACATCTGCTCGAAGGACCCTTACCGTCGCTGGGAGTTCAAATTACTCCCCGGCGAAGATCGTGCGGAGATGGAAAAGCCCGAGAGAATCCAAGCGCTGTTGGATGCTTGGCTACCGCGGGAGCACTACACTTTACGCCGCGCAGCGGTCTATCAATTTCACGCTGCGACTGCAGCCAAGTGGCAGACGAAGCGGGTTTTTCTTGCGGGCGACGCTGCACATCAAACACCACCATTTCTGGGACAGGGGCTCAACACCGGGTTTCGCGACGTGGTGAATCTGAGTTGGAAGTTGCCGCTTGTCATGAACGGCATATCCGATGCGTCGATGTTGAAGAGCTACTCGAGCGAGCGTGATCCCCATGCCAAAGATCTGGTCGACTGGGCGGTCGCGGTCGGGCGACTGATGGAAACGTTGGCCGACGCGGAAGCCGGCCGAGTACAGGAAGGGCCGTCTGAAGAACAAAAAGAATCTGGCTACGGCCAAGGGCGTACCGCCCCTCCCCTGCGTCATGGTGTGTTGGTAGAAACACAAGTCGCCAATGACGGGTACACGGGATTTCTCTTCAGCCAACCCATGGTTCGCGAAGCAGATGGGAATGAGACCCTGCTCGACGAAGTACTGGGACATGGCTTCGCAGTCGTTGCTCGAACATCCGCAGACCTCAGCATGTCCGATCAAAGCCGCGAATTTCTGAATCACATCGGAGCACGGTGTATTTCTCTCGACGAGCTCGAACCCGTTCGCGGCACGTTCGACTCACTCTTCGCCGAGCATCGTGCCGCGATCGTGCGCCCTGATCGCTACGTATTTGGCGTCGTCGACGAAGCCCATGACATCGACGCGCTAATTAGTTCACTGAAAACCAAACTCTCAACCACATCCGAATAAACGGAGGATGAAATGACAGAACCTTTGATCAAAGTTCAAGACGTGATCTATCCGCGCTTACGCGTGCCCGATCTCGAAAAGATGGAACGTTTTCTTGTCGACTTCGGGATGGAAGTCAGCGCACGAACCGCCGATACGCTCTATCTCAGAGGTACGGAGATAGATCACCATATTCACGTCATCGAACGCGGCGCGCCCGCGATCGCCGGCCTGGCATTCCAGGCCCGAAGTATGGAAGACCTATCGAAACTCTCCTCCGCCAAGGGCGCGTCTAAAGTCGAGCCCACGAATGAACCGGGTGGTGGGTACCGCGTGGTCATGACAGACCCCGCAGGATTTCAAGTTGAAACGGTCTTCGGTATTGAAGCACTCGAACGAATCCCCGTCGAATCGCTTGGACTCAACCTCGGGCCCCGGGTCGAACGGAAGTCCGAATTCAAACGAGTGACGGATCGTCCGGCGCGAATTAAGCGCTTGGGCCACGTTGGAATCAATGTCGTTGATCCGGATGCTGTCTTTGATTGGTACCACGCACATTTCGGAATTCTGCGCGCCGATTCGATCTCAATCGGTGATATCAATCTCGCACATTTCTGCAGGATGGACCGCGACGAGGGTTATACGGATCATCATTCCGTACTGATCGGCCGTGCGCCCGACGGTATACCTGGTCTCAATCATATGTCATGGGAGGTCAGTGATCTCGACGATATGTGGATCGGCCAAGAACGCTTACTCGATGCGGAACATGATCATACCTGGGGTATTGGACGGCACACGCTGGGCAGCCAAATTTTCGACTATTGGCGCGACCCCTGGGGACAGATCCATGAGCATTACACCGACGGAGACTTGGTCAACGAAGCGCATGAATGGACCGTACATGGGCCCGAAGGTGCGGCGAGTCAATGGGGTCCACAGATGCCCGATCATTTCGGCCGCACTCATCAAGCAGCCAGCAAAGAAGGAAACAGCAAATGAAACTTGTGAGCTTTAGCGAAGGCGGGCAGCGGCGAATCGGTGTCGTTGAGAGCGACAAGGTTGCGGATCTTACCGCAGCCGGGCTGCCCGCATCGATGCTGGAATTCTTGGAGGGCGGTGCTGCGGCACTACGTGCTGCCGCGCAAGCACTTACAAATGCACCGCGTGTTCCACTCAGTGAAATCAAGTTGGAAGCGCCCATCTCCAGACCCCCGAAAATTCTTGCGGTGGGGCTGAACTACCGAGATCATGTGGAAGAAGCGGGTATGGAGATCCCGAAATTCCCGATGATCTTCAACAAGCAATCCACGTCGATTCAAGCGCCGTACGAAGTATTTCATATGCCTCGCGCATCGAGTGCGCTCGACTACGAGGGCGAGCTCGGTATCGTGATCGGTCGACGCTGTCGCCATGTTTCAAGCGATAACGCGAGCGAGGTCATCGCCGGATACACCGTGGTTAACGACGTATCGGTTCGCGATTGGCAGCTCCGGGTTCCAACATTTACGATGGGAAAATCCTTCGATACCCACTGTCCGATCGGCCCGTGGATCACTACGGCGGATGAAATCCCGGATCCGCACACACTCGATATCAAAACCTGGGTCAACGGCGAACTTCGGCAGTCATCCAACACCCAATATCTGATCTTTGATTGCTTCGAAATCATCGAACATCTCTCGACCGCGTTCACACTTGAACCGGGCGACATTATCGCGACCGGCACCCCGGGAGGCGTCGGCATCACCATGAAGCCGCCATCCCTACTCAAGGTAGGAGACGTGGTGAAAATCGAAATCGATGGCATCGGTCATATCGAAAATGCCGTAATCGACGAGCCAGAGGACACTGCCGCCATACTTTGAGTTAGCTAAGTTCTGCGTGTGGAATCCATGCCCAGAATCGCGGTTGTGGCTGCGAAATATCCACCGTCTTTCGGCGGTGGCGGCATTCAAGCTTCGCGTCTTGTCGATGCGCTGATACGCCGTGGCGTACGCATTCATGTACTGTCTGTGCACGCACACCCTGATGCTTCGCGAAGCGAATTCACCGATCGACTTCGAATCACACGCTTTCGCCTGCCCTCTTTCGATCAAGCGCGAAGTATTCTCTTTGGTATTCGCACAGCACTTTGGCTGCTCTTTCATTCCGATTGGGATCTCGTACACATTCACGGTATCGCGACGTGGACGATTCCGATCTTTCTAGCCGCAAAGCTCAAGGGTAGGCCCGTGGTTGCCAAAACTACGATCCTCACTGCAACTGAGCGCGCCGACTATCCGAATACGGCACTTCAACGCCTACGAACTTGGGCGTATCGTCGGTACGATGCCATCATCGCGCTATCCCAAGAACTCGAAGATTACTTTAAGAACATTCAGGGTCCCAATAAGCACACCGTCCAGATTCCGAACGGTGTGAGTCTAAGTCGATTCGAGTCGACGAACGATCAGAGGCGAATCAGCGCTCGAAAGAAATTTCAATTGCCGTTGGACAAAACTGTACTGGTTACAGTCGGTCAGCTCGAGCGCCGCAAGAATCAAAAGGGACTTATTCGCGCCGCTTCAAAACTCACCCAGCCCATTTGCATTGCGTTGGTTGGGCCTGAATCGCAGAGTCCAGCCGATCGAAACGAACTCGCAGCTACAATCGCAGCGGCGCCAGACCATCTTGATATTCGTATCGTGGGTGAGCTATTGCCCGACGAGCTACCTGAGTTTCTAAGCGCCGCCGACATCTTCGCGTTGATGTCCTACGCCGAAGGTCTGCCCAATAGTTTGCTCGAAGCGATGGCGATCGCCCTGCCCTGTATTGCAAGCGACATCCCCGGATCACACGACGTGCTCCGTGCGGGCGGAGGCATTCTCGTGCCAGCCGACAACGACGATCGACTCGCCGAGGCGCTGCAGGACCTTATCCGTGATCCCGCAGAACGCGATCGCCTCGGGCAACAGGCACGCAACATTGTTGAAGCGCAGTATTCCCTAGAAGTCGTCGCAGACCGCTATCTAGAGCTGTATCGCGGCCTCATCTAAGCTTCCGCCGGCGAGCGTCCGATATGGTCCTCGATGCGTGTATTCGTCTGCTGCTGTCTCTTGGCTTGGCTGATCTGGGACTATTCCGGTCACGTTGAGGTGCGTCATGGGCCGGGCATGGTCGCTCCGCATCTGCCAAGCCAGACCGCGATTAAGAACCCCACACTGGTTGAGTTGGACGGCTATCAGATCACGCCGCTCGCGGATTTTGAAATCGAAGCACGGGTGCTCGGTCGTGAACGCTACTACTTCGATTCAAGCGCAGCACTTTCACCGGTGGATCTCGCGCTCGGATGGGGCCCGATGTCGGACGAGCGCGTGCTCGACGAACTCGAGATCTCCCAAAGCGGACGCTTCTATCATTGGCGTGCCACCACATTGCCTATCCCCATGACCATGATCTCCCGACACAGCGCGAATATGCATCTGATCCCAGGCAATACTACGGTCGAGGGACTGCTTAAAGGTCGGATCCGACCCGGGCAAGTCGTTCAATTGAAAGGCTATCTCGTCGCGATCGCGGGACCCAACGGCTGGAACTGGCGATCATCGCTGACGCGGGATGACACGGGCGGAGGCGCCTGCGAGGTCATCCTCGTCAACGACATGCGTGTGCTCTAACCCCCACCTATATATTCTCACTCAAGCGATCGCCATTGCTGCCGCTAAGAGACATCCGGGACGTTTGAAGTCACAGGGGGACAAATGGACATCGATCAGCGCGAGCAGAACCTCGAACTCAACGAAGCACGGGAATTCAGCCTAGAAGACTGTACTTGCGTAGATGCGGCCGTGGATGGCGAATGGCATTGGTGCGACGAAACTCAAACCTTGTACCGCGTAAGCTGTAGCTACTGACGTAGCGGCCGCCGCCGGCGAAACACGATCGACGCACCCTTGCTCACCTTGGCGAGCTTCACATCCGGCGCCTCATCATGGGGTGCGCAGCTCGGGTCGATCACGATTCGATACGCGAACCGCTCGTCCCCGCGTGTATCCGCACGCATGCTACTCGCGCGTGGATTGACGGCACGCGCGATCGCGTCAAACGCTGGATGGGCGTTCTCGTCTAAGTGTGCGAACCACGAGTATGGATCACCCTCTTCAAACGCGGCACAGTCACCAAACGCGATGCGTACCCCATCGCTTTCGGGTTCGACACGCAGGTCGATGTATTCCCGCGGCTGAAAACATGGATGCAACTGAAATGTTTTGGCGATCTCAGCGTAGCCATCGCCTTCGATCGCTAACGCATTCCGCAAACGTTCTGCACTGAGACCCCCTATTCCCGTCCACTGCCGTGCGGAAAGTTCGGGCAGCGCATCGGACCCGAAGTTCTGCGCCACGCTGAGTAGAAATGAGCGGGACAGAAGATGGGCCTGAAGTGCGAATTCCGAAAGGATCGTAACCAGGGCGCGATGAGAAAAATCTTCAAACTCGACTTCTGGATCGAAATCCCCCGCGTAGTCGGGCCAGCCGCCCGGCTCGCCGACGCCTTCCGTCGTTCCTAATACAAGCTGCGCCAGTTTCGAGCCCGCTACTATTGCAAGGTTCGGATGCTGAGTATAAGGCTCACTCTTGTCGTCAATGAAGACGCGCCATCGACAGTGCGGCACGCGCGCGCTCGGAATTCGTGGCGGGCGATGAATCGGGCGAATCTTTGCGCAGGGATGGGTCGCGGCTGCAGTCGCATCGAACGTGGGATCTTCAACATTGTGACACATGAGTTTGACGCGCTTTTCGCCGTAGGGTTCCACATCTAAGAGTGGGCCACAGCATTCGAGCCAGAACTCGCCTTCGTCGGGCCCGTTCAAATCGAAACGAAACTCCATGAACTGCCGCGGCGCCCCGATATCGAACTGCAAGTTCTTGAATATGGTGCCGACGTCGCCGCCTTCGAAGCGAAGCGCGCGTTGCATGCGCTTTGAATAGATCGGACTCGCGCACATCCACTCTTCGATCGAAACCTTGGTGAGCGCGTCCTCGCCAAAGCGCATGAGCACGCGGGGCAAACTCACACGGTCTTGCAGATGACCATGAAGCTCAAACTCACGCCCGAGATCGGCGAGGGTTTGACGCGAAAAATCAGCCAGGCGGAGCTTTGAATCAAACGGCCCAGCGTAGTCATTGCGAAGTACGCTCATGCTTTGCCCATTATAGACAGAACGGCCGCGTCACTGTACGCAACGGCGAAACTCCTGAATGATGGGCAGCGCCTCTATCCACGCAGAAGCATCTGCGCGCGTGTCATCCGCTTCGTGCAGCTTGCCCACATAGCCAGCCGGAATCTGGCTGCACAGCTCTGGCGGGTCCACCGAGTCATCCCAATAGTGATATTCGAAACCCGGAACACAGAGATCTTCGTCCACGCGCACATCGATGGTCCGTGGACCGTAACTCGAGATCTCGGTCGTCAGCGCTTGCGGTGGAATGATCCATGCGCACTTCGGTCCACGCATGAATAGGTATTGAATTTTTCGATTCTCTGAGAGGATCCGGTACCGCGAAATCAGGCCGCCATAGAATCGGCTCCCCGCATGCATCACTTCAATAACCCCAGTGCCAAAATCTGGCTTGTAACCCTTCACAAACTGAAGTGATGTCGGATCGTTCTTCCGTTTGAAATAGGCAACGTTTCGACCCCCATGAATTCGATTGCGTGGATTCGCATTCGCCAACTCACGCGGGCCCGAAAAGTCGGCGTAGGGTGCGAGTCGACCATCGGGCGCGTTACGCAGCACAAGCTGGACCGCGCGAGGATCATTGATGGGACGCTTGCGTTTACGACTCAATACGTCGAGCGCGGGTTGCAGCTCGAAGGGTAGATCCGTGGTTTCCTCTGCAGAGCACTCCATTTCCTCGCCATGACTCATGTACGTGCGCAGGGCGCCCTTTCCAACCCAGTTATCGCCATTGGAGCGAATCACATGCGTAGCCGAGCGCCAGATCAGGGAGACGTCCTTGTAGAAGATGCGTGGATAAATAAACTTTGGCTGGGACGCGAGATGAACAAAGGCGACAAAGAAGCCGAGATCCGGATCCTGTCGCAGGTCGGTGAGATAGATAGAGTTGCCGAAGAGCTCGATCTTGTAGCGCGGCCAGTAGCCATCGTTTAGAAAGCGACGAGGCGAGCGTTTGGCCCGGCCGGCCGGCTTCAGCTTCACTCCGCTATCCATAAGCTTCGAGAACGCAGTCTTCACCTGCTGAGGAGTGAGGTCCATGACGATTGAGTCGAGCATCAGCGGATCCTGCCAGAAATCCACTAAAAGGCCCACGCTTAGTGTCATCGCTATCCAACACCCGCTGAGATTTTCCGGACGCGTCCGCTTCAAGATGGACTAGCGGCAACCTGATACGATGTCCCCTGGAGCGCAATCCAGTATGGCATCCGACGATCAGCACACATACGCGTTCGACGCGGCTTGGCAAGACGAACGTGCTCGGCTTGCGATCCTCGAGCACTATCTCGATCCGCATTCGCAGGAAGTGCTAGAGGCCGCGGGTCTCTCCGAAGGCTGGAACTGTCTCGACGCGGGCGCGGGCGGTGGATCACTGACCGACTGGCTCTGCACTCGCGTCGGACCAAGCGGCTCCGTCGTCGCGTTGGATCGAGATACGCGATTTCTGGAAGCGCTCCACCATCCCAATCTACAAAGGATTGCTGGGGACCTGCGTGACCACCCGCTGCCCGTCGCGACTTTCGATTTGGTTCACGCGCGATACCTGCTTGAACATATTCCGGAGCGTAAACAGGCGCTTCGTAACCTAACGCAGGCTGTGAAACCGGGCGGGCTACTGATGATTACCGATGCTGGCGGCGCGAAATTTGAGCCACTGCAGCCGGACCCCGCATTCGAAAACGTGGTGCGTGCATTCAACGCAACGGTTGGTAGAACTTGGGACTTAGAATGGGCGCCCCATATTGCAGATACGGTCGAGGCCCTTGGTTTTGAAATCCTGCGCGCGGAAGCGTTTCGCAAACATGAAATCGGCTCACGCGACGGCTTCACCGAAATCGCCTGGTACGCCTACACGGCACTCAGGGATGTGTTTGTTGCGACAGGTTTCGTCACTGCCGAAGAGGTGGACGCAGTTCGTCGGCATCTTCACGACCCGAGTCGAAGTTATCTCGGGTTTGAGACCTGGACGGTTGTTGCGAGACGGCGCGACTAGAGTTCGCTGAGATCGTCTGGAATATCGCGATCGAGCACGGTTTGACGCCCCTCGCGTCGCGCATTCTGAATCGCTTTCTCCATGATTCGACGAACGAGCTTCGAAAGCGGCTCCAGCACGCGGTCGGATGTGTTGAAATCGGAGCGCGACCGCACATAGTTTTTGAGACGACTCGCGACGATGAGGACTTCCTCTGCCGTCGTCGATGAGGGGGTTCCCGAGGGCGAGGACTTGGCGATCACGCGTTTTGGCTCGCGTTTCTTTCCCGACTCCGCGTCCCTCGCCAACTGTTCGGTCGCAGGCGCATGATGCTCGACGGCCCAGGACTCGCGGTGGTTAGCAATCGGGACATGAATGTCCCAACAGTCCACAGAACAAAACGTCAACTGCGTGCGCTTTTGATTGCAGGTTGAAACACTACACGCCCAATAAATCGCACCGTGAAAGATCGGGGTCTTACACGCGCTACATCGACGCCATTGATTTCCGCTCATGTCAGTCCAGTATTTACCCCAAAAGCCAGCGCGGTGCTCTCTTTAGAAGTTCGGTGAGTTCGGATCGGTCGGATCACAAAGACCCGATCCACCCGGAAATTCCGGCTGCTCAATCGGGTCGACCGCGTCGCAGACACCGGTGCAGAAGTTTTCGACCTTGCCCCCTGGGCGCAGGAAGTTCACCAACTGCAGCTTCTTCGCAGGCGTATGCCGCGGACCGTTATGTGGATCGCAGACTCCGCTCGGAATTTGATTTGCCAACAACGGGATCGTGGCTTGATGGGCAGGGTTGAAAAGGTCAAACGCGCCGGTGTCATAAAGTATTACAGCTGAATCCTGTGGTCCAACCGCGTCCGGGATTCCAACGAGTTCTCGTTGCACCGACCCCAAACTCGGAATTCCAAGCGTGCGCACAGCAGCTTCCGTGCAATTGTTCGACACCTGCTTGTCGAGCCAGCCAGGCGTCATCATCAGTTTGGCGGGACCCCCACTGCCGGGCAGAGGATCACTCGTGATATGGCGCAGGAAACCAGCCGGCTCACCCGAAACCCAGAGGTCATGGATCAAACCGTGTGCGCCGACAGCAACCTGCATCGGATCGGTCAAGCCGATGCCTGCAATAACGGCCTCAAACGCAGAGAACTGCGTTGACCGCTGCAGCAGACAAGCAAAGTTGGCAGCGGGAACATCGAGACTGAAACGCTCGACATCGGGCGTCAACGCGGCAAAGAGCGTACCGTGAATTCCGCCGAGGCTGATGCCGTGGTAGTACATCTCCTCACCAGGCCCCGGGAACACGCCGTTACCATTCGGATCCTCAAATTCGAAACTACGGTTGAAGACACCGAGCTTCATCATTCGGCCTAATACGAGTTGGTTCGCCATCCCTTGCTTCAGTCGGTCTACGAACGCCGGGAAGTTATTCAGCATGTTTACGCCCAAGCCGATGATGTTGGCCCCGACCCAGATTTGACCGGTGATGCCTCCGCTCAGACCCAACCAATCTGTGCCACCGCCGATGTACGTCCAATCTGCGGTGGTCGCGATTCGATGCGGTACGGAATTGGTCATGCTGTCGCCGGTACCAAAGATACCGTGCCCCAACACGATGGGCCGCGAAACGGTATTGGGGTCAAGCACGCTGCACGGAATCGTGACATCGAAATTCGCGTCCATCACGGAGTTTTGTAGCGGTGTGTCGTTCGCATCGACGTTTATCACCGGCACGTTGGCAAACGTCGGTACCGCAGTGAGAAAGTTCGGCGTCTCATAGGTACCTTTCACCTGGCGCCAAACCGTTGCACCACCGCCATCGGCAGGGTTATTGCAATCGAATTGATCGACCTGGGTGATCGTCCACGGCGTCGAGTTGGGATCCGAACCGATGCCATCCGCGTACGCGATACCTTGATCACGCATCGCAACAAGTTGGTGCGTGAGTTGGTGATCGCTCTGCGTAATAAAATCGAACGCAAGTACCAATTCGGAACGATCCACACCCGCACTCACAAGGTCCGGAAAGATTGTCGACTCGAAATACGCGCGACGGTTTTCAATCGACGAAACTGTTGTGATCGTAGCATCTCGTAGCGCCGCGAACGGACCGTCGGCGGTCACCGGATCGCCGTTCGGATCGATCAAGTTGCGTAACGCAACGATGTAACGCGTGCCGGGCTCCAGGCTCTCACCCGCGCGCAAAAATAAAACCTGGCGGGCTGGATTGCCATCAGCACGAACGTCCAACTCTACGAAGTGAAGAATCTGTTCACCCGTCGATGCTTTGATCAACAATGTAGGACTATCGGCATCGAGAGATCGTGAGATGTAGGTTCGGGTTTCGATCCATGGCGGTCCAGCGGGCTGCCCACAACATCCTGGCGGCAACAAAGTCGGCGCATTCGACGCAACCAGATCCACACCACCCGGAAGATGCATCATCGCCTGCACCATGGAACTAAAGCCGTCGAGCTCATTGAACGGGTCGGGCAGCAGTGGCGGAACCAATTCTGGCATCGCGATCTGCGGATAGTTGATGCGGAAACCGGTTGGCGTCGCATCGGGCTTAAGGAAGAAGGTCGAAGGCCAAGGCAAGAGGCACTCAGCTCCGTTCAAAACTTCACAAACACCCGCGGTTTCGCCACAGCTACCGTTGATGCTGCCGTCGTCGAATACATCGCAGTTTCGATTCGCCCCGTCCGCCGAGTTCGCGGAAAGACAGAAGTTGCATTCCACCAGCCGATCGATGCAAAGAGACACCGCCGCAACATCGTCGCTTATGCAAGAAGGAAAGAGCTGCGAGAGCGTGCGCTCGCTAACCTTGTCCGCGCACTGCTTCTGAACGTCCTTCTGAATACCCTTGGCGGGGTCGGTACATTTCTTCGCAATCTTGCTCGGGTCGAATCCGTCATAGCAGTTCTCGATCCCGGAAATATCCGTGATACCGCCCATTTTCATACCGACTTTCTTGCACTTCAGAAATTCTTTTTGCTTGGTCTGCTGACAGAGACTCGCCGCACGGAACACCTTGCGCTGACAGTTCGCTGCATCGCGTGCGTCTTTTGAATCGACGAAGCTCGGATCGGATTCTTCGATCAGCGTGAGATCCAGGTCGGACCCGAAGATGTCATGGGCGAGATCGATTTCCTTCGACATCGCGGCTACATTAATCACGTTTGGATCTGTTACCCCGTAGTCGGGGAGCCGCGGAATTTCGTCTTTATCGAGTCCGCCGCATTTCTTTATAAAGTCCGTTCCGGTCTTGGACTTTGCCTTTGCGATCTTTCCCTTCGGATCATCGACCACACATTCTTCGAGTGTATCGATTGCCGGGTTGTCCTTGTTTAATGACTTGCCCTTCACGAAGTTCTTCACACAACTCTGCAGCTGCAGGTTGCTCTGTTTGGAGACTTTGCTCCAATCCAGATTCATCGCATTGGTACATTTCTGTTGGTCGCTGGTTTGGGCGTCGGCGCGCACGTCCGGCGCAAACAGAACCAACGCAAGAACCGTGGACAGAACGAAGCTGAAGAAACGTGGCATGACAGGGCTCCTGTGGCGGTCACGTCGAAGTGACGCACAACCCTATCACGCAGAGTTATCCGTTGCGGTTACAAGTTTCGAATCTTCACTTGGCTTCCAGCAACACTGGAATTCATTCGCTGCGAGTTATGCGTTCCCACCTGCCATCGCTGCCACGAGGATGGCGGAAGTCGACTCGCGCATAATTCGTGGGTCGACCTGCTCACCGGCGAGAAGCGTTGCACGCACCTGCTTTCCGGAAATGAATACCGGCTTATCGTCTTTATGGTTTTCCATCAGATCGACGCGTCCGAGAGATTCGTAATAAGCGGCAAAGCCCACATTCAGGGGCTGAATCTTTAGATCGCCACCGAGATTCTTGAAGATCTCCTGAGCATCGAAGTCACCCCAGATTGCAGAACCATCTGCGTACGGAGCGTCGGCATGCTTACGGCCGATGATGATGTCACTGAAGCCGTAGTTCTGGCGATAGATCGCGTGCATCACGGCTTCCTTGGGGCCACCGTAGAACATCTTGATATCAAGGCCGAGCAGACTCACGCGGTCTGGTACGGAATCATCGCGACTTCCCCAAAGCTCTGCGTCACTGTCCCCCTCGCCGATCGCACGATCTGAGATCAGCTTCTCATAGGTTCGCATCCGAACCTGGGCGTTCACATCATCGCCCTTGGTTTCACCGATCAGAGGATTAAGCACGGCACCGGCGTTCAGTCCCGCCCGAATCAATGTCTCAAGTCCGTACACCAGCGCGTACTCATGCGCACGATGCAGCGGATTTCGGGTTTGGAACGCGACGATTCGGTCCCAACCCTTGCCCTTGAGCATCTGGCGCACTTCTCGCGGCGAGAGCACGTACTGACCGAACTCGGGATCGCGCGGCTGGGGCAATGCCGAAATTTCACCACCCAGCAGATGCGTCGCCTGTGCGTCGTTCTTCAGCACCATGTCCGCACCAGGATGATCGGTACGCTCTGTGCCATATACCGATTTGAGATACCGCGACTTGTCCCACTCAAAGACATCCGAAATCGCAAGCGTCGCGACGATGTCACCAGCACTGTTGGTGAGCGCCACCTTCTGGCCAGCGGAGACCTTTGCTGCTGTTGCTCCATCGACCGGTAACGAGACAGGAATCGTCCAAGCATACTTGCTGCCGTTGACTTCAATCACCGACTCGTCGAGCACGCGATTGTAGGTTGCAGAATCCATCGGCCCCGTCAGCGGGCTCAATGCACCGTCCGCGAAACGATAAACCGTGGAGAGGTCCGCACCGGAAACCGCGACGCGCTCGAGGCCTTCGGCCTCGACTAGAAATACGGCGCGGTCGCCTTCGGGAACGGTTAGATCAACGGGGTCAGTCAGGCCACCGTGCGGCGGCAATAGCTCGGACATGGGAATTTCCTCAAATAAATCAAAGAGTTGGACGGCTTCTAGGCCGCGAACAGGCGCCGGATCGACGCGGCTGGCCGGCAGTATAGAAGATTCCGCCGCTTAAGAGGACTGGGGACGTGTTTTTCTCAGCAGGAAGAACCAGAGCCCCGTCGCAATGACGGCGATCCCCAAGCCGAATTCAAGCAGATGCGGTGTGACCGGCATGAAGCTCGGATCCCGCAGGCTCTCAACCGCGACTTTGAGCCATGCCCAAAGGACGACGAAAAGCAGTACCGACTGGCCTTGAAACCGCCGCCGCTTACGAAACCAAAGTAGAGCGAGCCCGATCAGCAGCCCGCCAATCGCAAAGTACAACTGCAACGGGTGGAGTGGCACGGTTTGGTGTAGATGGGTGACTACCCATTCAGAACCGAAGAGCGAAGCGAACGCCCGACTGCCGCGTGGGAACTCAACGCCCCAGGGCAGATCGCACGCGACGCCGTAACAACAACCATTTAAAAAACAGCCGATGCGCGCGATCGCGATTGCAAACCCGATCGCAGGTACGATTGCATCCATAAAGCGAAGGCCTGAGAAACTGGACCAGCGAAAAATCAATGGGCTGACCAATGCGATTGCGATGAGTCCGCCGGGAAAATGAAACCCGACCTGCAGCGCACGCCACCATCCCTCATGCGCAATCGGAAAGGGGCTTGCGATCCAGGCGTGGACCTTCGTACCCAATAAAAAGACCAAGCCGATCACAAGGAGTAGTGGAAAGCTCTGGCGCGGAGGAAAGTTCTCTTGCCGTGCGAATAGCACGGCAAGCAGCGATCCAAGCAAACTAGCGAGGCCCCAAAAAACAAAGACACTCGGCTGTCCGAAAATGACCGGGTACATCTCAGCGCATTATGGACCCTGTCGGCACGCTCCGGTAACAATGTTGAACCAAGGGTTCGCGGCTCCGCAGTTCGGGTTCGAAACCATTAGATGGGTTTGAGTCCCCGTAGAACTACAGTCTCCCATCGGGTTGCAATCCCTCTCCACAAACAGGTCCGAGCCGATGGTGGTTTGCAGCCTCGCCGAGTTTGGATCCGCAGGATTAGAAAGTGGTGGTCCGTCTGCCGCAGGGTGCAGAAACGGAGACAGCGCAGCAGCGCCTTGTATTCGATGCGTGGCCCCCCCGCCCGCGCGAATGTTGAACGCAGTATCGGGGGTATGGGCAAAGCCACCACTTAGGACTTTGACGCCGACCACTTCGGAAGCGTTCGTTGGGCTCACCGTCACATTGATGATTCCCCCATGCATGTGAAACTCGCCCTCGTCAAAGACGCGTACGCCGACAATGCCATCGGGCGGTAGCACACCGTCAGGAACATCAGCGGCGCGAATACGAAACGTCGTACCGAATGCGCGAACGTCTCCAATTCGATTCGTCACGCCACTGCCCAGCGCACCACCACCGACCACGATTGCGGCGATGTTATCTGTATAACCGGTGCCAGCTACAGCATCGGCGCCCGCTAGCACGGAAATATCAGAACCGTAAAACCAAGTCTCTGAACAGTTGGATTCGTAGCCGTTGCCTGCAAAACCATCGGGTTTGCGCGCGACAATGCGGGCGTTCCAGAAGAAATGCAGCGCAACTAATTCAGGCTGACAATTGAATGACAACTCATACCAGCCTACACGGCCGCCGAGAATATCCACATTTGTCCACGAAGAATCTCCGGCACCCTCAAACCAGACGGTACCCCAAAAGTCACCGTCTGCCGTGAGGTCCTGAAACTCCAAGTCAGTACACGCCGGATCCTGTGCGCTGATCGCCGCACATAAGAAACAATTACTTACCTTGAATACCGTACGTTCGCGTCCTGCACCGCGGAAGGTCGTATGGCCGAATGCAGTTGAAGGGTCACAGAGGATCGGCTCAAACTCACCGGGGCCGGCTTCGACTAACAATGGCTCCGCAGCCGTGGGCTGACGCGTACCGGCAATCCAGCTCGTCAGCGCGAAGGTTGAAGTGAAACAGTCAGCAACGCCGGCACAGTTGGTTTGTAAGTAAACAATGTCGGCGTTGGGATCAACTTGCGCCGATGCCGTGGAACCGATCAATGCCGTGAGGACCAAGGCCTGGATTAAGTAACGAAGTGTTTTCATCAGAAGCACCCCATCGTGCGGCATTCGCCGGTGTTTGCATCGAACCATGGATCGTCGGGTCCGCAATGCAGCGGGTTTTGAATCATCAGATGCGGCTCATCGCCATCGCCGTCACAATCCCCGGCCGCGTTGCAGTCCGTTTCGACAAAGAGATCCGATCCCTGTGCCGAGCGAACAAAATTATTGGGGTCGGTCGGTGCGGTTGGTGGATCGGCTCCCGGTGGCCAAATGAACGGTGACTCCGCGACTTTGCCTTCCACTCTCGACGTCGTGCCGGTACCCCCGGCGATCGCAAATGCGGTATCGGGCGTGTGTGCAAAGCCCTCGCCGGTAACCCTGAGACCGGCAACATTGGAAGCGTGATTGGGATTGCCCATGACAGAAATAATTCCACCGTGCATGTGGAATTCACCGCCTTGAAATACTTGGACCCCAGCAAAGCCAGCCCCTGGCACAACATCGAGCGGAGCAGTCTTCGCAAGCAGCCGAACCGTTGAGCCAAAGACGTGCACGATGCCTTTTTGGGCAGACCCCACCCCACCAGCGGTGATCCCTGCGATATGGTTTGCGTACGAACCCGCCGTTGCATTTGGATCCACGATCGCAACCAAGTCGCTGCCATAAATCCAGGTGTCGGCGCAGCTCGCTTCGAATGCGTTTCCTGCGAAACCATCTGGGTGTTGCGCGGTAATTTGAGCGTTCCAAATATCATGCCGTGCCAAGGTCAACGGATCGCACGGTGTGGCCAATTGAATCCAACCCACTCGACCACCGATGACATCGACATTGGTCCAAGATGAACTGCCGGCAGCGGGCGCCCACGCCACACCCCAGAACGAGCCATCCGCACGTAAATCCTGAAACGCTAACGAGTCGCAGTCCGCATCCCATGCGGAGATAGCCGCGCACAATGTGCAGCCCGAAGCTTTAAAGGTTGTACGTTTGCGCCCTGCACCACGAATCGTCACGTGACCGTACGCTGGCGCGGTGTTGCCACAACTCAGCGCATCGAACTCACCCGGTCCGACCAAAACCTGCACCGGCGACAGCGCGGAAGGTTGACGCGTACCCAGCCAGGTGGTGAGCGCCGACGTGGATTCAACACAATCGGCTAGGCCTGCACAGTTCGTTCGTAAATGAAGACGGTCTGCATTGGGATCCACCTGCGCAATAGCATCGGGTGTCGAGAAGCCAACGATCGTTAGCAGTAGTAGAAGACATTTCGCGTAAGAAATTCGGATCGGCATCGTTGCCTCCGTCACGCATAAGACGCTCAGGCCATCATCAGCATACTCCCCACGAAATCAACTACACCAGTAAATTTCTTGCAATTTACAATATAGGTCGAACACTAATCGGTTTGGGGAGCGCGACGACGCCGACGTACGCGGATTGCAAACTTCGGCTCCGGGCTCGGGATGGGGGTATTGCGTTCACGTAGATCGTAATCGGGCGGATCAAGTTCGAGATCAAACTCGTGTAGCAATGTCGCAACGGTCATCATCACCTGCATTTGCGCGAACGGCGCGCCCAAGCACATATGCGGGCCGAGAGAGAACGGAGCGAACGCACCCGGCATCTTGAGATGTTCGTTCCGTGGCGCCAGAAACCGGTCGATGTCGAAACGGGCGGGATCTGGAAAGTGCTCCTCCATGTCATGCATTAACGTCGTGTGTACGAAGAGCGAGCAACCCGCTTTGATTCGCGAGCCTTCAAATTCGAAGTCCTTCACAGCGGTGCGCGGTACACTCGGCGTCGCCGGATGCAAGCGAAGCGTTTCCAACACCGCGGCCTCGAAGTCCTGCAGCTTGGCCAGCGACTCCGGCGCGGTGGACCTTCCGCGAAAAAAGCGATCCGCTTCGGCCTGGAGGCGTGCGTGGAGATTGGGATTTTTCAAGACCTCGTAAATCAGGAACGCCGTAGTATTGGCCGACGTATGCAGACCGCCAAAGTATGGAATCAGGCAATTGGCGAGAAGATCTGATTCGGTGAGTGAGCTGCCATCGGCATTTCGAAACTCGAGCAGATCATCGACCATATCGTGCGCGCGCGATTCGCCGACTCGGCGATGCGCACCCAACACCTCGCGCGCGAATCGCATCACTTCAGCCTTCGCGTCCTTATAGCGGCGCCTGCGCAGCCACCAACGCGGACGGTCGTGGATCGAAAACACGTGGATCAAAGCCGAGAAAAAGTACTCGAACGCGTCAAAGCTCTGGCCGATGCGTTGATTTGCGAGTGCGAGGCCCAATTGATCAAGAACAATGCGACGAGTGGCCGGTAGCACTCGGATCGGATCGCCCGGACGCCATCGCTGAGCGGCTTCACGCGTGACCTCGATCATCTGCGGTATGTACGACTGCACCGAATTCTTGGACAACGTCTTCTGCAGAAGGTGACGCATCTGACGGTGATCGTCGCCCTCGAGCAAAATGATGAAACGCTCCGTGCCCAGTTCCCCTATAAACTCTTCGAAGTTCGGGCGAAGGCTCAGCAAACCTTCTGAATCGCGAATGAGGAGTTCGTTCGCTTTGGGCCCCGCCAGGACCGTGAGCTCGAAATGAACCGCGCGAAACCGAAATACAGGCCCGAATCTTCGATACGCGTCGACTACGAAGGGCCGCCAATGCTGGCGGATGAGACCAAGCGTATTGCCGATCAGCGGCAGTCCGGGTACGAGTGGAGGAGCTTCCGTTCGCATAGCGTCCACCAAGGCTAACACTTTGCACCTATACGGTGCGTCTGGGGTATCCTAGGTATGAATTCGGAGGACGCATGAACATTGAGGCGCGCCCCCTCAAAGAGGGGCTCTACACCTGGCCGTCGGATGACCCGCAGTTGATCGCGAGCCAGTGCGCGGCTTGTGATGAAATCACTTTTCCGAGCCAGGAGAGCTGCCCGAATTGCACCGGTCGCGATGTAAATGAAGTTCTGCTGAGTCGCCAAGGTCGGCTCTACACTTGGACGGTACAACGCTTCCCTCCCCCTGCCCCACCTTATATTGGACCGAGCGCTCGCGATTCGTTTCAACCCTTCGGTGTTGGTTATGTAGAGTTATCCGAAGGCGTTCGTGTCGAGGCCCGACTCACCGAAAGCGATGCAAGCCAGCTTGAGATCGGAATGGAGATGGAGCTCGTCATTCAAGACTTCGTTACCGATGACGACGGCGTGGTGCGAAACACCTTCGCCTTTCGACCCCTACCCCAAGGGGCACGGTCATGAGCCAGGACATCGCGATCATCGGCATTGGGCTCTACCCCTTCGGGCGCCACGAAGGCGTCAACGCGATTCAGATGGGCGTCGCGGCTGCGAACGACGCGCTCAAGGATGCGGGAGTCGAATGGAAGGACATTCAGTTTGCCTCGGCGGGTGCGCTCGAGGTCACACAACCTGACGCCATGATCAAGTTCATGGGCCTGACGGGAATTCCGTTTACATCGATCTTCAACGGTTGTGCGACGGGTGGCAGCCTACTCTTGAATGCAAGCAATAGCATCGCGGCGGGTGCTGGCGATATTGGCATCGCGGTTGGATTCGACAAACATCCTCGTGGCGCATTCTCCGTTGGCGATGACCTAGAAG
Organism: Deltaproteobacteria bacterium; assembly: GCA_029261895.1. Taxonomy (GTDB): domain Bacteria; phylum Myxococcota_A; class UBA9160; order SZUA-336; family SZUA-336; genus JAJDAK01. The sequence continues at coordinate 114,328 of JAJDAK010000001.1, forward strand.
GCATTGGACTCGGTCAATGGTATGGACAGACGGGCCTGGCGGTGAATCCGCAATTTTTCGCGATGAAGACGCGGCGCTACATGCACGACCACGGAATTACCGAAGACTGCCTTCACCGTTCTGCGGTCAAGTCCTTCAAAAATGGATCCATCAACCCACAAGCATGGCGACGCACACCACTTTCCTATGAAGAGATCGCAGCGTCGCCGTTAGTCTGTGATCCGCTGCGTAAATACCATTTCTGTTCGCCGAGCGAAGGCGCAGCAGCGGTCGTGGTCTGCCGTGCAGATATCGCCAAGCGGTATACGGCTCATCCGATTTACTTACGCGCCGATGTATTCAAGACGCGCCTCTACGGATCGTTCGAAACCATGAGCCCGTCGTTTCCCACCAACCACGCGCAAAGCCCGACGGTCCAAACCTCACAGCGCGCCTTTGAAATCGCTGGTATCGGTCCCGAAGATATCGACGTAGCACAGCTTCAAGACACCGAGGTCGGCCACGAAATTATGCACATCGCCGAAAACGGCTTCTGCAAAGACGGTGAACAGGAAGCGCTGATTCACGACGGCGTCACCGAAATCACCGGCCGTCTCCCGATCAATACCGACGGCGGGCTGATGGCCAACGGCGAACCCATCGGCGCGTCGGGTCTGCGTCAAGTTTACGAAGTCTGCTTGCAACTACGCGGTCAAGCGGGTGCGCGGCAAGTTCCCCGGAAACTCAAGACAGGATACACGCATGTCTACGGTTTCCCGGGTGTGAGCTGCGTAACGATTTTATCAACGTAGTTCAGCGAATCACTGCTGGCGCATACGATAAAATCGCAACCACAACCAACGTCAGCACGACCACTGGCGACAGCGCCGTCGCAACTGGGTCGAATATCAAATGCGTAATCGTGGCGCCGATGAGGACGCAGCCAAGTAACACCCCACCCCAGAAGCAAGTCGCGGGGTAGAGTAGAAGCAACGCCCCAACGAGTTGGCAGGCCGCAGCCACATAGTGGAATCCGACCGGATAGCCCCAGCGCTGGAAGTCCGCGACCATCTGTGGATCACTTCGAAATCCTTTGTACGCCAGCAACATGAAAAACCCGGCGAGTAGGATACGTAGTACGAGCATCACGGTGCTCATGACGAGGCTCGCTCGACAGCCGCTTCCTCCGCAAACGGACGCGTTTGTCGGTTTTGCTCACGCAGAGCGCCATCGACGAGCCGCGGGAACAACCCGTTTAACCGAACGAATAAGCTTTCTGGAAACCCAAGGTACTTATCCTTCGCATTCGCACGAAGCGCGGCAACGACATGCTTCGCCACCCAGTCAGGTTCATCCATTTTCATCCCCACCTCATCCGCCATGCGGCCGAAGAGATCTGCAAGTCGAGTTTTCGTGGCCCGCGGGGCGACGTAGGTCACCTGAATCCCTGTGCCTTCAAGCTCGCGTCGAAGAGCTTCCGAATACCCTCGGAGCGCGAACTTGCTTGCGGAGTATGAAGCGAAGTACGCAAAGCCGATCGAGCCGAAGATCGATCCCACATTGACGATATGCCCACTGCCACGCTGCCCGAAACTCGTGATCGCTTCTCGGCAAAGCAAGATGGGAGCCACGACGTTCGTTCCGAAGAGAGCTTCAATATCTTCCGGACGCTCCAGTTCGACGGGAGCGAAGTCGAGGACACCTGCGTTGTTGATGAGTACATCGGGAATTCCGATCGCACCCACGACGCGCGACCAGAGGCTCCCCGCGGCCCCGGCTTGCGTCAGATCCGATGGGAAAATCCGTACATCAGCGCCCGCAGCCGCGATTTCTTCTGCGGCTTGCTCAAGATTCTTTTCGTTGCGCCCAGCAAGCGCGAGTGTCGCACCCGTACGTGCCAATTCGAGCGCGATGCAGCGACCAATCCCCGAGGACGCACCCGTGATCAAGATTCGCTTATCGCGAAGATCCATTACTCTTCTCCTTGGCCGGATGTAAGCGGAAGCGCACGGAACATATTCCCGTACAGCGTGAAGAAATTTTTCGCACAGTGAACGATCCAGTCTTGGTCAGCAGCATCCGTCACGTCGTTCATCAGCTTCTCAAAGAAACCGACGTGGTCCTGATCGAGATCGCCGTGCGTTGTTAGGTATGTCATCGCTTCGTCGTGCAGGCCGAGTGCCACCTGAATTCGATTGGCCGCCTGCGTTGCGGCGCGAACGCTGGTGCCCTCAAGAACGTGCACCATGCCGAAAAACCCGATCGGATTTCGACGCTGTGCGACGTCGTACGCGTACGCCACCATGAGTTCACACGGCAGCTCGGGTTGACCGTTGTGCACGACCTCTGCATCAGCAGCACAGGCCGCGATATCACCGAGGATCCACTCATGATGGCCGACTTCCTCGGAGATATATTCGCCAGTCGCAGTCCTCAACCACTCATACCGCGACTCAAGACGCCCCCCAGTTGTCATGAGCAACGGCACGGTGTGTCGTACGTGATAGAAGGCTTGTGTCAGAAATGCGACATAGGTATCCAGCGAAATCTCGCCCGCGATCGCTTTCTTAACAAAAGGGATCGCGAATAACTCATCTTGATATGTTTTTGTTTCGCTCTGAAGCCGTTCAAAAAAGGTCATCGCCAAGATCTCCTACTCTCTGTGCCAGTCGACGACCTGTGCGTAGTCGGGCAAGCGGGTATTCATTTCCTTGATATGCTTTTCAACCCTGCATACGTCCGCATCGTCGCAACGAATATATGCCTCCAGATGACTGCGGCCCTCGCCCACGACTCGCGCTTGTTTCACGGCGTCGTCGCTGCAGAGCTCTGCTTCGATCCATTCCGGGCAGATATTGCGCCCGAACGAGGTGATGATCTGATTCTTAACGCGGCCCTCAATCCAGACAAAGCCGCTTTCATCGACACGGCCCAGATCACCCGTAGCCATGAAGCCGTCACTATCGAGGGGCATCAGCTCGAAACCTTCCTCCTTGAGATATCCGGGACTCAGCAGTCCCCGTACCCAAAGCCGGCCCTGTGGATCTACTTTGAGTTCACGGTTTGGAAGCGTCTTGCCACAGCTCCCTGCACGCCATGAGCCAGGTGTGTTCAGCGCGATCACGGATCCGCATTCAGAAATTCCGTAACCCTCGTATGCAGGAATACCGCAGTGATGTGCTCGCTCAAGTAACTTCGATGACACATGGGCACCTCCGACACCCAGAAATCGCAACGACCGCGGCTGGGGTGCACGTCCGCATTCCGCCTCGACCACCAAAGCGCGAAGCATCTCGGGCATCGTAATCAGACTCGTCGCCCGCGTTCGCTGAATCGCAGTCACAAGCCGTTTCGGATCAAGGCTGGACGAGCCCACCAGTCCGACTTCACTCAGCTTCGGAAGTTCGATACGACCGTTCGCGAGCAGTGTCCGGTAAACACCACCGATATTTTCGAGCAAGACCGAAAGCGGCAGCGCACAGAGATGTATGTCTTCGGAACCCATCTTAGTCTCGTTCTGAAGAACATTTGCGATCGCAATGAGCGCTGCACTCTCAAGGCAAACGCCTTTGGGTTCTCCCGTCGTCCCCGAGGTGAACGTAACTTTGTCGAAGCCTTTTGGCTCACACGTGGGCGTTATTCCCATGAGTGAGAGCTTCAACGCCGGAACATCCAAGCGGTCCACTTGACCAACGAGCGCGTTCAACCGCTCCGGCTGATCTGTGATAACGGTGTCGACTCCGGATGTTCTGAGGCTTCGAAGTAACTGCGAATCGGAGAAGAACAGCGGTAGCGGCACGCAGGAAATTCCTGCAGCGAGCGCCGCTAGATCCCAAATCATCCACTCTGGGCCGTTGTCGGCAAGAATCCCGAGACATCGACAACTTTGTGCCCGCAATATTCGAACCGCTGCTTCCACACGAATCGACAGCTCGCCGTAACAGACTTGGACATCGTGGCCATCGCTTAAGGCGACCGCTTGGGGATCACGATTCGCGTGTTCTGACAGACGTCGCCATAGAAGTCGCGAACTCATGCGGCCCACCGGTGGCTCGAAGCACTTCCCTCGAGGTACGCGCAGGAGTTGAAATTCAATAGGTCGGGCAGAGTCGCTTCAATATGCGCCCGGACTCTGGGTACACTCACCACGCTTACGCGCGGATCTTGCTCGTAGTACGTGCCCCAACGATCTGCGCTGGCTCCGACTCTTTCCGCGCTCGCCGGTCCGAGTTCGACCAGGCCCGCATCCAACTTGCGAAATATATGACGCAATTGGGACGTCGCGGAAAACACCGCGAGCTCGATTTCTCGCCCTTCCAAAAACGCAGCCAACGCGCCCATGACGTAGAGACCCGAGCCCGATAGCTGAACGGCAAGGTTGCCCACTTCAGCGATCTGATTTCTAGACACATTCATGCCGCGATCGTGAAGATGGGCCTCGACTGATGCGTCCAAGTAACGCTCCAAGAAAAACGGATGGGGATCCACCCCCATCTGTATGCCGCCACAGCCGACCAAGCGCCCGCGCGAATCCATCACACCGATCAGTTCCGGCAGAAAGTCCGAGACCTCAGCGTTATACGACTCGCGATATCGAGTCCGCACAAAGCGAGCCAGCCGCCTGCGGACCTGCTCCCCATCGGAACCGCGAAGTAGCCGCATGCAGCTTCTCTCTGCGTTGATTTTCCTGGAATGATTTGAGTGCTTGAACTGTGTCATCGATCATCAGTATCGGAAACACGGATGATGCGAAGATGAAGCCGAAATTAAGCTGAGATTAAGCTTCGCTCGATCGTCGATCCTGCAGGATGTAGCCCACGCCCTTAACCGTGTGAAGCAGTTTGACTTCCTCGCCTTGGTCGACTTTCTTGCGCAGGTGCGTCATGTGCACATCGATGACGTTGGAATAGGCGTCGAAGCTGGGGCCCCAGACGTACTCCGTGATCATTGTCCGAGAGACGACTTGATTCGAATTGCGCATGAGGTACTCGAGAAGGGAGAACTCCTTGCGGGTCAGCGTAATTTCGCGCTGGCCCCGCCTTGCTCGGTAGGCGCGTAGATCGAGAGATAAGTCCAGCAGTCGAAGCGTTCCGTCATCAGGCTCTGCTGCCGTTCGACGGGTGATCGCCTGAATACGAGCGAGCAACTCAGCGAATGCAAAAGGTTTCGCCAAGTAATCATCCGCGCCGAGGTTCAAACCCTCCACGCGGTCTGAAACCTCCGCACGGGCCGAAAGCATCAGCACGGCGGTTCGATCGTCGGCGGAACGTATTCTGCGCAATAGCTCAAAACCATCGATCTCGGGCAATCCAACATCGAGCAAAATCAACTCGTAGACCGCATCCTCCAAGAGCCGTAGAGCCTCTATTCCATCCGCTGCCGTATCGACATGATGGCCCCGTTCGCGCAGCCCCTTCTGTATGTATTCACGCGCGGTCGGATCATCTTCGACGTACAGAATTTTCAAAGCGTCGGCTCCCTCACCAAAGGCAGCCGAACCAAGAAAGTCGCCCCTTTGTTCTCGGCCGGCTCCAATTCCAGCTGGCCACCGTGCGCACGCGCAATCTCGAGTGCAATGGGCAGGCCGAGGCCGTAGCCATGTTCCCCAGCCGTGCCGCGTTCAAAACGTTCAAAAATCTTTCCCCGTTGATCCTGCGGGATGCCTGGACCACGATCCGACACACGGGTTTCAATCCACTCCCCTACCTTATCAACGCGAATCTCAACTCGGCTTTGCGGCGGCGCGTGTTTGAGCGCATTCGATACCAGGTTTGAGAACAGCTGGTGCAACCAGGAAGGTTCTCCATTCACGACTAAGGGCGAATGGTACTCCCCTCTCAGCTCGATTCCTTTATCGGCCGCCAACGGGTCAAAAAATTCCCGGACGGTGTCGATCACCGCTGCCAAATCTACCGGCTGACGCAACTCGACGGGCAGACCCGCTTCAAATTGCGAAAGACGAAGCATCCCCTCAACGCCCGACGCCATCTGATGGACGCGCAAGAGTACATCCTCAAGCACGACTCGATACTCGTCAGAGGTCCGCTCGCGCTCAAGTGTCACTTCTACTTCGTTTGAAATCGCGGTGAGGGGCGTGCGCAACTCGTGGGCCGCGTTCGCGTTGAACCGCCGCATGCGCAACACGCTGCCGCGAATGCGATCCAGCATCCCGTTTAACGTCTCTGCAAGACTGTCGAGCTCGTCACCGGAATTCGAACGGGGAACGTAAGTATTCGTATCCTCACCATCAATACTGCGAGCCGTCGCGGTCATTTGTGCAATGGGGTACAGACTTCCACGCGCTAGTAGCCAACCGAGCAACGCGGTAAACACCAAAACGATGGGTAAGGACAAAAGAAATACGTCGCGAATTTGCTGGATATTGCCAGCATAGCGCCGAGTGCTGATCATCGTGCGCAGCACGCCACCGGGAACTTGGGTTGCATATAGAAGGTAGGGATGGAGTCCACCGACATTCACCGCACGAACGAACTCTTCGCGCGAGCCGTTTAACATATGGTGGGACACGGGAGGCGGCGTACGATGCAACGACCCTGAAGCGAGGAGCGTACGGCCGTCGCGATCGATCAGGTCCACGCCGAGGTCCAAGTCGGACTCGATCTGGCCGACAATGGGACCCATTCGGGACTTCAGCCATTGCGCGGCCGCACCTGACGAATCGTGGGCTGCCTGCTCTCGGAACTGATCGGCAAGACCTCGGCCCTCGACCTCGATCAAGAGCGTCGCCTCCCGATTGATGCGGCTGGCCACCTGCGTGTAGACGACGAGCGCCGCGACTGTGATCGTGACGGTCAGCGCCGCAGTGTAGCGAAGCGTAAGCTTCGCGCCGATCGAGAGCTTGCCAATATCGGTTGCCAATCGCCTGCCTTTTTGAATCCGGATCGCCCCATAGACCTTACGGAGCGCTAGATTAAGCGAAGATTAAGCTGCGCGGGCACTGAATTGGAGAAACACTCTCCATCTGTCGCACAGTGTGACGGGCAAGACTACCGAATGGACCTTTGATCATGCACACCTCGGCACACGCGCAACGCCTTGCGCTTCTTCTGATATGGCTCGCAATCGGTGCCCCCGCCTCGGCTGACGATCAGACCTCACGCACCTCATGGGCGATCGGCCGCACGCCAGAGGTATTCGCACCCGGCCGCGCAACCTGGGCGACTCGGGTCGGCGGTTGGGTCGACGGATCGTATGAGGACAACAACCTCCCCACGAGCCATCAGTTCCTCGGTCTAAACCACCTCAACCTCTTCTTCGACACGCGCTACCAGGAACGCGTTCAGCTTTTTTTGGAAGTCGAATACGAACATGAATCCGACATCGGTGGCTTCGCGTCAGAACGCGAGTACGAAGTCGAGCAACTGTTCGTCCGTTTCAAACATTCCGATGCTTTCGCACTTCGTGCCGGCAAGTTCAATACGCCCTTTGGGTTTTGGACGCCGCTTCATTGGTCGATTCTCATGGACACAATTCAGGCTCCGCTCCATGAAGGTTTCCGGGCAATACCCGAGCAGCAGCACGGCGTAGAACTTTCGGGAAGCTTCTTTGGCAATTGGGTCGATGGCCACGACACCGAGTTTCGTTATTCGGTGTTCTCGGGCTACGGAGGCCAAGGGGAGTTACTTGACGAGGCTGGTACCGACGGCTGGAGCTACGGATCCGATCTTCGCGCGACGCTGGATGAGCGCCATTTCATCGGTGTGAGCCTCTACCACCAGGAGCGTGACTTACCTCTCGACCGGTCCGAGGGCAACATGATGCTGTACGGACAGGTAGTTCCATTCCAAGACTGGACGCTTCGTGGTGAATACCTGCGCCAAAAGAGAGATCGTAATACGGTCGCGGCACTGTCGAGGAATATCAATATCGCATACGTAAAGCTGCGTTGGGACTTTCACGAGCGAATGTTTGTGAACTATCGCTGGAACTGGGGCGATGACGACAGCAGCGGAGTTAGCACCGACCATCATATCCACACGTTAACGTGGGGCGTTCAACCTCGTCCGAACGTGCGAATCAAAATTGAATTCGCGAATCACCTCTACCTAAAATCAGGTCGCAGAGATTTCCAATCCTGGGGCATTTCAGCCGGGTTCCTCTTCTAGTAATGCGTGCGGCTTCATTTCGTCACGCGTTCATCCTTATCGCTCTATCGGCAACCCTCGCGCCAAGACTTAGTAGTGCAGAGCCCGTGGTGCTGATTACCAATCGAGCAAACGCGGTGGGCGAGCTTACGATAGACCAATTGCGTCGCGTCTACCTTGGCAAGCGCACTCGCCTGAGCGGTCAGCGGGTTTACCGCTTTCATTTCTCCGTTGGCGATCCGATCCGTGATTCGTTTAGCCGAACCGTCATCCGCAAGACCGACATTCAGCTGGAAGACTACTGGATCGAACAGGCACTCACGGGCGGCGCGATTCCGCCGCAGGAGTTTGCCTCATCCGACGAAATCATCGATGCGGTCGGCACGACCCCGTACTCGATTGGCTATACCCGACTCAGCGACGCCGACGATCCCCGCGTGATTATTTTGGGCATCGAGTTTCGCGACGGCGTAATCCGACACGATGCAGATGAATATCCGATTCGAACGCCGGACTAGCGCTTCAGCTCCTGAACCGTATCCGCCCAAAAGTCGGGATCTGGCGTACGGTTATTCGTGAGGCCGATCCCGTCGGCGATGCCGTCGAGCCGTGCGCGGACCTTGCCCGCGATTTCACTCCGTTCACCGACAACCGCGATCGCTTCGAGAATTTCGTCATCAATACAATCCGCCATCTCGTTCCAAAGGCCTGCCTTCGAAAGTCGGTTGAGCTCGACGTGTAAATCACCCCAGCCGTGGCAGTCCAACGTCGGGCGATACGCCGGAGTCGAACCGTAGAACGCGAGCTGCTTTTTGGCTGCTTGCTTGATTCGTTTGAACTCGTCTTCATGATCGGCGGTGACGATCAACGTCGCGCAGATCACCTCGAGCTGCTCTCGATTTTTACCGGCTTTCTGCAAACCGCGATCCAATGCCGGGAGCGTGTTTTCCAAGAGCGACTTCCGCGTGCTGAACGGATGCGCGATGAAACCATCGCCAACTTCGGCAGCTGCTTCGGTCATCTTGGGACCAAATCCCGCCACTAAGACCGGCGGCGGTCCGAAGGGGTTGGGTCCGGGATTAAACGTCGGAATCATCAATGTATGACGATAGAACTCACCCTCGAACCGAAGCTCACTCTTGCCTTCCCAACAGTCGAAGATGGCTCGAATCGCCAGCACCATCTCACGCATCCTCGCCGCGGGTTTCGACCAGGGCATGCTGAAGCGGTTTTGAATATGCGGTCGCACCTGGGAACCCAAGCCCAAGAAAAAGCGCCCTCCACTGATGGTCTGTAAACCATGGGCGAGGTTCGCAAGGTTCATCGGATTGCGCGCGAATGCAATCGCGATCGCGGTACCGAGTCTTAGCCTGTTCGTGTTTTCGGCGGCCAACACCAACGGCAGGAACGGATCGTGCTTTGCCTCGAAGGTAAACGC
>JAJDAK010000002.1 GCA_029261895.1 Deltaproteobacteria bacterium
CAAATTGTCAAAACCCAACCCTTTCCATTACAAACCAAAAATATAAACCCCCCGACCCAATTAAATATAAAAAACCAACGTCCCCATTAATTGCATCAACCAACGTCCCCAAAGCTTGCATCCCCAAAGCTTGCACTTACCGAGCTGCGGGGGAGGCGGATTTCCTGCACCAGCGACTGCACGTCGGGTGGGGGTGGCGGAGTCAATCGACTCACGCCGAGTGTGACGGCGAAGTTCAGCAGCATACCGACGGTGCCAATTCCTTCAGGGCTGATACCAAAGAGCCAGTCCGCAGAAGTATTCGTCTCGCTAACGAACTTGAAGTAACTGATGTAGGCCGCGGTAAACGTGATGCCACTAAGCATCCCCGCAATCGCACCTTCTTTGGTCGTACGCGCACTGAAGATGCCAAGGACGAGCACGGGAAAGAAACTTGACGCGGCGAGACCGAATGCGAACGCCACGACTTGCGCGACAAACCCCGGCGGATAGATACCAAAAAGTCCCGCAACACAAACTGCAAAACCAGCAGCGATCCGTGCAAGCAGCAGCTCTTGCCGATCCGAAAGATCGGGCTTCAGCATCGACTTAAACAGGTCGTGCGAAATTGACGAGCTAATCACCAAGAGCAAGCCTGCCGCAGTGGAAAGCGCTGCTGCCAGTCCACCTGCAAAGACCAATGCGACAACCCACGCGGGAAGCTGTGCGATCTCGGGATTCGCTAAGACCATAATGTCGCGGTCCACGGTGAGTTCATTCACGGTCGCGTCGCCAGAGTACTGAATCACGCCGTCATCATTTCGATCTTCAAACGAGATCAGCCCGGTCTGCTCCCAATTCGTGAACCACTCCGGCGCTTCAATGTACGGTTTTCCATTCAGCGTCTGAATCATATTCACGCGCGCGAAAGCGGCGACCGCTGGTGCAGTGGTGTAGAGCAAGCCGATGAAAATCAACGCCCACATCACAGACCAACGCGCAGCCCGTGCACTTTGAACCGTGTAGAAGCGAATCAACACATGGGGCAGACCTGCGGTTCCGACCATCAACGCCATGGTGATGGCGAAGACATCGACCATGCTCTTTTTTCCAGCGACGAATGCAGCCGTGTATTCAGGCAACCCCAAATCACGATGAATCTGATCCAGCGCTTCGAGCAAAAACATGCCCGCTTTCGGCCCTTCAGTGATGGTTGAGCCAAAGCCCAGCTGAGGGATCGGATTTCCCGTCATCTTCCAGGAGATCGCGACCGCGGGAATCAAGTAGGCCAAAATCAAAATCGAGTACTGCGCGACCTGGGTATAGGTGATGCCGCGCATACCCCCCAACGTTGCGTAGATGAAAACGAGTATCACACCTATACCAACCCCGATATCGACATCCAACTCGAAAACACGTGAGAACACGATACCCACGCCACGCATCTGACCTGCAACGTAGGTGAATGAAATGAAGATCGCGCAAACGATCGCAACCAGGCGCGCGACCTGCGAGTAATAACGATCCCCAATAAACTCGGCGATCGTGAACTTGCCGTATTTCCGCAGATACGGCGCAAGCAGCAGCGCGAGTAAGACGTAACCGCCCGTCCAGCCCATGAGATAGATCGAGCCCGTGTAGCCCATGAAGGAAATCAGACCCGCCATCGAGATAAAACTGGCGGCACTCATCCAATCGGCCCCGGTCGCCATGCCATTCGCAATCGCGGGCACGCCACGACCGGCCACGTAGAAGCCTTCGGTCGATTTCACGCGGGTTGCGATCGCGATGCCGATGTAGATCAGGAACGAGATGCCAACGACGATATACGTCCAAACTTGAATGCTCACAGGAACGCCCTAGTCCACATCGTGCTCTCGATCGAGACGATCCATGCGCCGCGCATAAACCCAGACTAAGACGATGAAAACGAAGATCGAACCCTGCTGCGCAAACCAGAAGCCCAGCGGAAAGCCGCCTATGCGGAAGCTGTTCAACGGCTCCACCAGCAGAATTCCGAGCCCGAAGGACACGAAGAACCAAACCAGCATGAGCTGGCCCAGCAGACGTAGGTTCGCGCGCCAATAACCTTCTGGATTCGCTTGCTTGCCCGACACCGATGCCCTCCCATTGAGCCGCCCGGATTTAACTGGACGCGGCAGATAACGTCAACCGAATGGAGCTTCTGGCACGAATCCGCTACAACGCCTCGCATGTGGCGTGTCGGAAGCAAACTCACTCATCCCTTTAACCCGGAGCTCGGGGTGGGACTCGTGAAGGCCGTCGAGGGCCGTTATCTCCACGTCTACTTTCCCGCTCCAGACCAAGAACTTACGCTCGCCCAGGAAAACTCAGGGCTCACACGGCTGATTCTGGAGCCTGGCTCGAAGGCGCTGCTGCTCACGACCGAGGAAACGGTCGAGATCGCCGAAGTCCAGGGACACCAGTACCTGCTCTCAGACGGCCGCGAAATCGACGATGCCAAGCTCTGGCCCCTCGACACCGAAGATTCGCCGATCGATAAATTGGCCAAGCAGAAAACGGATTCGCTGCGTTCCTTCCGCAATCGCCTCGATGGCCTGAAGCTTCAGGAACTCCGCGAATCTGGCGGCCTGGGCAGTTTTCTAGGCGGCCGCATCGATCTCTTTCCCCATCAACTCTACACCGCCATGCGCGCGGTCGAGCAGAATCCCGTGCGTTGGCTGCTGGCCGATGAGGTGGGACTTGGGAAGACGGTTGAGGCTTGCCTGATTCTGTCGGCCTTGCTGCGAACCGGCCGCGCACACCGCGCGCTTATTCTCGCGCCCTCCACGTTGACGGTTCAATGGCTCGGCGAGCTATACCGCAAGTTTCACCAAGTCTTTGTGCTTCTCGACCGCGAGCGGCTCGACGCGGTGGAGGCCACCTACGGCCCCGATGTAAACCCTTTCGAGGTGCATCCGTTCGGTGTGATGTCGTTGGATGTACTGGCATCGGACGCGCGATTCATGCATCTAGCACTTGAAGCGCAACACGATTTGGTCGTGGTCGATGAAGCCCATCGTCTTCAGGGCCAAACCGCGATGGAAACGATCGGTCCGCTCGTGCTTCATGCGAAACACGCGCTGCTCCTCACCGCGACCCCCCTGCATGCCGATCGCGAAGGCTTCTTCCAACTCGTATCGTTGCTCTACCCCGAGCAGTTTCCGAGTTTCGACGACTTCCAAGCGCGACTCAAGAAGAACGAAGTCAGTCTGCCCTGCACGAGTTCGATTCAACGCGCGGACGTTGGCGGATTTCCGCCGCGGCGAGCCATTCCGATCGATCTGCCTGCCGCGAAGAAGGACGCCACCAAAGATCCGCGCGCGGCTTGGATCGCCGAACAAGCGAAGGACTGGCTATCGAATCACGAAAAAGCGCTGATCTTCGTCAATGAGCTGCGAACCTTGGAGAAACTCAAAACGTTCCTCGAGTCCGCGACTCAAACTCGTGTTTCCGTTTTCCACGAGCAACTGGCTGCAGCTGCACGAGATATCGAAATCGCGCGCTTTCGGGAATCAAACGCGCCTATCCTCATCTGCACGGAAGCCGGCGGCGAAGGCCGCAACTTTCAGTTCTGCGACCGCATGCTGCATTACGACTTACCCGCAGACCCTGTCATGCTTGAACAACGCATCGGTCGCTTAGATCGTATCGGTCGCAAAAAAGACGTCGAGATCGTTTACTTCCGTACCGAGGGTGCAAAACCCGACCTCGCCAAACTCTATGAGCAGCTCGAACTCTTTGAACGACCTGCCGCGGGTTTCGATCCGGCGCTGCGTTCGGTTCGCGAAACTCTCGCAGAGAAGAAGTCGTTCAAAATCGTCGATGTCTGTGCGGAAGTCGAAAACGCGCGAAAGATCACCCAGTCAAGCTTGCCCAAAGTCCTCTACCCAGACGCGTATGACAGTTCGATGGCAGAAGAAGTACTTGCCCGCGTACCGGAGAATCTCGAGGCCGCAACTAAGAAGTTCGCACTCGGAGCCGCAGAGAATCTAGGCTTGAAGGTCATCGATAAGGGCGGCGAAGAACTCTATTACTTGGAACTAGGCTCGTCACTCAAAGTCGAAGCTTTGCCTGGTGTACCTTCCGATGCTCGCTACCTCGGAACTTTCGATCGCGCCGAAGCCGTCGATAAAGAAGAATTTGAATTCTTCGCCAGCGGACATCCGCTGATCGAAGGTTTGATGCTCGAATTGGAAGACGGCAATCGTGGGCGTGCCGCGGCCGTGAGTCTTGAAGATGCCCGACTCGGCGAAGGCTTACTCTGCATCTATAAACGCAACGCGCTCTTTGAAGCGCGGGCCGTCAACCCTCGGGGGCCGATGGATGTGGAGCGGGTGCTCGAAGCGTTCGAAAGCTCCAAGCGAATTCCGCGTGAGAAACTGCAGGAAGATGAACTTTGGTCCGATCGTATACGGCTACTCGCCAAGGTTCTCGACGATACCGATCCAGCGGGCGAGCTCGTCGCTGCCGCGTACTTTCGTCCACGCGAAGCCTAGCCGCGCTTCAGCTCCAGCTGCCGTACCCGCTCGGTCGCCACTGCGGACACGGCAGCCTGCAGGTTGTAGGCGGGGATAAACCCGTGCATGGGTATGCGGATGACCGAGTCGCTCTGTTGCATCACCAATTCTGGAATCCCATCCGCTTCGCCGCCCACGACGAAAAGCGCGGAGTCGGTAAGATCCTCTTCCCAGGGCGCGTGATCACCATCGACTTCAATGCACACAATGCGCCGGCCCGAAGCTTTCGCCTTCGCAACGACTTCGTCGGCGGATTCCCAATGCACCGGCATGAACCAATCCGCGCGAACCGAGCGCCGAATGCTGTTGCGCTTTTCATCATGATCAAATTCCGCATCCACGAAAACGCCCTGCGCCCCCGAAACCTCTGCCGTGCGAATCGCCATGCCGACATTCCCTGGATACGCGACACCGACCAAGAGCCAGAGCGCACCCGGTTCGGTAAAGAGTTCGTCCACGCTGGCGTGCGGGTTGCGACCGACCAGCGCGAGAACATTTTCGGTTGGGCTTGCGGCACTCATGCGTCGCATCTGACTTGGACTCGCCTCGCGAATCGGAATTTCCGCATCGCGAGCCCGCTGCATGACACGCTTAATCTCAGCATCTTCCGTATCCAGCACCACTAACAACAGACGAATCTGCACGCCTGCATCCATGGCGTCGACAATCGCTGTGATGCCGGAAAGCTGATAGCCGGCTTGCTTTGCTCTCAATTAATCCTCTTACGGAAGCGCGGCCGCACAGCGTTGCTGCACACTCGTCAGCTGATTGGCGAGCCGTCGTCGCAAGTATACCCAGTCAAGAATATCGCAAGTTCCGCCCTCACCGTCCTTAAGCCCATGGACGTTGCACTTCTCCGGTGCAATCAAGAGATTCGCTCCAGCGAGAAAGCCCTGGAGCTGGTCTGCGTCGCTTGCCTGCAGGGAGCCGTCGCCCTCTACATCACCACATTGGCAGTCATTTCCAATACCATCCGCGTCTGCATCCAGCGCCGAGTTTGTAACCCATGGGCAGAGATCGAGCGCATCCTCGGTGCCGTCGCCGTCCGCGTCTCCGGTCGGCGAAGCGAGCGAGCCACTCAGAGTGCCGCGATGCAACGTGCCCACGAGATCAAACCAAAGCACGTCGGAACCCGCGGCTCCCGACGCGGAGTTTCCGTGAATCACCATGGGGCCGGGTTGAAGACCCGACGGGACCGCGAGACTCTCGGGCGCACCAAAGCGCGAGGCGAGCAGTGGGTGCAGCACATCCAAATTGCGCGTATCGAAGGCGACGGTGACAAGACTTAGATCATTGAACGAAGTGGCCACGACGAAATCCCCCGATAGGCCAAAACGTAGGTCGACAATAAAGCCGTTCGCGGCGACTCCGTTGGGTGCAATAGGCGATACGAAGCCGCGAATCACACGTTCACGCAAACAGGGTACCGGACCCGAAGAACTCGGGTCTCCGACATGACATGACGGTCGCTGCAATGTGGGATCCATACTCGGCCGCGGAAGATCACCGAGCCCGCGGATATCGATGGCATAGAGATGTTTGAACGTATTCGAACCCACGACGGCTACAGAACCCGTCGGGTCCAGCGCAAGCTTGCGCGAACCCGGATTGCCGTCGCTGATGGGAATCGACGCGATCACGGTCGCAGCAACGGGGTCAATGACGTCAATACTTCCCGCTCCCGTCAGCAGTGGAGGCACACCCACATCATGCAGACCGGTGTTCGTTACCGCGGCGAGACCTCCGGGTAGAGCCGTTACCGCCGTTGGATTGGGATCCGAGGTCACAATAAACGCAGGTGCCGCAGTACTGACCAGCGGCGTGGCACCGGAATCATCGATATCAAAAAGTAGAACCACACCAGGATTCATCACGGGATTCGATCCGGCCGCTGCGATATTCGACATTGTGACCAAGATACGATTGCCCACACGCACGACATCGGAAGTGAAGTTAAGATCGAACGATGAAATCGCCGGCTCGCCGCCTGAGGAATACTGAAAGTAATCCCCCGCAATCGTGCCTTCCGTTGAAAACGATGTCTGTGAGTTGCCTTCGAAGAGAATCGTTTCACTCCCGGCTGGCTGGAACGGAATCACGCGATCGCAACCAGACGCCGTCAACCATCCGCGTTTGAAACTTCCGCCGCTTGGCTCGAGCCACATATTGCCAAGATTCGGACTCGCGCCGGTGCAGCTTGCATCCGCAGGGAAGTCGTAGAACGTGCCCGTAAAATCCAGAATCTCGCCAGGCTCAATGGTGATCTCGGAAGTTCCCGGGCCATTGTTCGCACAGAGACCAAAGGCAAGATCCGGAGCCGTCGGATGCAGTTCAATCACGGGAGCCGAGCAAACAAATGGCAGAGTATCGACCGACGGCGGTCCCTGGCTGATGCCGAGCGCAAACGCAGCGTCGCTAAATACGAGCCAGCAACATAGGAGTAAACGAAGCCAGTTCATCGTGGTGCCAGGCGAAAGCGTAGGTACCAGAGTTTTGAATCTGGCAGCGGCAACCCCCACGAATCAATCCTGGCTTGATCGGTCAAATTGATCCACTCGGAGCTGACTTCTAACCCGCGCGGAACCCACGACATGAAGGGTAGCTCCGAGAGCTGTGCTGAGATCCCCAGATCCCATTGCGCAAATGCATCCGCGTGCACGATATTAAAACGATCCAGCAATATTTCACTTTCACGCGTGAACTCCAGCCAGAGTTTCGCCGGGCCCAGCCGGATGGCTGCAGATGCAAAGTAAACATCTTCAGGCGTCTGTACGAGTTCACTCCCGGTCGCCGCAACATTGGAGTCGGTGCGTGTGTAATTTGCGGCGAGATCAAGATATTCAAAAACCGTCGCCGACGTCTTAAGCTCGTAACCACTCACATCCGCAGGACCCGTGTTTTGTGGCATCAGCGTGCGCCCGCTACCCTCGTTTTGAATCCATTCGATGGAATCTTCAATACTGCGGTCGAAGTAAACCACCTCCGTTCGAACCTGGCGCAGCGGACCCAGAGACTCCCGCGCGAATTCGAGTCCAACATCGAAGTTCCAACTATCCTCGGGTTGAAGCGTGGGATTGCCACGAACAAAGCCGTAGTCGGGGTGAAAGAGTTCCGTAAAATTGGGGCGCCGATACGCGCGCTGGTAGTTGGACTTGAGGCGCAGACCATTTGCGATACCCAGAATCATGCCGATTCGCGGTAAAAACACGGATTCGTCTTCGACTTCTTGTTTAATCAGCGTCGAAAAACTTGCGCTTCGGCCCAACCCTTCGCTGGTCTTTGCCGTTTCGAATCCCAATGCAGGGAAAAATCGTAGCCGACCTTTCAGCGCCCGAACTTCCTCTTGCAAGAAGAAACTCCCGACCCAACGATGCTTCGCTTCAGAATCATCGGCGCGTACTGTGTCGTAGCGAACGGTGGTCGCCGATCGACCCGACAGATACACCGGACCCAACTTAGTGGGTCGGCCCGCATAACTAAACTCGACTCCGCTCGAAGTATCAATGGATTGCGTGCGTTGATCGCCGAGTTCAATCGGCAAGAAGCAGAATCCGCCTTCATCATAGAGGCTCCGTCGGTTATAGCGATGAAAACCCTGCGCTTGAAACGCACCATTTCCCCATTGGCGTTCATTCCACGCAAGACTCAGCAGCGCGCGTTGTTTGTCTTCGGTGGCATGGTTACAACCAATGCTTTCATCCGTGGCACCCGGTAAGGCAGCGCCAGAAATATCGCCCGGCTGTCCACCCTCGCGTTCGAAGAAATTGGCGGTTCCACTGATCGAAGATGTCGCGTTTCTACTCCACTCAAATCGCGCGAGTCCGGAGTTTTGTGCGAAATCCGCGTTTAGACGATGGTAACGTCCGAATTTTGGTAAACGTTCCAAACGGGCTTTTGCGCGATGATCCGTGACAAGATTTTCAGCTTCGATTGGCGTGAACTGAAATTGATTTTCACTTTGCAGTCGATTGAAGTTCACGTTGGCGTTCCACTGATGGGTCGCCTTAGCGATCGATGCGTCGCCGCCCCAAGTTTCAAGAGAGCCGCTGGTGCCAGAAATGTCTACGCTGTCATCGGGCTCCGCACGGCGACTCGTAAGTTTAATCACGCCGCCTACCGCATCGCTGCCATAGCGCGCCGAGCCACTGCCACGAATCACCTCAATCTTCTCAAGCGAGCGCACGGCAATGCTGGAAAGGTCGACTTCACCACGATCACTGGTGTTCAGCCTCACGCCGTCGAGCAGGACCAAGACCTGTTGTGCGTTTGCACCTCGAATCGACGCGGTACTGTGAGAACCTAAGCCACCGAAACGACGTACACGTACACCCGCGGCATGGTGGAGCAAGTCTTCAACCGACTCAAAACGATCGTCGTACTCGCGCGCATGAATCACATTGACGAATGCCGACGGTGCGTCGGGAACTTCGGGAAAGTCGTCCCCCCACGCGAACGGGGCGAAAAGCAAAATACCGATCGCGATCAGTCGATTGATTTTGATTTTCACCTGGAACTCCCTCCTCGGAGAGCGGACGATATGTCCTTCTCATCTCGGCAGGTTTCCTGGCTTAGGAGTCAAACGTTTCGATTCAAACCTTCCCCTGGCTTACGCCCGAGTGGCATCGCTGAACCGAAACTCCTCCATTACAGTGGCGGGACCGCGGTCGAATTTCACGACCTTCCCTATTACCCCACGCATGTGGGCACCGAGATATTCACGGGTACACCCACATTCCGTGGATGTCAAACGTTGACATTCACCCACGAGAGCGGTAATGATCGAAACACTAAAAACTGAATAACCCATGCAGTTCGGCCAAGGGAAGAAGGTGAGAATCCTTCGCGGGCGCGCCGCTGTAACCGGGGACGGTCTTTGCAATTTGCCACTCTGGATTTTATCCAGGGGAAGGCGCAAAGACGGGATGATCCGGGAGCCAGAAGACCTGAACTGAACTGCTTTTCACAGGAGGCTCGCGCTATGCCCATCCGAATCCACTATCTGTGGACCCATCATCGTTCGTCGAATTTCAACTAGCTGATCTGACAATTCGATGATGTTTAGACGTACCCCATCCGGGTTCGTTGCCGTTGGCTTTTTCGCTGTGCTTTACGCATCGAGCGCCTTGGCCGGCCCGTTTACCGACGCTGGAATTTCCAGTGACGCTGATTTTCTACAGAAAACATCTTGGAAATACGGAGGATTTATGAATTTACGAATATTTCTCACACTTACGGTCCTTATCTATGCGCCTGCGGTGAGCCATGCGGGCTCTTCGATCTATGCATCGAACGTTATCTCCTACACCGCTGGAACTGGAATTCCAGTCAACTTCGACGACCCCACGCGAGCGCTCGGTAAACCCACGGTCGATACGACATTTGGAGACGTGACGACATTCAACAGTCCGTTCCTTCCAAGCCAACTTGTATCCGTCGGTGACGGAGGGGAGTTGGTTGTGAGTTTCAATCGTCGTGTTCGAGACTATGCGAAGAATCCATTCGGTATCGATCTCATTGTTTTTGGCAACGCATTTTTCTTTGACCCGTCCTTCGCGCCGATTGCTACAGGAATTTTTGCGGAGACGGGACTCGTGAGCGTGAGCCAAGACGGTTCGAATTGGTTCGACATCAGCATGAACACCGTCGACGGATTGTTTCCAACGCTCGGATACCAAGACACAAGTAGCGCCTTCAACAGCGACGGCACGATCGAATCCAATTTTCGTAAAGCTGTGGACCCGAGTATCGACTGGCAGGGCAAGAACCACGACGAACTCGTCGCGCTATACGATGGATCTGGCGGTGGCGCGGGAATCGACATCAGTGAAACAGGTTTACCCTGGATCGAGTACGTGCGCATCCAATCGAACGGCCTCAGCACGCCCGAAATAGATGCTTTCTCACGCGTCGCACCGGTGCCGGAACCCAGTTCGGTGCTGCTCTTTGCACTTGGGTCGTTGGTTGTGGGCTATTCGGTCCGACGTCGCGCGAGCTAAATTACCTTCTCTTCTCGCAAAGCTTGGATCTCGGCCTCGCTGAGGCCGAGATCCGCGAGGATCATGTCGTTGTGTTGTCCGAGTGCAGGCGCTCCATGACGGATTTTCGTCGGTGTGCGGGAAAACTTTGCCGCGGGTCCGGTGATCGGCGCGCTTTTTCCGTCTTCCAACATCACCTCTTGTAACATATCGCGCGCGTGCACATGAGGATCTGCTGCCGCGTCCGCGTATGTTCGAACCGGCGACGCGGGAAGACCTTCATCGATCAAGCGTGTAACGACCTGGTCGCGCGGCTGATTCGCAATCCACAATGCCAATAGATCGTTTACTTCGCTGCGCCGACTTACACGTTCCGCGGTGGTTGCATAACGTGGATCATCTGCCAACTCTGGGCGTTCCATCACGCGCGCGAGAATTTTCCAATGCGAATCCAACAACACACCCGCCATCACCCAGCCGTCTTCACAGCGATAGACGTCTGCAGGAGCCGCAACAACAAATTGACTTCCCATTCGAGGCATGGGGACTCCGAGTGCGCCCAACGTAAGGTAGCCATTCGATTGAAAGAGCAGGCTATCGAGGAGTGCGATATCCACGTGTTGCCCTTCGCCCGTCTGATCACGGTGGCGTAACGCAGCCAGTGCTGCGATTGCGCCGTGCAGGCCGGCAAGATCGTCGGAAATAAAAGTAGGCGATTTCACGGGCGGCGAGTCGGGCGCACCATTCTGCGCCATAAAACCGGCAGATGCCTGCGCCATGGGGTCATAACCCGCACGCCCATGGTCGGGTCCGAACTGACCGTAGCCGCTGATCGAAATGTAGACGATATCGGGTTTGCGCCCGCGAATGTCTGCATAGCTCAACCCCCAATTCTTCATCGCACCAGGCCGAAAATTTTCGATCAACACATCCGCCGTCTCGATCAAGCGTAGAAAAATATCGCGACCCCTTGGATTGTGGAGATCCAAAGATAGGCTCTGCTTGTTTCGATTCACCGTCGTGTGCATGAACGAAAGCACGCGATCGCGTTCCGGCAAGTACGGTGGCAGTCGTCGTGCCACTTCGCCGCAAGGCAGCTCGACTTTCACAACCTCTGCGCCGAGGTCGGCGAATACACACCCCGCCATCGGCCCCGCCCAGGTGGTTGTGGCTTCCACCACCTTTACACCTTCGAGCGGGCCCGCGAGGTCGTTTCGCGCTTCAGCGTAGAAGTCAGCCTTATCCATTAATCCTCACCTCGCTTGATCTGAAACGTAAGGCCTGCGCGGTCTACGGGCCCGTCGCCGCGGTGCAAAGCGTGATCTCCATAACGATCGTTAATCTGATCCATCGCATGATTGAGCGAGCGTCTCAATGGGTCAACCATAGCGATACTCGGTAGTTCGAGCTGTTCGTTGTCAGCGGTGCAGAAACGAATCGCCGACACTCCCACTAAACGAACGGGCTCCTTCAACCGCAGCCGCTCGAGCAAATCGATCGCGGCAGCTGCAAGTTCACGACCATCATCCGTCGGAATCGACAATGCAGTCTGACGCGTCAGGATCGGATACCGACCTTGACCCAGCCCACGTGCGAGCTTGAGCTTGAGCACGACCCCGCCCGCACGTAGCTCATCTCGGCGTAACCGACGCGCCACGGCATCCGCATGCGTTTGAATCGTGCGTTGTAACACGCGCGAGTCCATTACATCGGACTCAAAAGTGTTCTCTTCCCCATAGGACTTGGCTTCGCGATACGGTTCGACGTCCCGCTCATCATCTCCGCGTGCAAGCCGGGCGATCGCGACACCCCAATCACCCAGACGTTCGTGCAACGACGTATCCTTCGCTCGTGCGAGATCTCCGATCCGATGAATCCCGAGCGCTTCAAGCCGCTCTGCAGCGACCCGCCCTACCCCCCAGATTCGCGAGACAGGAAGAGGGTCCAAGAAGGATCGAACCTGATCGGGGGCTATTTCAAGCAAGCCATCGGGCTTCGCGCTGTCGCTGGCGATCTTCGCGACCATTTTCACGGGTGCGATGCCCACGGAAACCGCAAGCTCAATCTCTTTCAGGACTTCCGTGCGCAATTTCTGCGCGACCTGAGTTGGAGGACCGAGCAAACGTTCCGTCCCCGTCAAATCCAAGAATGCTTCGTCCAAAGAGATGGGTTCAACCACAGGTGTGTAGCGTCGAAAGATCTTGAATATGCGTTGACTCTCACGTTTGTACTTCGCCATATCGCCGCGTAGAAACACCGCATCCGGACAGCGTTGTTTGGCTTGGACCGATGGCATCGCCGAATGCACACCAAACTTCCGTGCCTCGTAACTCGCCGCCGCCACCACGCCGCGCGCGGAGGATCCCCCGACGATCACCGGACGACCGCGCAACTCCGGCCGATCCCGCTGCTCGATCGACGCGTAAAACGCATCCATGTCGGCATGTAGGATCGTTCTACTCACGCGCTCACCCTAGCACAGTGACATTCGCGACAAGACGATCGTTTACGGTCAACCGGCCCCGTATGGAGTTAGCTCCGCGCCATGCGCTGCCGATAGAAAGACCCATGGCAGCAGACCCCAAATCCGAAACTGAAAAGTCCGCGTTTTCCGGCTCGTTCTTCGATGCGGATGACCCCACCGCGCTCGTCATCGCCGACCGGCTGGCCTCCTTGGGCACGATGGTTGCGGGCGTCGCGCACGAAATCAACAATCCCATCACTTATGTACTGGGGAACCTGGGCGAGCTCGAACGCCTCTCTTCCGCGATGCGCGAAGCAATTCTGACCTATCGACATCGACTGGGTGAGTTGGTTGGCGAGTCCGCAGCAAACGTGATCGCCGAGGCCGAGACCAAAGTTTATCAAGCGGGGGGTATTGAGGTACTCGATGAGCTCATTGCCGACGCGACCGAAGGCGCGATGCGCATTCGAGATCTCGTGCGTGACCTCCTGTCGCTAAGTCGAAACTCAGAAGGCTCGACCACGCCCGTGAACATCAACGACATTCTCGATTCAACGCTGCGCGTGGTGACACGTCAGCTCGCCCCCTGCGCTTATCTGGAACGCGACTATGAAGCGACACGATTGATCGAAGGCGACCGGGCCAAACTAGGTCAGGTTTGCCTGAATCTGATCACCAACGCGATCGACGCCTGTGTTCCTCCGGATCCGACCAAACAACGGATTCGGGCGCGGACTCGCGACACGGTCGACGGCGTTGAGCTGGAGATCCAGGACAGTGGCGGGGGTATTCCGCTCGATGTTCAGCCGAAGATCTTCTCGCCGTTTTTCACCACCAAGGGTGTAGGTGACGGCACCGGGCTCGGTCTATACATCAGCCGACGCATCATCGAAGATCACGGCGGTACCATCGAGTTCCGCTGTGAACAGGGTCAGGGGACCGCGTTCAAGATTTGGTTGCCGGAGCGGCCTCAGAAGGACAACGCGCAGTAATCGCGAGCGCATGAATCTCTGATTCCATCTCGCTGCCAAGCGCGTCGTATACCATTCGATGGCGTTCGATACGCGATCGACCCTCGAAGTGACTGGAAACAAGCGTGACTCGAAAGTGTCCACCGCCAGCCTGAGCACCCGCGTGTCCACGGTGCTTGTGGCTCTCATCGATGACCTCGATCGTCTCTGGTTCAAACGCACAGCGTAGCGCTGATTCAATCCGCTGAATTCGATCGCTCACGCGCTACGTTCGACGAGCTGCCGCAAGACGTACGGCAAAATGCCCCCGTGGCGGTAATAGTCGAGCTCGTCCGGCGTGTCGATGCGTACGCGAGCGATGAACTCCTTGCGTTCGCCGGAATTCGTCAGCACGCCAACGGTGATCGTGCCCTGCGGCTGCATAGAAGCCAGGTTCGTGAATTCAAAAGTTTCTTGCCCCGTGAGGCCCAATTCGTCCGCACCTTCGGCGTCCATGAACTGCAATGGCAGCACACCCATTCCAACAAGATTGCTGCGATGGATTCGCTCAAAGCTTTGAGCAATCACCGCGCGCGCACCGAGCAGTCGCGTCCCTTTGGCTGCCCAATCGCGGGATGAGCCGGTGCCATATTCCTTGCCGGCAATAACAATCAACGGAACCGACGCTGCCGCATACCGCTCAGAGGCTTCATAGATCGTCGTCACGTCGCCATCCGGTTGATACGCGGTAAAGCCACCTTCGGTTCCCGGTGCTAATCGATTACGCAAGCGAATATTGCCAAACGTGCCGCGCATCATGACTTCGTGGTTTCCCCGCCTTGCACCAAAGCTATTGAAATCTTTGGGGGACACGCCCTTCTCGATCAGGTAACGACCCGCGGGGCTGTCCTGTGGAATGACGCCTGCTGGCGAAATATGATCCGTTGTCACCGAATCCCCGAGCAGCGCGAGCACGCGTGCACCCCGGATATCTTCGATCTCCCCAGGTTCTCGCGTCATCCCTTCAAAGAAGGGCGGCTGAAGAATGTACGTTGAATCGCCATTCCAACTGTAGCGCGAACTCTTCGTCACTTGGATCGCACGCCATTCTTCAGGTCCTTCGAAGACTTTTCCGTAGCGCTCTTCGAACATCTCGCGCTTCACCGCAGAGCCGACCGCTTGCTGAACGTCTTCTGTCGTCGGCCAAATGTCCTTCAAGAACACCGGTTGACTGTCCGTGTCATACCCAATGGGATCGTTGTAGAGATCCACATCCATGCGGCCCGCGATTGCATAGGCGACAACCAAAGGCGGCGACGCCAAATAGTTGGCTCGCACGAGTGGATTCACGCGGCCTTCGAAGTTGCGATTTCCCGAGAGCACCGCAGCTGCGACCAGGTCTCCGTCTTTGACGCCAGCCGCGACCTCATCGGGCAATGGACCGGAGTTACCAATGCAAGTGGTACAACCATAACCCACGATGTTAAAGCGCAGCTTTTCCAGGTATGGAAGCAAACCCGCAGCCGCGAGATAGTCCTCAGCAACGCGAGATCCAGGTGCAAGACTCGTCTTCACCCAAGGCTGCACGTTCAACCCGCGCTCGACAGCGCTCTTCGCGAGCAAACCTGCCGCGACCATCACGGAAGGATTAGACGTATTGGTACAGCTGGTTATGGCGGCAATCACCACACTGCCATGTCCCAGCTCAAACTCTTCGCCGTTGTAAGTGACCGGAACACGTTGGCCAGCCCGCTCCTTTGTGACATCGCCTTTGCGACCCAGGATTTCATGCAACGCCGTTTTAAATCCGGTCGCGGCGTCGCGCAGGCGAACTCGATCCTGAGGTCTAGCGGGGCCGGCCAGACTCGGTTCAACGCTGGCCAAGGCGAGTTCCAACTTCGACGTGTATTCAGGGTCAGGATCGTTGGCCGTGAAGAAAAGGCCCTGCTCGCGAAGATATGCTTCGACCAACTGTATCTGCTCGCGCGATCGGCCTGTCAACTCGAGATACTCGAGCGTCTTTTCATCGACGGGAAAGAACCCAATCGTTGCGCCGTATTCAGGTGCCATGTTCGCCACGGTCGCGCGATCTGCTAGCGAGAGTGATTTAACTCCCGGACCATAGAATTCAACAAACTTGCCGACACAACCGTGAGCGCGAAGCATCTGGGTGATGGTCAAAACCAGATCCGTGGCGGTTGCGCCTTCCGCGAGCTCACCATTCAGCTTGAAACCGACGACGTCCGGAATCAACATCGAAATGGGTTGCCCGAGTAACACCGCTTCTGCCTCTATGCCACCGACCCCCCAACCCACAACACCGAGTCCGTTGACCATCGTTGTATGCGAGTCGGTACCCACAAGTGTGTCGGGGAACGCCCAGTGTTCGCCATTCACGTCTTCGTCAAAGACCACCGGAGCGAGGTATTCGATATTGACCTGATGCACGATCCCCGTGTCAGGGGGAACGACCCGAAGACCCTCGAATGACGATTGTCCCCAACGCAGGAACTCGTAGCGTTCACCGTTGCGTTGAAACTCCATCTCCGCGTTGCGATTCTCCGCGTCAGGAGATCCAAAATAGTCGACCTGAACCGAGTGATCGATCACGAGATCTGCGGGCCGAAGCGGGTTGATCAATGTGGGGTCACCACCGAGCTCCGCCATGGCATCGCGCATGGCCGCCAGATCGACCACCGCGGGAACACCGGTAAAATCCTGAAGCAGCACGCGTGCGGGCCGGTACGCGATTTCCTTGTCATTGGCGCCATCTGCGCGCCAACCCGCTACCGCTGCGATATCCTCGCGGGTGACGGTTGAATCGTCTTCGTGTCGAAGCAGGTTCTCGAGCAAAACGCGAATCGAGCGTGGCAACCGCGAAGGATCGCCGACACCCGCATCTTTGACCGCTCCCAGCCGGTGGTATTGATACTTCTTACCGCCAACCTCGAGCGTCCCTAAACTCCATCGCGCCTGATCGTTCCCCGCCATCGTCCCTCCTAGGCAAGTCGCCCAGTCTACGCCTGCATGACTCTTCTACACGGCTATTTGGTTCTCGAACTTAGCAGGGCAAGACTTGCTGGGCTATCGACGAGCTCGCTCCGCGCCCTGCTATGCAGCTTCGCGGCCGCCTTTGGAGCCTTAAACACCAAAGGCGCGTACAAAGTAACGCGCCGTGCGGGCAGCGCGGCAGAGCCACGCGCTAACCCGTTAAGTACAGACGAGAGGAAAACGGGTGACGCCCGACACCCGAATTCCTCTCGCCTGCGTCGCTCATGCTGGAATCATGAGGCGAGGTCATCCCACGGTGATCAGTTTTGAACTGTGAAGACAATTTCGACGGAAGTGCCCTGTTGGCCTTTGCCACGCTTCAGTTCGTAGCCGGTGGCTTTAATCTTATGCGTGCCATTCGAAAGACTGTTCGTGTCAAAGAGATTGACCTCTCCGTTCTTATCGCCATTGAAGGTAAATGGCGCGCTATTCTCGATTCGATGGCTTTTGCCATCGAGACGGAAACGAACGCTCATGGTGCCCTCGCCGACCAGCGCGCGTACATCAATCTGTCCCGACACGACGTCACCACTGGAGACACCGGTCAGCGTATGCACCCCAAGTCCGGAACTGCCACCATCGTCAGGATCTTCATCCTCAGATGCCGGACTGTTGTTAATCTCAAAGGTGATGGTGACGCTCGTACCCGTCTGTCCCGCCGCGTCGGCGGCATCGTAACCCACCGCCTTAATGGAATAGGTACCATTTGACTTCGTGGTTGTATCCCATAGACGCACATTGCCACCACTGTCGCCGTTGAAGCTATAGGGTGCTGTGTTCTCAATACGGAATGGCGCGCCATTGAGGAAGAACTTCACGCTATCGGTACCGGAATCCGCCATCGCACGAATATCGAGCTGGCCCGAAAAGGTGCCACCGTTCGAAATGCCAGTGATTGCAGTCACACCAAATGACGCGTTGTCACCGCCGGTCTCATCAGAGACACAGCTACCGTGCTGGCAGGAACCTGCGGAACAACCTGTGCCATCGCTCACGTTGACCGATTGGCAGCCACCCGCGATATCGCAGAAGCTAATAGTACATTCGGTTGACTCTGCGCAGACGAGCTCCTGTCCAGGCATGCACGACCCATCGAGACATTGCGGCGTGCCGTTGCAAACGTTGCCATCGTCGCCGCAGTCGCTATGCGTCAGACAGTCAGGGTCGGGATTACCATCGCCACCAGAACCATCGCCGCAACCATCGATGGTCGAGTCCATAACGTTGGTACACCCACTCGCGGTACACGTATCAACGGTGCACGGGTTTCCATCGTCGCAGTTCGTCGGAATGCAGAGATCTACCGCAGGTATCATCAGCTGATTCGAGAAACCCGACTCTTGACGCAGACCACTGTTGAAGTTGTAAGCCGTCATCACCACGTAGTAGTCCGTGAAGTCGTCCAGACCTTCCACTGAATACTTATGCACGTCATCGGAATCCGCTGTGACCATACCGATGTCAATGCCAATGCTCGCCGAGTTGGGTTCCAGGCTTAGATATACATCGAATCCGCTCACTTCCTGCGGATCGGGCTGCAGCCAGCGCAACTCGTGTGCACGGTCGCCAGCCGAAGCGGATCCCGCTAGCAAAAGGTAGAACATTGCTCCCAGCGCGATGACGCGACTTGGGAACGAAACAGGGGGGGTTTTTGTTTTCGTTGTCATGGTACGTCACGTTTCGGCTCCCTAGAGCTCAGGTTCGTGACGCACCTCACGAATTCGAACAAACTCGAAAACTCTCGCTGCGGGCGAAACCAAGCCGCGAAGTTGCCTACCTGACGCCACACCGTAAGACGCAAAGAGGCGGTCGTTGGCAAGCACGGCCTGACAAAACCAGGCTTAGGTCTTGAGTCATGCCGCAAAAGGACCGATTATTGTGGCCAGCAGCCCCTTCCAGGCAGCGACCGGGACCGATCAAAACGTCTGGGAGAGGTTCGGGGGACCACCGGCTTGGCAGTCTCCAGGTGCCTTAGGGCAACTGGGGGATGATCAATCACCGACCCCTCGTGTTGGCACGGCAGAACGAGAGAAGGCGGTAACTCGCTGGGACCTGGGTTCTGTGGCGACCGACCCTCTCACCTTTAGCGCGTCCGACAGGCGCGTGGGAGGGGCTGCTGTTTGGTGCAATTAAATGGGGACGTTGGTTGAAGGTGCAATTAAATGGGGACGTTGGTTAAAAAGTTGCAGTTCTCAAGCTGAGCTTGAGAACTGCAACTT
>JAJDAK010000011.1 GCA_029261895.1 Deltaproteobacteria bacterium
GGGGGGGAGTTGTTGGGGAACTCCCCCAACCCCGTCCCCCCTTAATTGCACTTAGCGGGTGCCTTGGGATAGCCGGCCCACGTCCGTCATGCGACGGATCTTCTTCTTGGATAACTGCGTGGCGCGCGCGTTCCAGATTTCGATGCGGTTTCCGGTTCCGGTTTTAGCATTGACCAAAACATCGCAGAGCGGAAAAAACGTGCGTTGCCCCGCGATCGGGTCTGGCTGTGTCGGGCTCTCGCTCCAGCGTCGGACGTGATACATCAGCTTCCAAAGCTGCCCCTTGCGATCGTAGGCGGCCGAGTACAACGGCCAATGTGTTTGCGCGTCAACCCAGAGGGTTTTTCGACTGTACGGGTGGTTCTCACTCTTGGGTTCGAACTCGATGACGTAGACCGGGCGTAAATCCCAAACATCGTTCGCTAACGAAAAACCCGTGGGTCCGAAGTTCGCGTTCTCATCGAAAGGATAACCCTTCGCCTGGCTATCGACCGGGGCGATGAGCTGCGTGGTCCCCAGATGCTTCCAATGGTATTCGGGCGGTACACCCTGGAAGCTGCCAAAATCTTCCAGCGTAAAATCCGTACCCGCGATCGCGTCCTGTCTCTGTGCGCGCGAAAAACGTCGCACACGTCGCAGGTCGGGAATGTACGCCCACGCGTCGCCGTCCTTTGCTTCCGACGGCGGACCCTCCCAATCGAGGTAGCGATAGCCGAGCACCTTGATGCCCCGATAATCGAAGGGGTCGCTCACCAGGACCCCGCCTGCACCCATGCGCTTTTCACGACTGAAGACGAAGCCGCCGTTTTCCAAACGATCGGTACGGCGTGCGAGTCTCAGCCCCCAGCCCTCGCCCTTAAAGTGAATCGGCAATTGCTCGCCACCCTTGGCCCAATAGCTGAAATAGAAGTCGGCTTTCCCCTCCATCGCGTCGTGGTGATAGACGATATTCCACGCTTGCTTGATCCCGGCGTTGAGATCATCGGGACTCACATTGGGAAACGGGTCGCCCGCAACATAACCTTCGAGTGATTCTTCGCGACCCAAGCGAACATTCGCCGCATAGGTTTCGGTCGCGGCCTTGCGCGCGTCCGATGGACCGTAGTCCTCGAGCAGCTTCCCTATTTTAAGGTCCATGCCTTCGTAGAAGAAGTACTCGCGATGCTGCCAAAAGATGTCGGGAATGTAGTTCTTGATACGACCCAGGTTATCCATCCGAATCGCCTCGCCTTCTTGGAGCGGCGGCTCTGGCGATACATCCTGTGCGATGGCGTTTCCGGCAAAGCAAAGGCCAAGCACGCAGAGAAGTCGAAGCAAGAAACCGCCCCCTAAATAAATCTTCCTGGATCGAAGCACTTGATCATATCAGGAACGGACTGATTCAAAATCAATTCCGCTATACCCCAACCCGTGACCGGCGCCAATAGGATACCGCGACGGTAATGTCCGCAGGCCAAGGTCAGACCCTTTAAGCCCGGCACCGGTCCAACGAGCGGAAGCTCGTCGGGCGTTGCGGGCCGAAGGCCGGCCCAGGTATCGACGAAGGTGCAGTCGGCCAAGCTTGGCATTGTATGCATAGCCGCGCGTAGCAAGCGCTGCGTGGCATGCGCGGTCGGGCGCGTATCGAAGCCGACCCATTCCGACGTCGCACCCACGCGCAATGTGCCATCGGGACGCGGTACCAGATAGATATCCGAACCCAACACGATATGGCGTATCCCTGGTTGGGGCGCAGAAAGCGCGACCATCTGACCCTTGACCGGCTGCACCGGAATATCGAAGCCAGGGAGCCATTCGTTGCAAAGTCCCGCCCACGCACCATTCGCGAGCACGACATTGCCCGCGCTGAATTCATCATGAGACGAACGCACACCGATCACCCGATCTCCATCGGTACGCAGACCTAGAACTTCGGTTCCCAAGCGGAAATGCGCACCGCGCCGGGCCGCCGCACTGGCCAGCGCACGAGCAAAACGTTCACCGCTGATATGCGACTCACGGGGCGACCACAGCGCGCCCAACGCAAGATCGCTAATGCGCGGTTCCTGCTTTCGCGCCTGATCCGCATCCAAATACTCACAGCCAAATCGCTCGAGCGAAGCCGCGCGTGTTCCGAGCGCGCTGGCGCTGCGTGCATCGAACGCGAGCTCGAGAAGTCCACTCGCAACCCATTCGGGATCGATGCCCGAAAGTTCCCGCACCTCATGTATCAGCGCGGGTACGAGCTCCAACGATTCAACACCCGCGTCAAAGCCAGGATCACCCACTCGACTTTCAGCGAGTGGCGTGAGCATTCCGGCCGAGGCGCGCGACGCGTGATATCCAATGCGATCGCGCTCAAGCAGAAGTACGGATACGCCCTCTCGGGCGAGCCAAAAAGCGATCGAGCTACCGATCACTCCGCCGCCCACCACGATCACGTCATACGTCCGCATGAGCATACGGTATCGCCCAGCACACGGTCGCGCTGCTTCGGTTAGAATCCCGCGCCATGACGATTCATGCGGAACGTGTAGAGATCGATTTGCCGGAACGCGGCGTGCAGCTGAGTGTGCTCGATTGGGGTGGCGACGGGCCGCCACTCCTGCTCAGTCATGCGACCGGTTTTTGCGCCGCGCTCTGGGAACCGGTGGCGCTGGAGCTTCGCGGAAATTTTCGGGTGATCGGTTTCGACGCGCGCGGGCACGGCGATGCGTCGAAACCCGAACACGAGGGCGCCTACGCGTGGAACGAATTCGTCGACGATCTTCGCGCGTTGGTGGCAGAACTTCGTGCGCGCTGGCAGCTGCCGAGTTTCGCGTACGGGATCGGCCATTCGTTCGGCGGCACCGTGATCCTCGCGGCAGCGGCAAGCGATCCCCACCTCTTGGGTCGTATCGCGCTCGTGGACCCGGTGATCATGCCCATTGCGGCGGCCGACATCGAACGCCTGCGCGCAAGCACGAATAACAACATGGCGGAGATCGCGCGCAAGCGGCGCAGTCTCTGGCCCTCACGCGATGTCGCGCGCGAGTCTTGGTCGAAGAAACCTCCCTTCCAGAGCTGGCGTCCCGCGTCGCTGGAGATCTATCTCGAGCACGCAATGCGGTCGCGTGACGATGATCAGGCGGAACTCAAATGCAGTGGTGAAATCGAGGCCAGGGTCTACGAAGGGATCCATGGCATTCTGCCCTTTGAGGTCGCAGAGAAGCTGACGATCCCGGGCTTGCTGATTCGTGCAGCGGAAGGCTCATTTCCACTCGAGGTCTATCAGCAACTCGTCGAACTCGCCGCGGACCTGAGTCTTACTGAGCTTGCGGGCGACCACCTGCTGCCCATGGTAAATCCCGACGGTCTCAGCGCATTACTCAATGCGTTCGGCGACCGATAAATCGCGCCAAGCCGCGATCTTCAAACCAACCCTCGGCGTGGTAAAGCGGTACCAGGGCAGCGCAGAGTTCGAGGATTTCGCCTTCTTCCAAGAGAAACCGCTGCGATGGTCGCGCATGCCGCTCGAGATTGAGGCGTGTAGGAATTTCACAGATAAAACAGCCACCTGGGGCGAGTGCTTCAATCACCGCCGCAAAGAGGTCTCGCTGCAGGTAGTGAAAGCAACTGATCAAATCAAACCGACCTTCCGGTAACGATTCACTGGCTAAATCAAGCACCTGTATCTTCAGCGCAAGTTCACGCTTCTGCGCTTCTGCGCTGGCACGCTCCAGCCCCACCGCGGACACATCAACCGCGAGGACCGAATAGCCCTGTGCCGCCAGCCAGAGCGCGACCGTGCCGGTACCTGAGGCGAGATCGAGAGCGCGACCGCAGGGTAAATCGAGTTCGAGCTCGGAAATCCAATCCGGTCCAGCGCCCGGTGGATGCGAACCTTCCGCGTATCGCTGATCCCAACGCACGCGATCCTGCTCCGACAAGCTAGTGATGAAACAGACGGATGCCGCTGTGCACCATCGTGATGCCGTACTCTTCGCAGGCGGCGTTGACATCGTCGTCACGGGCCGAACCACCGGGTTGCGCGATAAAGCTCACACCGTGCTTCGCACAGTGGTCGATATTATCGCGAAACGGAATGAAGCCATCGGAAACCATCGACACGCCGTTGAGTTTGGCGGCCCAGTCGCGCTTCTCCTCTGAACCGAGCGCGGGTTTCGGCTGCTCCAATACGTCATTGAATGCGGCTTGTTCAGACGTGGTGAGATCGCCCTCGATAAAGCGGACGCGCCAATTGATACGATCCTGACGCCTCACACCTTTCTTGAAGCGTAAGCCGAGCACACGCGGATGACGTCCCATATGCCAGACATCCGCCTTAGCGCCCGCAAGCTTGGTGCAATCAACACGGGACTGTTGTCCGGCGCCGATGCCGATCATCTGACCATCCAACGCATAGCCGACTGAGTTGGATTGCGTGTACTTCAAGGTGATCAAACCCAGGACAAGATCACGGCGAGCTGCATCGGTCAGTTCGCCGGTAACGACGGACGCAAGATCGTCCAGCGTGATCACGCGATTGTTACGGTCTTGCACCAAGCGCATGCCATAGATCTCTCGGGTCTCACGTTCTGGCGGGATAAAACCTGGATCCGCCTTCATCACAATGAACGAGCCGCCCTTCTTGGCAGCCAAGGTCTTGAGCGCAGCAGAATCATAGTCGGGCGCCACGATGCCATCGGAGATCACGCCTTTGAGAAAGTCAGCGGTGCTCTGATCGACAGGGGTCGACAGCGCAACAAAATCGCCAAACGAACTCTTCGGATCGGCGCCCCGCGCCCGGACATAGGCCAATGCAGCGGGCGTAAGCTCGCGTCCCTCGACCTCGTAGGCGCGGGATAACTCGGCGGGCAGCTCAACCGCCACCGCCGCACCCGCTGGCGAAACATGTTTGAAGCTCGCAGCTGCAGGCAAGCCGAGCGCTTCCCCGGCCTCGGCAGCCAGCTGCCAAGCATTCAACGCATCGAGCAGATTGATGATTGAGGGCGTGCCGTTTAAGACCTCAAGCGGCCGCGTACCTTCAGTCAAAGGCTCCGCAGACGCATAGGCTTGATGTGGGTTGCAACCGTACTTGAGTCGCATGGAATCCTCCGTCGCTGCGCGCGGAGCATACCCTAGGAGATCGGCGCTTGTCTCATCAGTTCGATTCCCGCGTGTGGAGCGTCGGTGGTATGCACCACGGTAAGCGCAACCCCGCCAGCGGTATGTTCGGTGCGGATGCAAATTGGGATGCTCGGCTCAGAGCTTTCGACTGCATCTCGAATCAACTGTTCGAGCATGGGTCCAACTTCAGCGGGGTCGAATCCGAGTTTCGGCAGGTCTTCTACCAGCGAGAGTTCGACCACCAATTTATGGTCTTCGAGTAACGCACGACTGCGGTCGACCGCGGTGATGACCAAATCATTGAGCGTGGCCGGCCATTGCCGCGAAACCGTGGGGACCGAAGAAGTCGTGGCGTCTCGAATCGCGGTTGCGCAGCGCCGCGTCATGCGGAGCACATCGCGTAACGCGCGCTCCATCGCCTGAAAAGAGTCCGGACCTGAACGCTCCATCAACGCGCACTCTGCCGCCATCTGAATGGTCGCTAGCCGATTGTTGAGCGAATGCGCGAGCTGGTCGATCGCCTGCACGGCCGGTTCAGCCCCGATCGCGGGCTCATCGTGTACTCGATCCAGCATCCGCCCGACACCGACAATCTGGGTACTGCCATCGTTCGATAGCGTGGCTGTTACTAAAATCTCATAGAGGCAGCTCTGGCCTTCGCGTTTCTTCAAGCGAAGCTTGAAACATCGAGGCAACCGACTCGAACGCAGCTCGGTCAACTCCTGTGTCAGCTGTTTCCAATCCTGCACATGCACGATGTCGGAAATCGGCGCGCCGTGGAGTTCTTCCTGGGTGTAACCCAGGCGCTCTGAACCACCGCGATTCGTGAAGGTGACATGATCTTCAGCATCGAGCTCGAAGACGAGATCGGAGATCGCATCCAGGATTCGGCGTGAACGATCCCGCTCCGCGCCGAGGTTCTCACGCGGTGCACCCCCTCTGGGCGGGCGGCTGGGATCGTCATATAGCATGAGCCAATACCCCCGGCGCCAATTCTCGCAGGATACCCTTTTTCGACGCCAACGGAGTCCCAGCCGTTGTAGAATATCGTCTGACACACCGTCAGTTTTCTGTGAAGGGAAAGGATCAGATGCCAGCGCGGTACCTCATGGGCTTGGACCTCGGCGGCAGCGGAGGGCGCTGCCTATTACTGGATCCGGATTCCGGAGAGCAGTTCGTGAGCACGCGCGCCTGGCGCCACGCTCCGGTTCAAGACCAGGGCAATCTCGCTTTCAACCTTAACTTTAATGAAATCGATCAAGCCCTTACCAACACCATTGCTGAGGCGCTGGAGCTGGCGGGAGCACAGGCTTCGGACATCGCTGGAATCGCGTGTACCGGAATGCGCCACGGCATGGTCCTGACCGATCGCGACCTGCAACCCATCTTCGCGGTCCCGACCCGCGATACACGAGCTGCGCTCAGCATCGGCGAACTGGTGAACAGCGTCGGACCGCGCTGTTTGGAAGAATGCGGTTCCTGGCCGAACCCGGTTCATCTGGCTACCCGACTGCGCTGGCTCGCAACCACCCAAGACGAGCTTTGGCGAGAGGCGAGCTGCGTGCTCGGCATCGGCGAATACTTTGCAGCGCGGCTCAGCGGCGAAGCCGCTGCGGAGCCCTCCCAAGCCAGTGCCAGCGTGTTGTTGAATCTCGCGAGCCGCGATTGGGCCTGGAACTTAATAGATGACTTGAACTTTCCACGTGAACTCTTTCCAGCAGTTCGTGTTGCAGGATCTCCGCTTGGACATGTCACAGACGAGGCCGCCTCGGCGCTTGGATTGACGCCCGGCACGCCGGTGATCATCGGCGCTGGCGATACGCATGCTGCGTTGCTGGCGGCTGGCGTTGTGGAGCCCGGGCAGATAGGTATCTGTGCCGGTAGCACGGCTCCGCTCATGGGCGTTCTCGAGACGCCGCGCATCGATCCCGACGGTCGCCTTTGGGTCGAACCCCATATCATTCCTGGACGCTCGGTCGTTGAAAGCAACGCCGGTGGCGTCGGTGAAGCGCTCGAATGGTTCGCCCGCTTGCTCTTCCGCGATGAGATCTACCCGATGGATCACCTCTTTGCGAACGCCGCCGAAGCCAGGCTTGGATCCCGCGGGGTGCTTTCGACTTTAGGGCCGCAGGTGATGGACGGAAAGTCGCTCGCTTTCCCCCTCGGCCGTATTCACCTCACACCGTTTTCACTGATCGACACCGCAGCCGATCGCGCGGATCTCGCGCGTGGTGTGGTGGAAGGGATCGCCTATGGGTTGCGCGCTAACGCCGAACAAATCATCGCGCATATGGGGACGGTCCCCGAGGAAATCGTAATTACCGGTGGACTGGCGAGGAATACATTCTTCACTCAACTCTTGAGTGATGTATTGAATCGCCCTGTTGCGGTAGCCAAAGGCGAGCAGACCACGGCGCTGGGAGCTGCACTCTCTGCCGGGGTCGGTGTAGGCGTATTCGAGAATCTCAGCCAGGCCAGCGCAGTCACGCGTGCTGTGGAACGCCGACATGAACCCCATCCCGATCACGCCGCCGCCTACGAGTCGATCTACCAAGGTTGGTCGCGTGTTCGTAATGCGGCGATGCCCGGGGATGCCGAGGCGGCCGGCTTGACGATCCAGACTTCGCTGCGTGAAGCACCAGCGGTCCAATCCTCAGCCGCGCTGCGTTTTCGTCCGAAGATTCTGGTGACCGCTGAATTGGATGCGTTGAGCCTCGAGCGGCTGCAGAATTTGGGTGACGTCGAGTACGCGAGTTTTCGCGACGCCATGCGGTTGCTCACGGGACCCGACTTGGTCGAAGCCCTCAAAGGCGTACACATCTTCATCACGGAAGTGGATGTTGTTGACGCTGCGGTGCTCGAACAAGCGACAGACCTCCGGGCGATCGCCATCTGTCGCAGCGACGCGGTAAACGTGGACCTCGAAGCCTGTACCGCCGTTGGCATCCCCGCGTTGCACGCACCCGGTCGCAATGCCGACGCGGTGGCGGATCTCACACTCACCTACATGCTCACACTGGCGCGCAAATGGGTCGATGCCACGCAGTTTCTGCAGCGTCCCGGCGGCGAGGCCGGCGACATGGCGCGGATGGGTCAGGCGTTTCAGGAACTCCTGGGTCACGAGCTTTGGCAGAAAACCGTCGGCTTGGTTGGCCTGGGTGCCGTGGGTCGACAGGTCGCGAAACGTCTGCAAGCATTCGGCGCAAAGCTCTTGGTCTTCGATCCATATCTCCCGTCTCAGGCCGCGCGTGTGCTTGGCGCAGAACCCGTTGATTTAGACGAGCTACTCACGCGCAGTGATTTCGTCAGCCTGCACGCTCCCGTTACTCCCACGACTGAAGGGATGATCGGTGGGCCCGAGTTCGGACGCATGAAACAGGGTGCGATGTTGATCAACTCGGCTCGCGCTGCGTTGGTCGACTACGACGCGTTGATCACGAGTTTAAAGAGCGGTCACTTGGGTGGCGCCGCGGTGGATGTCTTTCCGATCGAACCGCCCGCGGCCGACGACCCGCTGCTCTCCATACCCAATTTGATCGCGACGCCACATATCGGTGGGAACACCGTGGAGGTCGGCGCCCACCAGGGCGAGATTATTACGGACGATCTCACACGCATGCTCCGCGGCGAAGCGCCGCAGCACGCGTTGAATCCCGCTGCACTCGAGCGGTTCCGTTGGGACGGAAGTCGGGAAACCCTGGACACCGACACCTGGGATGACCTCAAGCGCGCCGCAGGTCCGACGGTCTCGGGTCCACAGAGGGCACCCGCCGTTGCAGCGGTTGCGGCAAAGCCCGAGACGGATCCAGCCTCGCGCCGCGACGACGCACAGTACGTGAACGCGCGAGCCAAGATGCAGCCGCTTCTCGGAGCATTCGTGGCGGATTGTCTGGACGATGATGCGCTCGGCACGTTCGCTAACGGCAAATCCGTCATCCTGCATTTCATCTTGAACGATCTCGACTTGGACTTTCAGCTGGGCTTTGCGGGTGACCGTGTCATCGGTGAGCTAGGCGCACCGAATCCAGATCCTGACGTACAGCTAAAAATGAAAGCCGATATTTTCGACGGCATGTTCACGGATCGCGTCAATCCAATGCAGGCTGCGATGAACGGAAAGCTCAGCTTCAGCGGCGATACCGCGAAAGCGATGACGCTGCAACAGATTCAAGCGGATCTCTCACGAATCTACAGCGCCACACGCGAGAGAGTTGGAGATCCCGGGGATCTCGGCGCGCTCGAGCCTGCTTCGGCCGCGGTTTCGGTCCCGGAAGGCGGCGAGGGCCAAGCGTTGAAACAGGAATTGGTCGACGTGGTGAACGAACTCTATTCCACACAGTTGATCACGGCGACCGGCGGGAACGTCAGCGCGCGAATTCCGGAAACGGACGAACTCTGGATCACACCCAGCCAACTCTTTAAGGGCGACCTCTCGCCCGAAATCCTGGTGCGCATCGATATTGAGGGCAAGGCGGTGGGAGACCAAGCCCTCTCGGCGTCGAGCGAACGTATGATGCACTGCGCGATTCTGAAAGCGAAACCGGAAGCGCAGGCCGTTGTTCACGCGCACGCCCCCCATGCGACCATTCTTGCCAATACCGGCCTCCCCTTCTTACCGATCTCCACTGAAGCGGCGTTCTTCTCGGAGATCCCACGCATACCGTTCATCATGCCGGGTACGAACGAGCTCGCAGAGGCTATCGCGGAAGCGATCGGTGATGGTTGGGCGGTCTTGATGCAAAATCATGGGTTGTTGGTCGCGGGTCGCAGCCTGCGCCGAGCCGCAGACATGGTCGAAATCATTGAACGCACCTGTGAAGTGATTCTGGGTTGCTACGCCGTCGGTAAAGAACCGCCCGTGCTACCCGAAGAAACCGTTGCGATCTTGCGAGAGATGGGCGACCTCGTCGCCTAGGACTGAACCGTTCGCTTGCCCAAGAGATTGAGCTTGTAGCGACGTATCGTCTCGGGGGCGATCCGTTGACCATCGGTGCTCTCAAATGCGAGCGCGTCCATCGGGCATTGCACGACGCAAGCACCACAGCGCACACAACGATCGTCATGAGCCAAAATCGCTTTACGAGGCTCTGATTGTTTTTCGAAGCACGCTTCCGGACAAACCTCCCAACATGAGAACACGCCCTGGCAACGATCCCGGTCTAGAGAGATCCGCCACTCGCGCTCCGCAAAATGACTTCCACCTTCAATAGGCGTTGAACCGGAGTAATCGAATGTCAGTACACCGGACAAAAACCATGTCGAGAGAAATGCAGCAGCCCAGGTGCTCGGACCCCCATGGATACAAAGGACCACGAGTGCAGCGACCGCAGTTGCAAGTAGCGTGAACAAGGTTCTTCGCGGTTCTGGCAAGCGGTCATAGAACTGAAACATGGTGATCGCAAGGACGACCGCCCAAATGACAATCGGCAAGG
Source organism: Deltaproteobacteria bacterium (assembly GCA_029261895.1). Lineage (GTDB taxonomy): Bacteria > Myxococcota_A > UBA9160 > SZUA-336 > SZUA-336 > JAJDAK01. The sequence continues at coordinate 10,521 of JAJDAK010000011.1, forward strand.
CGAACTCGGAAAATGCAAACGCCCCAACGCCACCGACTACGATCGCCGTAGGAGTCGCCCAGGCGGCCGCCATTTCCAAGCGTTCACGCGTGCCGAAGCGTACGCGCCGCATTGCGTCGTCTTTCTTCGCGCCACGCGCGAGATAGCGCGGAATATCTACTGCATCCACGGGACCGAAACGAACCTTCCAACCACAGCGGCGTGACACCTCGCGTGCTTCAACGCCCGTCGCCGCCAGTTGAGGCAAGATCGCACGCCGATGGGTGACTCGATCTTCGATGCCCGAAGTTTTGAGCGCACTCACGACCTGATGCGTGCTGAAGTGTCCTCCCGCAGCCGCGCACCAGATATTGATGCCCGAACTCGGCGCAACGACCAGCCACGCGTCCATACCTTTGAGGGCTCGGATCACAGACCGAACCGTGAAATCGTAGTTCCCGGTCACGAGTACCGGACTGCTCGAATCCGGTTGCCCGATCGCTCGCAGGCCCGGTTCGGTCGACCAGGGAAAAAGACGAAAGCCGGTTTGCATGACGTTGCGCAAGAGACTCATGGGTTTGGCTGCGCGACAATAACGACGAGCGTTCCAAACAAAAACCGCTGCTCGTGATGGATACGAAACCCGGCGCCCGTAATTTCTTCGACAAGATTGGGAATCGGTCGTGACACTGAACCGACCCAGAACCAACCCAACAAGGCTTGCGGAACACGCATGAAGGCAAATGTAATGCGTGCAAACACGCCAGATGGGCGCACTTCGTCGGCGATAACCAACAATCCACCGGCGCGAATACATTCGCGCGCGGACTTGAGCACGTGGTGACGCTCTAGACGCGAGAGTTCAGAGAATGCAAAACTTGCAACGACGGCATCGAACTCTCCGGGTTCAAACTGATCGACCTCGGCAGCGGTTTGTTCGAGCCAGCGTAAGTTTTGGGCATCCACGAGACGTGTTTTTGCAATCGCAAGCATCTCCGGATTCTGGTCCAGCGCCACCACACGGGCACCGCGAGCCACCAGCTTCGCCGTAAGCGATCCCGTACCACAACCGATTTCGAGTACGTGAGTTCCGTGCACCGATACCGCAGCGTCTGCGACCGCACGATGTATCCGTCTTGCCCGTCCCAACGTTAGTATGTTCATACCCACGTCGTAGCGTTCGGGCGTCGACTCGAGCCATCGCATCAGCGCAAGCGAACTCATGCTGCTAGCACCTTGCGAACACTCATCACTAAGGCTGTTTCAAGTCCGCCGATATCATCAAACGCTCGCCGATCCGCCAGGTACTGCAGAAGCAGACCATCCATCGACGCGATCAAAAACGACGCCGTCCAAACTGAATCGAGGTTCGAATCAATCGATCCATCGCGCTGGCCTTCAGCGATCACCTCGGCGAGCAATTGACGAATACGCCGAAAAAAATTTCGAAAGTCCAATGCTCGCAACGTGTGCAGGTCGAGCGTGATCGATCCGTTCCGCGACCAGGCTTCAAAGACGTGGCTCATTCCAGTCATCAACTGCTCGATACGGCGCGTCGATTCGCCTTTCGACTCCAAGACGCCCCGGAATAGCTTTTCTTCGCTCTCGAGGAGATCACGCGCGATGTCGCGAACCAACGACGACTTGTCGGGGTAGTAGTGGTACAGACTTGATCGACCCATACCGGCCGCATCCGCCACCGCGGCAAGCCCGGTGCCTTTGATACCCCGACGTCCAAACACACGCCGAGCGGCAGTTCGAATCTCGGCTTTCTGCGCCACACCATCGACGATCTTTGGCATTGCTTCCTCGTTTTCGACAGTATTGTCGAAATAAACCCAACGGTCAATCGAAACATCTCAGTGATTCGAATCGAGGGATCGCCCGGGCGGGCTATGAATTGCGCGAAAAGAAGAGCCGCTTCGCGTTCATGTAGAGATACTTGTCGAGCACGCCTTCGCGCAGATCGAGCCCAGCGGCTTCTTCAAGACAGCGCACCATCGAGAGTGCTGGGTGGTCGGAAGCAAAGATCACTTTGTCCTGGCCGCGCGTATTCATGTAGTGGATGAGCTCGGGCGGAAAATACTTTGGCGCGTACGCACTGGTCTTCAGATACAGGTTCTTATATTTCAGCATCAACCGAATGGCTTCCTGCCACCAGGGGTCGGTGCCATGCGCCATCACCAGCTTCAACTCCGGAAAATGAAGGCATACTTTGTCGAGGTGCATCGGGTGCTGACATTCGCCGGGCACAGGCGGCCCAGGAATCCCCGTGTTGATCGTCACCGGTAAATCGAGCTCGATGCACTTGGCATAGACGGGATAGTAAATCGGATCGCACCCCGGTCGATCGATCCAGAACGGCGTGACCCGCGCGAGAACGACCGGATAATTTTCCGCGAAACTCTCGAGCGCCCGAATGACTTTCATCCCGCGGCGAGGATCCACCTGCGCGCCCAGCGAAAAGCGATCGGGATGGGCCTTGGGAAATGCGAGCACGTGGTCCGATGGCCGCTCGGGCTCCGTGGTGACGATCGCGCGTTCCACTCCCAAGCGATCCATTTCCTCCACGACTTCCTCGACTGAGTAATCGCGAAAAAAATCTTCGCCGCCATTGAACAGGTCTTCCGCCACGCGCACCAGGTAGTCGGGGCGGCCCAACTCGCTCATGTTGACGTTGATCCAGGTATCGATCGCCCGGAGATCAGTCATCGCCGCGTAGAATTGGCACGCTGAAAAACTGCTTCATCCAGCGTCGGTAGGTACCAATCTGGCCGTCTCCATCGCAGAGCAGTGGTCGGCTGTAGTAGTGCTTGTTCTCCCAAATGACGATGTCCTCCGCCATTTGTTTTTCCAAGTCTTTAACCAGCGCCGCTCCCACGCCCCGAGTGGCCGAAACCCCGTCGACCTCACGTACCGCGTACGCGAAACTCACGTCAGTTGTGTCTTCATCAATCGGCGTTGAGGTATTGACCATCAAAGTTTCCGCGATTCCCGAAACATCAACGGTTTGCAACCCCGGCCCATAGTCCGTCGTATCGATCCCACCAGTGATCTCACCCTGCGGCGTACCCATCTTCATACGCGATCGGCAACGCAGAATATGACCGTCGATGTCGACTTCGGTCTCGGGAGACGTATGCGTGCCGTGCACGTAGCGGAAATGAATTTGATCGACAGCGTTCTCGTTCATATCCAGCCAACGACTCTTCACCGTCCAGCGTCGGATTTGATACGGCGACCATTCCGAAGACCCACATTGCCATAGCTCGGGCACCTCATACGAAGGCGGCTCGTCCTGATCGTGATACCAAGTAAAGAGCAAGCCGTTACGTTCGACCAAAAGCCATGCACGCATCTTCGCCGTACGAGGAATTTTCTTCGCATACGGAATCTCGATACAGCGCCCTTCTCCATCCCAGAGCCATGCGTGGAACGGACAGCGAATTCCCTTGCCATCTACCGTACCTCCAAAACCGAGATGCGCGCCCAGGTGAGGACAGTGCGCGTCGAGCAGATGTGCCTCGCCTTCTTCATCACGAAAGAGCACCAGATGCTGACCGAAGTAGTGCAACGCTTTGACCTCGCCGGCCGCGATGTCATCCGCATACGCGATGCGAAACCAACCGTTCGCATAGGCGGGAAACGGAAAACGTTGAGAAATCTGACGATCCATCAGATACGACGATATCTGTGGTGCGTCCGCAACGCAAGCGCTTTTCCGTGGTTAGGAATCGAAAAGTACCGGGACGCGATCGGGACCCCGAAACATGAGACCCACCACCCCGCATTGCTGGTCCAGATCGAGCCGAAGGCCAGGCAAGCGTTCGAAGAGCGCGCGCATGCCGATCTCCGCCTCCAGATACGCCAGGCGAGATCCCGCGCAATAGTGCTTCCCGAAGCCAAACGCGATGTGATCTTTGGCATCGCGATGGATGTCGAAACGAGCCGCGTCTTTGAAGTGTGATTCGTCGCGGTTCGCGGAACCGATCCCTACCAAGACTTGAGAACCGGCTGGAATCATCGTGCCGGCAATCTCCACGTCCTCCAATGCCCGACGGGTCACGAGCTGCACCGGAGACTCCCAGCGCAGTCCCTCATCCAACGCAGGCCGCAGCATGTCGGGTACCTTGAGAACTTCATCGAACTGCGCAGGATCCCGGAGCAAACCGAGAAACGTGGAACCCATCAGATGATACGTCGTCTCCGCACCCGCGAGCACGAGCAGTCGGATGAAGCTCACGATCTCCTCTTCCGTCATCCGCTCACCGTCGATCTCCGCGTGGACCAGCCGTGTAATCAAGTCATCGGTCGGCTGCTGTTTTCGTTTTTCGACGACGGGACGCAGGTAGTCGGCCATACGTTGGGACGCTTCAAGACCACGATTCGCATCCACGGTAACGTGCGTGAGCGAAATCGCCCAGCGATGAAATTCGGCAACGTCGTCCACGGGCAAACCAAGAAGTTCGATAAATACTTTCAACGGATACACGAACGTAAACGCTTCCACCAAATCCGCCATGCCGTCATCAGCGAACTGATCAATCAGCTCATGCGCGATCGACTCAACGAGTTTTGGGAAGTCGCCGCGCAGCGCTCTCGGGGCTAACGCGGGTGTCACGATATTTCGATGCTTGAGATGCTCTTCACCATCCATCGCCACGATGGTGCGCCCCATCACCAGACTGATCCCTACGTCATTCGAGCTATTGGAAAACACCCGATCGTCACGAAGCGCACGCGCTACATCGTCGTAGCGCGTGATGAGATACCCGTCGCCACCAATGGTTTGTATTTTCAGCACGGGGTGATCGCGTCGAAGCCGGGTATATGCCGAAAAAGGATCGCGCACCGCATCGAGTTCGCTGCCACCAAATACATCGATAAATGTCGGCGCGGCATCCGTCATGACAATGTCCTTCGCCCTTGCTGCGGTGCTTGAGCGATCAGCCGATAGACGGTGCCTAAGCCTTCGGCTGGATCGTCGGCTTCAGGACTGGGAAAAATCAACATCGAGAGCAACGCGCGGGTGATCCAATCCACCAACTGGCCGACACTCACTTGGCCACTCACCACGAGGCTCGTGTCCTTCAAGAGCGGGCCCATCAAACCCAGCAACCCATCGCGAATCAACGGAAACTCTCCGCGCAGCCACTCAAACATCAGCGGCATGTCGGTCTCGCGCAGGCGATTAAGAACAGGGTGCGCACGCATGTAGCGCGCGGTTTCGTCGAGCACATACTGAATCGCGTCCTCGCTCTCATCAATCGTCTCGAGTAGCTCGATAATCCGAGCGCGGTAGCGCTCGACTTCGTGCTCTGTCAGTGACGCGTAGACGGCGTCGCGGGTCGGAAAGTAACGGTACAGCGTGCCGCGTGAGACTCCCGCCGCGGCACTGATTTCACCCATGCTGAGCTTGCTCGCACCATGGGTCGCGATAGCGCGCAAGGCCCCGGCGAGAATACGTATTCGGGTCTTTGGGCGTAGCTCAGGACTGCTGGATTCCATAGGTCAAATTGAACAAAATATGCCTAATTTGTCAAATCAGCTCGAAGCGCCATCCAGGCCGTAGTCGAAGAGCACCTTCACGGCGGAAGTTCTGCCCTGCCGATAACAGGTCAGAAAGGCTCGGCTGTAATCCTCGAGCGCAAAGCGATGCGTAATGATCGGCGTCACGTCGATATGCTTGTCGCGGATGAATTCGAAATACCATTCCATCGCGTGCTTGCGTCGCCCCTCGTATTCCTCGGTCGCGAATGCATTCGAGCCAATCACCCGCAGTTCTTTAAAGTAGAGCGGCGTCCACTCGAATCGCTTGGGCGTCTCAACGCCGGTCACCACGATTCGACCCCGTGGTCGTGTGATCCGTACACCAATTTCCAAGGTTTCCGCTTTGCCGACCGTGTCATAGATCAGGTCGACTCCACCATTGATCATCGGAAGCCCACGCCAGGGCGTGTAGAGTTTCTGTTCCAATAACTCGGCGACGTTCTCGACCACTTCATCCTTGGGCCAGTGTTTTATGATCTTCTCTGCACCGAACTTTTCGGCCAGCACTGCTTGATGGGCGAACCGTGCGACGGCAAACACACGCACCGTTGGAAAGAGCGCATGTAAAATGGTGATCGTCAGTAACCCTAAGGTGCCGCAGCCATAGACCAATGCAACGGAGTCCGCTTGTGGTGGATCGCGAAGCACCGCATGCAACGCCACGGCAAAAGGATCCGCGAGAACCGCTGAGCTATCGGAGATGTGATCCGGAATTGGAATACATTGCGATTCGTGCGCAGGAACGAATTTTGCGAACCCGCCCGTCGCTTGCACACTATTGCCGTGATGCAAACCTGCATCGATTGAGCCGTTGGTGAAATTCAAACACTGCGCGAACTCACCGCGTTGACACCAATCGCAGAGCGGCAAGCCACGGGGTATGCAGGACAACCATGGATTCAACACGACCCTTTCACCGATGCGACGGCGTGTAACACCTGGCCCCACCCGCTCGATCGTACCGACGACTTCATGACCCAATACCTGTGGGAATGAGATCAACGCCGTCATGGGGTTGTCCGAGGCACCGTTCAAGAAGACCTGTTTGGAATCGCTACCGCAGATCCCGCAGAGGTGCGTACGAATCACCACCCAGTCCGCAGCGGGTACGACCGGATCGGGAATCCGGCGCAATTGAAGCGGCGCTGTTGGGCCCACGTACGCGCCGGCCGTAAACAAACCGAGTGCACGGGTCGTCGCAAGTCGCGGCAATCTATGATCAAAGACCAGTGCACGCATCGTTAGGCGATCACCTCCGTGGCGATCATGCGCTGAATCTCTGTTTGAGACAACCCGAGAATCTCACCCAATACCATCTCGTTGTGCTCGCCGAGACAGGGTCCGGGGCGCCGAAGCTCTGCGCTGCTGCTCCGATGTCGAATCGCACTATGTTCGAAACGCAACGTTCCAAGATGAACGTGATCGAGGGATTGAAAATGTTCCCGATGTTCGAGTTGTGGATCGCCGTTCAGATCTTGAAAATTCTGCACTGCACCGGCTTCGATACCCGAGTCTTGAAGTCTCTGCATTAACTCGTGTGCATCATAATCCGTGGTCCACACTCGTAGCCGTTCTTCGATCATATCTTCGTTGCGCCGACGACCCGCTAATGTTTCGAATTCGACATTCAACACCCAGTCCGGATTGCCCATGAAACGCACCAAGGCTTTCCAGTCGGCGTCGGTGTGCACCGCGATCGCGATCCACCGATCCACACCACGACAAGGATAGATTCCATGCGGCACCGCAAACTCAGAGCGATTCCCCATGCGTGTCACGGATTCACCACGGGCCGATTGGCGCGCCACCATTTCGGACAGACTGTAGACGGCGGCCTCAATCTGCGAGAGGTCGATGTATTGCCCCTCGCCCGTGCGATCGCGATGAAACAGCGCGGCAATCAATGAGAGCGCCACATACTTGGGTGAAAGTGAATCCGTAATCGTTGCGTACGGGCCCACGGCCTCACGATCGGGCCAGCCAGTAAGATGGTTAAAACCCGAGAGTGCGGAACCCTGGCCGCCGAAGCCGGGATACATGCGCTGGGGTCCGGTTTGCCCAAAGAGACAACTGCTCACCATGATGAGATCGGGTTTGAGCTCGCGTAAACGCGGATAGTCGAGACCCCATTTCGCCATCGCCTTCGGTGAGAAGTTCTCAGATACTACATCCGCCCAAAGGACGAGGCGTTTTACCAACTCGATCCCTTCAACCGTAGACATATTGATTGAAACACTGAGTTTGTTCGCGTTGAGTAGAACAAACATCGGCGCGGAGTCGAGCTCAGCATCGGAGTTCTTTGTCTGGGTGAGTGTGCGGAGAAAGTCGGGCCGCTTCGTACTCTCCACGCGTAAGACAGTCGCGCCTTGATCCGCTAGATATCGTGTGGCGACCGGGCCCGCCGCACCCGCACCAAGTTCCAGTACCTTGATACCGTCGAACGCGCCCACGTCAGATGATTTCCTGCGCCTGAAGCGTTTCGAGTTCAGACAAGTCTATGCCGAGCTCGGCATAGACTTCGTGATTGTGCTCACCGATCCGTGGCGCACGTCGGCGCACGCCGATCTTGCGCGCCGTCGATTTGGCAAAAAAACCCGGGATTTCAAAATCTTCGCCCAACTCAGTTTCAATCGTGACGAAGAAATCCCGTGCACGAAGCTGAGGTTGGTCAACAATCTCCGCCGCGTTATTGCACGGCGCGAGCAGGATCCGCCTCTTCAGGGCTTCCTCATAGAGTTCTCGCATGGTCTTGGTTGCGAAAAACGTGGTGAACACCGCTTCGAACCGCGCGATCTCAGCATCCGCGAGCGTATTATGGTTGTACTTCGACCAATCGTATTCGCGCAGCCAATCCGGAGCGAGGTCGTTCTCATGCATGTACTCAACGGCCGCGATCAGGTTGGGGATACGTGCCGCGCCGCCGCGCAGTCCGAAGGAGACATAACCATCTTTGGCTCGCCAAATTTCGCGCGTTCGTCCAAGCACCGCACCCGAACGCGTACCGAGTCTCTCTGTATATGCGTACTGTGCCGCGCCGGTAATCAGTGAAGAAAGCTGGGCTTCCTGCATCGACACATCGATGTAATCCCCCTGCTGGCTTCGACCCCGCGCATAGAGCGCGGTCAAGACACCGATCACGGCTTCGGGTCCAGCGTGATAATAGGCGGTCGGCATGCTGCATCGAATCGGCGGGCGATCGGGATCTCCGGTCATCGATGGGTTGCCCCCCATCGCGACCGCAACCAAGTCATGCGCACGATACATCGCGTATGGACCCGTCTGGCCGAACGGCGTGATCGATGCCCAAACGATGCCAGAATTCTTTGCACGTGCGTCCGCGTAACCGAGGTTCATTGCATCAAGCGTTCCGGGGGCAAAGGTTTCCAAGAGCACGTCTGCAACGCCGATCAGTTCACGCAATAACGCGCGACCTCGCTCGAATTCCAAACTTAACGTGATGCCTCGTTTGCTGCTGTTGAGCGCATGCCAGAGCAGGCTGCGCTCGGGGTCGTCGACACCCCCTAAGAACGGACCTCGACGCCCAGACAAATCGCCGGACGGCGGTTCGATCTTGATGACATCGGCGCCGAGCTCCGCGAGGATCTTGCCCGCGAGGAAACCCGGCTCCTGTGTCAGGTCCAATACGCGAATACCCGAGAGCACGCTAGAATTCTAACACCTCGTCAGATTTCGTTGGGGTATGCTATCTCCCCGGAGGAACACGTGTTTTGAGGCTCCAAGAGCTCTTTGATTTGACCGGCAGAAACGCCCTCGTCACGGGAGGCGGGCGCGGCATCGGGCGCCACCTTGCACTCGGGCTCGCGGAAGCCGGCGCGAACGTCGCCGTCGCCTCGCGCAAAATCGAAAACTGCCAGGCCACCGCCGTTGAGATCGAACGACTCGGGCGGCGCGGACTTGCGATCGGAACCGACTTAAGCCGTGAGGACGATATCGCGGCACTTGCAGCGCAGGTCATCCACGAGTTTGATCACGTCGATATTTTGGTCAATAACGCGGGCGCGATCTGGGGTGAAGACACCCTGGAATACTCGATCGAGGGCTGGGACAAAGTTTTCAATGTGAATGTCCGTGGACTCTGGCTGCTTTCCCAAGCGATCGCTCGACATATGAAAGCAATCGGTTCAGGCAGCATCATTCACATCGGCTCTGCATCTGGGCTTCGCGGCGAGCGCGAGGAAGACATGCCGGCGATCGCGTACAACGCGAGCAAAGGTGCAGTAGCGACACTGACTAAGGACATGGCGGTCAAACTGGCACGCTACGGCATTCGCGTGAATTCGATCGCACCCGGCGCATTTACCACAGACATGATGAGTCACATCACTTCCGACCCGGACAAGCTCGACGCGTTCAATGCGAAAATTCCGTTGGGTCGTTCCGCAGGCGAGGACGACATTAAGGGCGCGGTTGTATTCTTGGCCAGCGACGCAGCCGCGTACGTCACGGGCCACACCCTCGTTGTAGACGGCGGAACGCTCGCGCTCTAATAACTGCGTATGCTTTGCATGGCGGTGTTTTGACTCAAGTTCCACCAACGTCATCCCGATGTAGGGCATGACCAATACGACACATAACAGTGTCCGCCATCAGGTGACAGAACTCCTTAAAATGGTTCTGTCCCACGAAATGGCAAACCCGTCGTAATACGGGGACGCAAAGCCAGTGCCCTACCGCGGTAGTCTTCGAATATCGCGCGGGTCGAACGGTTGGCGAATGGGTCAGATGATGAACTGCATTGAAGGAGATCTATGTCCCTACCATACCTTTCAACGTTACCCCATGTGAGCACCGTGTTCCGCTACTTCGGCCATAGCGACGGCCTCTAACATATTGGCGTAACCCACAGCAGAACCTTGGTGGCACCGCTCCCTGTACTCTGGAGCGGTGCCACTTTGCTTCTATATGAGTCGCTGACGATCGGCGGGAGCGCTACGCTCAATCGCTATGAAGCGAATTGCCTGTTTGATCGGTGCGGCGTATTTCCTATCGTCTGCCGCTGCGGCCGAATCACTCCGCGTTACCGAGCCACTCTCGATTACCGAACAAGACTGGGAATTCGTTGCCAAGAAGAACGGCATCGTGGTTTCCCAGCGACTCCACCCTGATGGTTTTCCCATCTTCCGTGGCGTCACGACCCTCGATGCGAGTCCGTGTGCATTGCTCGCTGTGATGCACGATGTCCCGCGTCATACCGAGTGGATGGAGCGATGTGCTGAGTCCAAGACGTTGAAGGTCGAATCGAAGTATCGTCGAATCGTTTACAACCGGACCGACCTGCCCTGGCCTGCTGCCGATCGCGACACTGTGACACGTTCAATCGTGCGTGTGATCAAAACCGCGAGCACGATCGACCTTGAGTTTAAAGCGATACCAGACGTTCTAGATCCAATCGAAGATGTGGTTCGCATGCCCCGCCTTGAGGGGCGGTATCAGCTTCGTTCGACCGATCGGGGAACCGAAGTTACATATCAGGTTGCGGCGCATCCGGGTGGCCGTATTCCGGGCTGGCTCGTCAATCAGATCGTGCGGTCGATGCCGATCAAGACGCTAAGCCGACTGCCGGAGCAGGAAGCGAAACATCATGAGACCTATCAGTCATTTCGCGAGGAGTGTCAGGCCTGGCCTGCAACCAAGTAACCATGGCCATCAATCGTCACAGCGTCGGTGGCGAGGCGCTTTTCCGCGGCTGCACGCAGGGGACCCAGTTGAACCTTCTCCGTACCTGTGAGTTCGAGTTCCCCGGGTTCAAAGAAGAGCACGGCTTTCGGAACCTTGTATGCCGCAAGTTTACTGCGTAAAAACTCGCGCAGCTCCGCCTCTTGAATCGATGAACCTTCCACACGTACGACGCAGAGAACTACCGCTTCTCCAAGCGTCGGATGCGGAACGCCGACCGACCTACCGAGTCGAACATCGGGATGCATTTCAATATGCCCATCAATCTCGACCGGCGATACATTCGCACCCCCGGTCTTGATCAAGCTTGAAAGTCGCCCGGTCCAATGCAGATAACCCTCCGCGTCCAGCCAACCACCGTCTTGCGTGTGGAAGTAACCGTTCGCGTCGAAAGTTTCTTCGGGCGGCACTTTGTAATAACCACTCATCAGGGTGACGCCGCGTATGACGATCTCGCCCGTCTGCCCCGGCGATAGAATCTCTCCGCTCTCCGCATCCATGATCCGCAGCTCCACACCCGGCAGTGGCCGGCCATGCGTCTTCTTCCGCAGTTCGAGCGCGGCATCGGCCGGGATCGAACTTGCGATCGTGAAGCTTTCGCTACAGCCATACGAACCCTCGGGATCCCAAAGGTCTTCCGTGAGCCCCGCGAACTTCGCCAACGGGTTGCTGAATTTAACCTTCTGAAGCGCGGATAAATCTCGCGTGGCCGCTGTGGGATGTTCACCAAGCTGCTTCTCCTGATGCGGCCAGGCATGTAGCGTCGTGACAGCTTCGCTTTCGATCAGATCGAGGGCCGCACCCGCTTCAAAAACCTCCTGCAAAACCAGGCATGCGCCCGCGGCGAACGTCGCACCCAAAGACATCGCGATCCCGGCTGTCCAGAAAAATGGTTGCGCAGTCCACACAACATCATCGGGTGCCAAGCGCATCTGCTCGGCGAAACGCCAGCTCTGAATCACCGGGGTACGCTGTCGATGCATCACGCCCTTCGGCATGGCGGTGGTGCCTGAGGTGTAGATCAGCAGCGCTGGGTCGGTGGGCTTAACTTCAAGCATCACACTCTCGAGAAATTCATCCGATACTTCGTGCCCAAGCTGAAGAAACTCGCTCGGCTCATCCATGCATTGAACACGACGCAACATCGGCAAAGCATTGGTTCGAATTCGACCCGCCGGCGCTTTTCGAATCTCGGGATATTCTTCGACAAGCTCGTCGAGATATTGATGTTTCAACAACTGTGATTGCAGCAGCAGCACTTCCGCGTCGCTATGCCGCAGAATATGATTCCGTTCCTCGCGATTCGCGAACGTATTCACCGGGACGATGACCGCTCCGATCATCCCGGCACCCAGCATATTGAAAACCCACTCTGGGCGGTTTCCAAAGAGCAGCGCGACGTGCTGCCCCTTGCCGACACCGGCGGCGAGCAGCGCTTTGGCGCGCTGTCGTGCTTCCCATTCTAAATCACGGTAGGTCCAGACACGATCTTCGAAGCGAATGCAGGCGCGATCCGCGTGGTGACCCGAAATGCGACGCAGAAACTGACCGAGTGTGAGTTCCGCTTCCGCTTGCCCCACCCACGCATCGGAAGCTTGCATCAGCTCAACCCGCCGGAAGCATGACCTCGGCTGCCCCGATTGCCATCAGATTGTCGTCCTGATTCGTCATTCTGATTTGTAAGGTCGCGATCGGGCTTCCCGACGGATCATCGTAGTTGAGATTGGAGACCTCGCCATCGATGTACGTCACATCGCCCGTCAGCGCGGGTGCGCGGAACTTCATATCCGAGTGCACGACGAATCCCCACTCGCCCGCCCAATTGGTCAGGTAGTCGACGATCCACGCCCCCATGGATGCGCCGTAGCCGTAGCCGCGTGGCATGCCAATCAATTGCGCGTACTTCGGCTGCACGTGTCCGCGGGATGGCCCTTTGTAAAGACCGTCATTATGCGACGGGTCAACGGCCGCGCCTTCATCGTCGCGAGACATCTCAGGCAACCAACCGGCCTCATAGGTCGAGGACCGACCTTCGTCGTAACTCGCGCCCCAAACCGTCATTAGATACGACCGCCACTCGGTTGTGAATGTCATAAGCGAATGCGGACCGATCACGCGCCGCGGAAGTTTGTCGCCGACTTGAACAAAGAGCCGCTTTTCATGACCCAGATCAAGAAAGCTTCGGTAATACTCCAGCTTCTGACGCTCGACTTCTTCAAGTTCCTCGTCGGTCCACTGTTTCTCTTGCTGGTCTTCGAACGAGGCTCGCTTGCGAGCTTCCTCGGCCAGGTAGCGAATCGAGGTCGAGCGCTGCTTGCACACGACCTCGCCCGTTTGACCGATGTATGTGGTATCGCCACGCGAAAACATCGTGGGTCCGGCGAATTTCGTATCTTTGACTGAATAGTCAAAAAGCATCCGCTCGGAACGAATTTTATCGCCGGGCCGAATTCGTGGACCAAAGAACCACCACTCATCGCCGCCAAAGAGCATATGCGTGCCGGGGATATTGCCTTGAATCGCCGGAACCGCGCCGTGTCCGACCGTGGTGCAAACTGCAAACGACTGCGGCGCGACGAGTTCGCCGAAGTGACCTTCCGCTGCAAATCTCTCGTCGTAGAAGAGCGGATTGGGATTTTGCATTCCCTGCGCCCAGCGTCGGATATCGTTGACGTGAATCGGGTCTTTGAACTGGCCGCCACCGATCGGCACGCCCACCCACCGATCAACGTCGCTTGTATCGAACGGGATCTCACTCATTGGTCAAGACCATAGATGCGCTTCACGTTGCCACAGATAATCAGTTCCTTTTCGTCTTGGGGAACATTCTGAAAGAGTTCCCCGATCACTTTGCGGCTGTACGGCCAATCGCAACCGTGGTGAGGAAAGTCCGTCGACCACGCCATATTGCGAACGCCGACGTCATAGCGATTGCGAATACCGACATGATCGCTCAGAAACGTACACATGAAGTGTCGATGGAAGTAGTCGCTCGGCAGGCCGCGAATGGTGAGCCCGGTATGGGTTCGGTTGCGCCAATAGAAATTGTCGAGCTGCTCGAGCGCGGTCGGAATCCAGCCGATATCGACCTCAACACCGCAGATGAAGGCGTTCGGCACGCGATCAAAGAGACCTGAGGTAATCAGCTCGGCCATGATGGGCGGGAAGTTCAACATCCCCGCCAACGCCATATTGCCAATCGCCGCATGTCCCTCGAGCGCACCCGTCGTGGTGCGACTGCGCTGAATATTGATATGAATGCTAACCGGCAAACCCATCTCGGCAGCCGCGGCAAAAAAACGATCGTCTTCATTCGTGAGTTGGTCGCCACCCGCCGGCCACGCGGAGATGATGACGCCGCGCACACCTTTCACCTTGCAACGTTCCATTTCGGCGATCGCTTCGTCGACACCGAGGTTGGGCATCTGCGCCAGATGAAATAGCCGCTCCGGATCCGCGGCGCAGAACTCGTCCATCATGAAATTGTTGTAGGCCTGAATGCCCGAACGATGAAACTCCGTGTCCTTGTTATGCATGTAGTAGTACATCGTGCGCTGACTCGGATAGAGAAACTCGGCGTCGATGCCATCGAAGTCCATGTCCTCCAATCGCGCTTTGGCCTCAAAGCATGACTGTCGAATCGATTCGTAGGTATTGCCCGACCACTTCATGTCCTCGTAACTCTGGCCAGCCGTCGTTACCAAACCAATCTTCATCGGCGGTCGACCGTCGTTGAACTGCCACGCATCACCGCCGGCTTCGTCTTTCACCAAGCGCGGGGCGTCGTCTCGAAACTTACTCGGTAGGTAGGTGTCCCAAATATGCTTGGGTTCGAGCACGTGACAATCGGCGTCGATGATTCTGTAATCCCGCATGAGGCCTCCTCGGATGCAAAATCTGACGGTCTGTCAGATTCTACTTTATATCCCCGATCTGGCCGAAAATCAAGCGATTCCTATGCTAGCGTGGCGCTGTGCCCATCGATGCCATCAGCCATATCGGGATCTGTGTATCCGACCTCGAAAGGTCTCTCACCTTCTACTGCGACCGGCTCGGCTTTCGCGAAGTCGCGGATCTCGAAATTGCGGGCGCCCAAGCCGAGCGCTTGCTGCAACTATCGAACGTGAAGCTGAAAGCCGTTTACCTCGAACGCGACGGCACACGGATCGAGCTGCTGAGTTTTGATCAACCCGGCACGGTGGATGACGATGAGGGTCGGCGGCTCAATCGTTTGGGACTGACACATCTCAGTTTCGCCGTTCATGATCTCGATGCGCTGGTCACCGAACTCGAGCGCGAGGGCGTACGCGTGCTTCACGAAACCCGGATCGGTGATGCGGCCGTTATGGTCACCGATCCCGACGGCACACGAATCGAGCTCTATCATTCGGACCGCGTGCCTAAGTCGTAGCGTTTAATCCGAGGCCGTGGCGCGCGATCACGCCGCGCATCATTTCCGATGTACCGCCACCGATGGTTTCCCAAATACTTTGACGCCACAGTAGTTCGACTGTGCCACCAGCGGCAATGAGCTCGGCTCCCCCGATTTCCTGTGCAAAACGTGCGATGTTTTGACAGCTAGTGGTCCAGGCGAGTTTGTTGCGCGCGGCTTCAATCGTGGAATTCCGTCCCGCCTCGACGGCGGCGACCACCGAGAGTGCGTGCATCTCAACCTCTCGAACCTCGACCACAAGCTCTGCCAGCCTTCTCCGTACGAAGTCATCGTCCGTGAGCTGGAGCCGACCCGCAAACGCGATCACGTCTTCGAGATCGCGGCGCAGACGCTTCGGCGGAAACTGCACGTGACGTTCGGCCGCCAGCGCATCTGCCATCAGTTTCCACGCCCCGTCCTCGGGCCCGACGCGATTGGCCGCGGGAACCTCGACACCATCGAGTCTGATTTCATTGAGTTGCTCGCCATCCATCAAGGGCAGCGGTTGGATCGATACACCCGCAGCGTGGAGATCGACGATGAAGAGGCTGAGTCCACGACCTCGGCTCTCTTGCGTGCCGGTTCGCGCCAAGAGCCAGAGGTAATCGGCGTCCTGTGCATACGAAGTCCAACATTTCTCGCCATGCATCACGTAGGAGTCGCCTGTCTTTTCCGCGCGGGTACGCACCGAGGCAAGGTCCGACCCTGCCTCGGGTTCCGAATACCCGAGTGAAAAATGCATCTCACCCGAGGCAATGCTCGGTAGAAAACGCGCACGTTGTTCGTCGCTGCCATGCTGGATCAATGTCTTCGCGACGATGCCAGGTGCGAGCGGCGGTCGTGCCGCACGCGTGTATGCCATCTCGTCCCAAAGAATAAATTCAAAACTCGCGGGGCGGTCCAGTCCACCCACCGCCTCTGGCCACGATAGCGAGAGCCAGCCTTTTCTCCCCATGGCCTCAAAGAGCGCCCGCACTTCCGGCCATCGCCGATCCTGATACAGGAATCCGTTAAGCTCGCGATAGTCGGCTAAGAACTCCCGCACTTCGGCACGAAAGCGTTCTGCATCGTCGGGAAACCTAAAGTTCATACGTCGGACTCGGTGTTCCGCGCATTCGGATCTGGATTCCACTTGGGTTTGCGTTTTTCCGCGAACGCACACGGCCCTTCCTTGAAGTCTGGGTGTGCCCAGTGCAGGCGAAGCAACGCCCATGCATGCTCGAGCGCGTCTTGGTAGCTGCGCTCAAGAGAACCCCAAACGGCCTGCTGTGAAAGTGACATCGCCTGTGGGGAATTCTCCAGCATCGCTCGCGCCATTTCCTCCGCGGTTTTGAGCAGTGCATCGGCAGGAACCAATTCATCCACCAAGCCGAGTTCATAAGCGCGTTTAGCGGGCATCCGATAGTGACGACCCATCAAAGTCATTCTCAGCGCGGAACCCAGCGGTAGACGTTTCGCGAGACCCACATTCTCAAGCGCACCCACCATTCCCACATTCACGTGCGTATCCATGAACGCGGCGTTCTCGGTTGCGATCACGATATCTGCGTCGACAACGAAATGAAGACCGGCACCTACCGCGAGTCCGTTGACGGCACAAATCGTCGGCTTCCAGACATCGTTATGTCGCGGTGACCAGAATACGTCCTCTTTGAACGGTAGATTGTTTGCGACGGCTCCCGATTCATCGATCGACGTAACGTCGAAGCCCGTCGAAAAATGTCGCTCACCCGCCGCGGTCACGATTGAGACGCGGACGTCGCCGTCCTCACGCACATCCCGCCAAATCGCACGAAAGATCTGCTCCATCCTCTTCGTGAGTGAATTACCCTTGTCCGGACGGTTGATGGTGATGAACGCGATTCCATCCCGTTTCTCGTAGAGAATTCCATCGAGTGGGGCCTCGAGGTCAATATCCTCGTATCGAAATTTCACCATGGATGATTCTCCCTTCAATCCGAGAACGACTCGAACGCGCGCGTAGCGGCGTTCGCATCGGCAATCGGTGCTGAAATCAACTCACGAATACGACGACCCTGTAGATAGACTGGCCCTTCGATCGTAATGCCGATCGCGCCAAAGACCTGATGGCAGGTGTAGAGCGTTTCGAGCGCGTTCTTGGCTGCAGATACGCGCGCGGTCGCAGCAACCGAGGAGGCTTGACCCGTCGCATCGAACTCGTCCGCCGCTGCACGCGCGAGCCATCGACTGGCATGCAGCGATGTGGAGCGGTCGGCCAAGGGATAGCTCACGGCTTGAAACTCCCCGATCGCGCGGCCAAACTGCTGCCTTGTCCGCGCGTGTTCGACGGTGCGGGTCAGCAGCGAATCCGCCGCAGCACCCAAGTACGCCGCCATCGCAATATCGGTCAGTGTGCGCGCGCGCCCAAGACCTGTGAGCTCTCGCTGCCGTGTGACGTCACCTTCAAACCAATCCCCGAGCGCGGTATTCAAGACGCGCGGCGGGGTGGCGAACTCCACCTGCCACGCGCGCTCGTCGTCGAGCTCAATAAAAACGCCGGCAAGATCCGCCCAGGGGAATAAGCCTCGCGCACCGACAGTGACCATCCGCTCCCCACTTACAATCGCCTCTACGGTTTCCGGCAGCATGACCTGGCTCGCGTAAACCGTTTCCAGTAGTGGGCCCGGAAACAACGCACGGCCCAAGGATTCCATGACGGCAGCGAGCTCGATCGCGCCCGATCCGCTCTCGGGCATCATCACGCCGAGAACGCCCAAATCTGCGAGCGAACGCCAAAGATCATCCGGAAATTTTTCAAGCGCTGCGTGCAAGACCGCTTCATCGCAGTGATCACGGCAAAAGAGATCGATCGACTCTGCGATCGCCGATTGTGCGTCGTCGTATTCGAGATCCAGACTCAAGAAATGGCTCCCGCTTGCCAACGCGCCTTGCTCAATGCGAGGTGGTGCGCGCTGACTCCGCCCAATTCGAGTCGAAGTGCCTGCAGACGCATACTCCAGACATGCAAATCATGTTCGCGTGTATATCCGATGGCGCCGCTGAGTTGATGCGTTTCATTAAAGACCTGGCTCGCGGCCAACATACTCTGCGCGGCGGCAGCCGCGACCGCTTCTTCAGGCGCGCCAAGCCAGGCGGCCTCATAGGTCAGCCACCGGCTGCCTTCTACCAATACGTGACAGTCGGCAAGGCGGTGCTGCACGGTCTGGAATGATCCGATCGCACGGCCGAACTGCTTGCGTGTCTTCAAATAATCCAACGTGCACTGCAGAGCGCTCTGCATCGTGCCAACCGCTTCCGCCGCGATGCCCAGGCGCCACCATCGCCGAAGTTTGCTCCCACTGCCGATACCAAGACCTTCACCCCGAACGCTTTTCAGTCGACCCATCGGATACCCGAAATTCGACGGCACCGGCATCGCATCACCCGCATCAAGGGCCATCAGCTCGGCTTCTTCACCGCGATCCACGAGGACGGTCCGAGCTTGCGCGGCGAAGCGAATCGGTGCAGCTACATCGCCACTCGCCAGCGCGACGGGCGTACTGGGTTCGTGACGCAACACAGCCGGCACAACCAGCAGCGACGCCATCGAGGCAACGGTACCCGCCGCAGCTGCACAGGCTTCGACTACAAGTACGGCTTCGAGCGGCCCGGTTTCGCCGCCATTCATAAGCTCAGCGAAGCCCGCGCTGATGAGCGCTTCCTCTAGCTCGAAATCGTATTCGGTTTTTCGCGCCAACTCGATCGCGCGTTTGGCACCCGCGCGTCGCGCAAGCAGTGTCTGCACGGCTTCGAGGATCGCGCGCTGTTCATCGCCGAGTTCAAAATCCATCGCTACCCCTTCGGCAAGCCGAGCGCGCGCGAGGCGATCAGACCCAATTGAATCTCGGTTGTTCCCACGGCCACACCGGCCGTCATCGCCATACGGAAATTCTTATCCGCGAAGCCGCCGTACTCGAGCGCATCCGCGCCATGAACCTGGAGTGCCAACTCGGCAATCGCGCGATCGGCGCGGGTACCAGCGACCCGTGCAACGTTGGAATCCGGCGTCGGTGGTAAACCATGCGCGCGTTGATCCACCACGCGATACGTCAGTACCCGCGCAGCTTCACAGAGCGCCCGCGCCTCCCCCAAACGCTCCTGAATACGTAGATCATCAAGCAGGCCGCGCTCGCGCGCGTGCTCTGCGATTTCATCGAGCGTCTTGGCCGCGCGTGCATACCTGGGAGCACCGACACGCTCGTACTGCAGCGCGTAACTCACGATCGACCAACCCTCGTGCTCCGGTCCCAAGAGACATCCAATAGGAACCCGTACATCTGTCAAAAAGACTTCGTGGAAGTAGCGATCCCCCACAACCGCTGGGATTTCTCGAACCTCTATTCCGGGAAGATCCATGGGCATGAGGAGCACAGAAATACCGCGATGACGCTGCGACTCTGGATCCGTCCGCACCAGCAAGAAACAATACTGCGCGTTGTTCGCGTACGAAGTCCAAATTTTCGAGCCGTTCACGACGTAGTCATCACCATCGCGAAGTGCCAGCGTACGCAATGCGACTAAATCCGAACCCGCTTCGGGCTCAGAAAAACCCTGACACCAAAGCACCTGCCCGCTTGAAATCAAAGGAAGGTGGTGGGCCTTCTGTTCCTCGGTTCCGTACTGCATGATCGTCGGACCGATCCAATTCACGTTCATGTACTGCGGACCCCGAGGTTCGCCACGCGCCCACATCTCTTCGCTGAGAACGATATGCCGCCACGCGGTCGCATCGCCACCACCGTATTCGCTCGGCCAATGCTGCGTGAGCCAGCCGCGTTCGGCGAGTTTACCGGCGAACTCGTAGGAGAACTCCGCCTGCGCGTCGCTACCGGGGCCGTCTGCGGATAGCTCCGACCATGTTTCGGGCAGCGCTTCCTCAACGAACGCGATCAGCTCGCGTCGATAGCGTCGATCTTCTTCGGACCAACCGAACTCCATGCCGACTACCCTCTTTTTGAGTCCGCCATCAGCTGCTCAACAACATCGGCGTACATCTGCCGCTTCATCGCGCCGTAGGTCTTGCGATCCTTGCTCGCGAGCGCGGCTGCACGCTCCAACGCACGTGCACGTAGGTTTTCTTCGGGTACCGCTTCGTCGGCGATCCCCGCTATGACCGCGGCAGCGGCAGCGTAGCGCGCGCCCGTCAGCGTGGCATCGCGCCAGATGTTGGGCGTTAGCGCCGACTTCACCAGCGCCATCATTCCCGGACGAAACTGAACCTTCAAGTCAATCTCCGGTAGACAGATGTAGCCACGCTCCTGTCGCATGATGCGGAAATCATGCGCGAGCACGTGCACGGCACCCGCACCGAACGCGTGGCCGTTGATCGCCGCAATGGTAGGCATCGGAAAAGTAAGGAGTCGCGCCCAGAGCGCCTGGGTATCGGCAAGAAAGCCGATCGCCTCACGGCCAAGCTCGAGAACTGTCTGCAGATCGAAGCCGTTGGAAAAAAACTTTCCCTCGGCCGTCGTGATCAGCGCCGCAGCGCCCTCCGAAGCCTCGACCTCATCCAGCGCGTCATGGGTCGCTGTTAGAAACTCGGGCGTGATACGGTTTTCATCCGACCCGAGATTCAATACGAAGACTTCCTTCTCGCGGACCAAACTGATTTGACTCATTTCGCTACCTCTACGACGTAATTACCCAGATGATCTAACTCTGCCGACTGTCCTGGATACAGAACAATCGTTGTAAAACGTTCCTCGATGATGGCCGGACCATCCACGCGATGCCCCGCGCGGAATAGATCGCCGTCATACACCGGGGTATCGACGTAACCATCGCCGAAATATGCCGGACGGCGTTCGCGTAACGCGGACTCCACCGCTGAGCCTCCCGCATCATATTCAAGCGGCGTCGGCTTTTCCGTCTGACCGATGGCCTGGATGCGCACGGCGCGTAGCACGGGTGCCTCATCGCGCTGTGCGTAGGTGTGGAGCTCTTCGTGTTGGTCGTGGAAACGCACGATCGTTGCTTTCAGGTCGGCTTCGCGCATTCGCGTGTCGGTCAGCACCATCGGCACGGCCATATCAAAGGTTTGACCCGGATAGCAGATATTCAAACTGCGCACGAATTCAATATCCTCGCGCCCCAAACCCGCAACCTCCAACTCAGCAATCGACTGCGCTTCAGTCTCGTCCAATATCCGGTTGATGTAGTTCACATCCGCCTGTGCGGCGGGAGAAATGTAGGACCGCTGAATATCCACCAAGTAGTCTGCGACCAGGAGTCCCAATGCGGAAAACGCGGGCGAGGTCTTTGGCACGATGTAAGACTTAATTCCCAATTCTGCAGCCTGCATGCCGGCATGCATCGGACCATTTCCGCCGTAGACGACCATTTGAAACTCGCGTGGATCGAATCCTGCCTGAGATGAAACGCGGCGAATCGCGTTCGCCATATTGGCGTTGACGATTCGAAAGATTCCGTACGCGGCTTTGACGAGCTCAAGATTCAGCGGCTTGGCGATTTTTTCTTCGATAGCTTCGCGAACGCCTTCCGACGACAACTTAAAATCGCCACCGCAGAGCGCGCCCGGATTGAGGTAGCCCAAAACGAGATTAGCGTCGCTCACCGTCGGTTCGGTGCCGCCGCGTCCGTAGCAGATTGGACCCGGATTCGCTTTCGCGCTGCGCGGACCGACCTTCAGCGCTCCCGCTTCAACATACGCGATCGAACCGCCCCCGGCACCAATGGAATGCATCTCCAACATCGGCAGCCCAACAAGGTATCGATGCTGCCAATTCCAATAGCTTCGAATCGTCGGCGTGCCGCCATGCACGAGACAGGCTTCGTAACTGGTTCCACCCATGTCAACAGCAATGAAATTCTCGATGCCCGCGCGCTGCGCAGTTTCACACGCGCCCTTAACCCCGGCAGTCGGACCCGAGCCGAGCGCCGACACCGCACGGCGAGACATGCCCTCGGCCGTCGCGAGTCCGCTATTGGATTGCATGATCAAGAGGTCATGCGCATAGCCCGCGTTACGAAGCGCAGCTTGCAAATTCTTGAGATACGTCTCCACACGCGGGCCCACGTAGGCATCGACCAACGTGGTCGAAGTTCGCTCGAACTCCGGTGCGGTGGGCATCACCTCATGCGAAAGCGAAACCCGGACTCCAGGATATTCCTCTTCGATCAACTCGCGAACGCGTTTTTCATGGGCGGCGTTGATGAACGAAAACAGCAGCACCACCGCAATCGACTCAACCCCCTGCTGCTTAAGCCGACGAATCGCTACTCGGGTCGCGGCTTCGTCTAACGGACGCACAACCTCACCTCGGAAATTCAAGCGTTCAGGAACGCCCAAGCGACGCCGCCGCGGCGCAATCGGCACCGGAGGTGGAGCCGAAGGATCCCAAATGTCTTCTTTGAAGCCCCGTCGAATATCAATTTCGTCGCGATGACCTTCGGTGGTCAGCAGGCCTGTTAACGCGCCACTCATTTCGATCATCGTGTTATCTGCGGTGGTGGTGCCGTGGACAATCAAGTCTGTGGCTGCGAGAAATGCCGCGGTGTCGAGTCCTTCGCGCGACGCGAGCTCCTGAATTGCATTCATTACACCGAGCGATTGATCTTCGAGTGTCGTCGGTGTTTTCGAGAGGATTAGCTCGCCATTCGTTCGAACCAGGACGAAATCCGTAAACGTACCGCCGACGTCGATGCCGATTCGATAACCCATTAGGCGCTTGGCTCCACGCGGCGGGATTTACGCAGGCGGGTGGTCGCGCCGACATCCACCTGCAAATCCAAAGCCTCGACGCTGCCGCTGAAGACAACGCCGTAGTCACGTTCGGCTGCTTCGATGGAAACAAGCTCATCGAGCACATCATCCTTGACCGCTTCAGGTTCACGCTTTAGAGCATCACCCCAACCACCGCCGCCGCCATACAGGTATTCAACCCCTTCGCCCGCAGCGTGCGGTACAAAGTTTGCCATGCGTTCGACCCGCGTGGGCGTGTCGCCGCCGTAGTTGACGGTCAGCTGGTTCGGACTGCCGTTCTGGCCTCCGGCGATTCCGGGCATCGGATAACGAATCCCCACCATGTAGGTCTGAATCGCCGCTGGCGCGGTCACGCGTTTCACATAACGCGAGCCAGGACAACCACGCCATTGGCCCGCTCCCCCGGAATCCATTTCATAGTCGCAACATTCGTGCAGCGTGGGAAAGATGGACTCACTGATCTCCGCCGGTGCGCGTACCAGGTTCCCAAACGACGCCGGCATCGAGCCCCAGCCGTCTTGTCCATACACGGCGCCGCAGTAGGCGGAAAGCGTGTCCACCGAATGATCGACAAACATCTGACCTGTCTCGGGATGATCGCCAATCACGACTGTGGGCATTCCGAGCTTGTAAATCTGCGGGCACGCG
This sequence comes from Deltaproteobacteria bacterium, assembly GCA_029261895.1. Taxonomy (GTDB): domain Bacteria; phylum Myxococcota_A; class UBA9160; order SZUA-336; family SZUA-336; genus JAJDAK01. Next base: position 34,571 of record JAJDAK010000011.1, read on the forward strand.
CGCTCCGGAATTACCTTCGCAAGCGCCAAACAAATCGCCTCGCCGACCTCCACGCCTGGGTGATGCGTTCCCGCAGCGACTGTTTTGCCATCCTCGGGATTGAGACAGCAGCCCTTGGGCACCACCAGCTCAATCGAGTCAAAGAAGCCTTCGTTTTTAGGAATCGCGGGATCCATCATCGACGCCAGCTGTGCAACAACGTAGCCACGTGTATTGCCGAAACTCGAATATGCTTGCAGGTTTTGCCGCATATCCGAACCCGTGAAGTCGACCTTGAGTCTTTCGCCATCGACGGTAACCGCGCAGTGGACATGAATATCCAAGTTACCAGCAGGATCATGGTCGACGTAGACATCCGCTTCGTAGCTACCATCGGGCCAACGCGAGACTTCCTCGCGAAAACGTCTCGCCGCGTAATCGATCGAGTGATCCACTGCCGCTCGCACCGCATCGATTCCGTAGCGCTCAATAATTTCGCCCAGACGCTTGGCGCCCAATTGGGCTGCACCGACCTGCGCACGAATATCACCGATGAATGTCGGCGTACGGTTATTTATTCGCAGCATGTACATGACATCCCGCCGCTCCACGCCACGGTCGTAAACCTTTAGCGCGGGGAAACGCACGCCCTCGGCCCAGATATCGATCGCCTCCGCGTTGTACCCACCCGGCATGCCGCCACCCGTATCCGCGTGATGGCATTGAATCGACGCGATCAAGACCACTTCATCGCCAACGAGCACTGGCGCAAACACGTTGTAGTCCGGTAGATGTCCGCCGCCGTGATACGGATCGTTCGCTACGAAGACATCGCCCGCGCTAAAACCTTCATCTGCAAAAAACTCCAGCGCGAAACGCACCGGTAAAGTCGAAGAAAGCATGAACTGCGGAATTCCAACCGAAAGTGCGGCCAATCGGCCCCGTTCATCCAAAATGGTCGCGTTCCGTTCGTTGGACTGGTTAAGTATGGGAGTGGTCGCTGTCAGAGAAACATGGGTCGCCATTTCGAATGCGACCGTCTCCATTGCGCCCCGAATCACTTCGGCGGTCACGGAATCGATCCGATCGGCTTTGCGGGCTGAATTTCGGCGATCTGACATAGTGTCAGCATTCTATCATCTCGCTCGCTTTGCTAGTCTTCGGACCGCATGAACTGGCCCGAACACGTCGCGACCGTTCCAGCCGCACTCGAAGCCTGGGGCGGAAAATTCGGGTCGCGCACCGCCTTGGTGGACGGAGCGCGCCGCCTCACCTACGCCGCGCTCGATCATGAGTCCGCAAAACTCGCAGCCGGGCTCATCTCCCAGGGTGTCGGTAAAGGCCATCACGTCGGGCTGCTGATGCCAAACGGAGCCGATTGGGTGCTCGCATTTCTGGCAGCCGCCCGAATCGGCGCCGTGATCGTGCCGATCAACACGTTCTACCAAAGCCGCGAGTTGAGACGCACGTTGAACCATGGCGATGTCGAAACCCTGCTGATGACTCAGCGCTTTGCCAACCACGATTACCCGGCATTGCTCGAGGACACGGTTCCCGGACTTTGCGATCAGACCGATTTGATTTGCTGCCCCGAGGTTCCATGCCTGCGACGTGTGTTTATTTGGGGAAACGTCGAAGTTCCCTGGGCGCGATCCGCCACCAATCTCTTGCAGTTCGGTTCTGCGTACGGGCCCTTGCAAGCTGGTCTCTCGAAGAACGTCGTACCCGCGGATCGCCTACTGCTCATGCATACGTCGGGCAGCACTGGCGAACCCAAAGCGGCAATCCATACGCATGGCTCAGTGATCCGACATTCGTACCAACTCGCCATGACCCGCGATCTAAGGGAAGACGACTGCGTTTGGTCGCCGATGCCGTTCTTCTGGATCGGTGGTTTGGTCTTTAGCCTGCTTGGAGCCCTGCACCGCGGCGCATGCTTCGTCGCGCAGGGCAAGTTCGATCCGCGCGCAACACTCGAAATCATGGAGAAAGAACGCGTTACGTTGGCACTCGCATGGCCACATTACGGGCGCGCGCTGGCTGAGGACCCTTCGTTTAAGGCCCGTGACCTTTCCGCGCTTCGCGGCGGCAACCTCCAGGAAATTTTACCGAACGATCTTAAACCGTCGGATCCAAGCTTACGTGCGAATAGCTTAGGCATGACGGAAACCTGTGGGCCCCATACCTTCGCCGAGGGCACGTTGCCCGAACGGCTGCGCGGCTCTTTTGGCCCAGCACTTCCGGGTCTTGAACATCGCATCGAAAACGATGAAATCTTGGTTCGCGGTTACGCGTTGATGCAAGGTCTCTATAAGGAAGAGCGCGAAGACACCTTCGATGCCGACGGTTTCTATCACACGGGTGACTCGGGCCACTTCGATTCTGAAGGTCAGCTCTTTTTTACCGGTCGCTTGACCGAACTCATCAAGACCGCGGGCGCGAACGTCAGTCCAGCCGAAGTTGAAACCGTGCTGCTGGAGCGCCCAGAGATCGAGCAGGCCTATGTCTTTGCCATACCGGATCCCGAACGCGACCAAGTGGTCGGCGCCGCCTTGGTGTTATGCGAGGGCGCAAGTGTTGATGCTGAAGCCCTGCGCGTGCACCTCAAATCCCTGATCGCGAGTTATAAAATTCCGTCTCGAATTTTCTTTCTCGAACGCAGCGCGCTCCCCCTCACCGACACCGGCAAGGTAAATCGCCACGAGCTCTCGCGCGCACTACAAGGCTTAGAACAGCACCGCCGCTGAGAGGCAGACCTCTGACTCCCCCTTGCTTGCTAGTTCTTCGGGTCCGAATTGCGGGTGCACGTGAATATTCGAGCGCTTGGTATGCGCGGCTTGCTTCGGAGCACGCTTCGCCCGGTAGCAAAGCAGGTGTCGAGCCGCGTCCTTCACGCCTTCTCCGTTCTTATCCGTCGCGTTGCAAAGATGCGTCGGCCGGATGATGTCATAGAGTCGATCTTCGAACTGATCCAAGATCGGCACGTCTTCAACCCTATCGAATCCGCCCACCCGCTTGAGTTTGTAACAAAGATAGTGATCGACCTGATGGGTCGACGAGTCGATCGGTTCTGGCAGCGGCTGCGCGAGGTCTTTCAGCGTCGGAACCAGCAAGCGGTCCGCCTTGAGGGTATCGACCGAAACAGTTCCCAATAGCGTCGTCACTTGAATTCCGCTGCGCTTCGTATGCTTTGGCTGACCGCCGAGCAGGCTAACGAGATAACCTTCAAGGTGCGTCGCCGAGTCTTCAACGGCAGTACCGTCATAATCAGCCGGGAGCGCGAGTCGCAACGCGCGTCTCACTTTGAAGTTCGCCGATTCTGCGAAAGTCGGATCTTCAAGGCTGACGTCAACCGTGGAAAACTTCGGCGTCCCTTTGCTCTTGGCAACGCGATAGCTCACAAAAGGATCGCCACCATCGCACGCATCACCGACGCCATCGGCATCGAAATCCAGCTGAGAGGGATTTGCGGTGATCTCACAATTATCATCGCCGTCCAGTACCGCGTCTTCGTCGCGATCAATACCGATGCGAACGCCAGACGCAGGAGGCACGCATGTATAGGTCAACTCAGTCCCGCCGCCCGCGAGGCCACGTAGCGCAGCATCCGTCAACGGCGCTTCGTTTGCGCGGTCCGAGACGAAGTCGCCGCTGCCATTCATCACCCAGCCACGCGCCTCACCGCCGAACAAACCTTTGACCACCAGGTCACACTCATTTGCCGATGGATCGTCCGCTTTGACGAACGGCGTAGACGCGCGCGCCACCAGGAGATCGATGCGTGCGTTCTGATCGATATCGTTTGGATCATCGAGCGTCATCTGTTGCCCGACGATGGGTGCCAGGTCGGTTTCAAACGCCAACGCAAACGCTTCCACCTGGCGCCGCTTCACATCTCCGTCGTCGGGACCATCAAATCCCACGCCCTCCTGGGAGCCAGGAATGATATCGGGGAAGGGGTTTACGTTTGGATCGGAACTGAACACATCCGCGCGCAAAAACCGAAAGAGGGTATCGGTGCTGCCATCGTGCAAGAAACCAAAGCCCCGTACCTGATCGCCCTTGTGGTCGTTATCTCCGGCTTCAAAGAACTGCACGAGCGGCATCCCAAACATGCCTATTTTCGTATACATATTGCGCAGATGCGGAATCTTCATAAACTGCGGCTCGTTTTCGAAACTCGCGCCACCATCGGTGCCAAAGAAGCCTTGACTTGGGTCAAGCACGTGGCAACCCACACAGTTAAAGCCAAGCTGTATACCGGGAAGATCGAAATCCGCGCCGTCGGAACGGCGAGACCCCGTCATGAAATCGCGACCCGCCTGCTCGTCCGCTGTCAAAGAGTTGTCGAGATTGCGAATCGGATTCGGTGGTAGCGTGACGTCAAGGATGAAATCTGTAAAAGCCTGCATCTCTTCGTCGCTGAGATCGCCTTCATCGCGGCCGACGAGCCCGCCGAACGCGACGTTAAACTTTTTAAACGCCGCGTCGGAATCGAATGGATCGCCGTTCGGGTCGTTACCCCCGGTACGATCCCCGCGCCAATGCATCGAACCCGAATTGAGCATGCCGCGCAGTGTTTGCGTCGTCATCGGTCCCTTCATGGGATGATGCTCGTTCGTGACATTGAAAAACGACGCCGCGATTTCCAAGCGTGTGGGTATCGGGTTGGCAACGATGGAGCCATCGGGGTCGCCCAAGTCCCAGCCGAGTTCGTCCTTGTCGGCGAAGATATGACATGACGAACACGACGCTTCCCCATTGCTCGAGGTGAAATTCGCGTCATAGAGAAAGCGACGACCGGCGATGACGTGGTCGGGCTCCGGATTATGAAGCACATGATGGGCGATCTCATCATGCGTCGTGGTATCGATCACGCTCAGGCCGTTGTCAAAGCGTGTGAGTACGTAGAGCTGCTGCCGCGCTTCGTCAAGAACCAAACCCGCGGGGCCGCCACCCGAAACAATGACATGATCGTTTGGGTCCGGCGCGAAGGTATTGCTCTCCAACTCGGCAGTGCTGAAGATCCCCACTTTGCTAGAACCGAAGGCCGCGACATATATCGTGGTCCCGTCGCTCGTCAGCGCCATTTCGACGGGCGTTGCCAAACTCTTGCCCTTGACGTCCGCTGGCATTGGCGATGCGGCATACGGAATATGCTTGTTCAAATGGCGCGGCAACACCGCAGCACCGTCGAGAATCGTGATTCGGGACTGCGCGAGTTGACCACGAACCGTCGTGGCGATCGTCCCCGGCCCTTCAAAACGTACGTGGTTTTGTGAGTCGGTATTGCTGACGTAGACCTTTCCATTCACCGGGTTGACCGCCATATTGAACAGAATGGTTCCGACATGCGCGTAACGCCCCGCCGGATCTTCAACGGGAGGATTCGCGAGTGCATCCAACGTAAAGACGTCGTAGTCAGGAAGATCGAAGCGCACGGCGTTATCCCAAACACGGTCGAGCTCATCGACCCAGTGGGTACCGTCGTATTTGACCACCAGTCCTGTTTCCGGCGCGTCATCGCCCTCCACCGATTGATTCGGCAGCGGCGATCCGCCGGGCATGTTGACGCCTTCAATCACACACGGACCGACTAAACCACCGCCGTCGCAAACCGCACCTTCAGAAACCGACGTCGTCTGATTTCCAGACATGAAGACGCCCGCGTACACCGTGCTTCCATCCGGCGTTGCCGCGAGCGCGCGCGGCGTATCCCCAAACACGGTAATAATGGTGAGCGGCGTGCCCCCCGCCGGTGCGCCCAGACTATTCGCATCAAAGACCCAGATGTCGGCGCGCCCAATGCCTTCGGTGGTTAACTGGGGATCCATGGGGCTGTTTTGACCACGATGCGCAGTGGTGATGAACGCGCGCGGAAACGGTTGATTCGGATCCGTGCGCATACCCGCAAAAACGATGTCACGCGGTTCGTCACCGGTGTGCAGCGTACGGACGACCCGCGCCGGCATGGTGGAAGCGTCAATAATCGAAACGCTGTCGGAAAGATGATTGACGACCCAAATCTCAGTGTTCGTGCGCGCAGCGATTGCGACGGGTTCGAGACCAACAGGAATCGAATGCAGATGACTGAGACCGGCAGAGGTGATTGCGAAAACCTCGACGCGATTGTCCGGCGTATTGGTCACGTAGAGCCGGCTACCATCCGGAGAAAGTGCCATCGGCCGCACCGAGCCCGACTCGAACGCGACAAACGATTGCGCCGCTTGCGCGAATGCCGGTAGCGCGAATGCCATCAATAGGATCAAAACGCCAGATCGAATACGCCGTGCCATGAACCATCCCTCCCAGCTTTGAAAAGCGCGTGCCTCTCGGAAAACTACATACATGCACGCGGCTCTACTCGAATGTAGTCTGAGCAGGAAGAAAAGTGGCATAATTTTATAAATTTACAGTATGAATGCATTATCGATAGATGCTATGAGTCACGCAGTGGACGGCGCCGTACTTTCGCATCATGGCTCGGGCAGGAATCGGTATCACCGCAAAGCCAATCTCACGATAGGCCGCAAGCGCGGCTTCATCACCGGGCAGATGATAGACCGGAACAAAACCATCGGAGTCAATGAGCAAACTATTGATGTAGCTCGCATAGACGCCGTCGCCCGGTACGGCGTGTGGAATCTTTAGTAGCTGGTATCCCGCACGGCGTAGTCGCGCGTAATTGATTTCCATCACGTGCTGCGCCTGACTGCCCGCGGGAAACGCCGCAACCAACGCACGTTGGTCGGCCAAGATCTGCGTGTGAAGATCGATGTGGCCCGTGCGCTCGCCCGGAAGGGCTTTCAACGACACCGCTTCCCGACAACCGAGTTGCCGTAGCACACGCGAACGCGTCGTCTGCGCCCGCGGATTTTTGAATACGGTTTCACCAAGGAAACAGCGCCCGGAAGCATCGGCCTGGAAGTTTCCACCCGCCAAGTTTACCTGCCATCCGACACCAGTCGCGTGTGCCACGCCCTGCTCCACTGCAATACGCCGCGGCAAATCGTCATCACCACCACTACGTCCGTAGTGATGATCGATCACGCGGAGCTCATGCTGGTCACGCACCCAAAACGGTCCATAATCGCGAATCCAATACGTACGAAGGTCCGCGACTCGCAGCTCCGCCGCCGGCAGGCGAGCTTGTACAGCGACACGACACGCCGCAGACACGTAGACGACCAACGGATACTTCGCCGCGATCCGCTCCGCTAGAAAACTGACTTCTTCAGTAACCGCAGCATCGCCATCCCCACAGCCAGGAAAAGCCATCATGACTTTTTCGGGATGCGTGAAGGTCGGGACGGGAAACAGCGTCGATGATGAAGTCGCACAGCTGCAGAGAAGGAGCATCGCTAGCGGCCTATACCAGCTCAACGATTCGGCGCGACCTCACCTTCGAAGTAGCGACGCGGATTCTCCTCGAAAATCACTCGCTCGTCTTCTTCGGTCAGCCCTTGATTCCGCATCTCGGGAAGAATGCGTTTGAAGAGATGTGTCGCGTTCCAATCCGGCGCGAGCCGTTCCACGATTCCCGCAGGGAATACCTTGCCGTCAATAATCGGACGACCCAACCAGGTACAGATCGAATCGTGAGAGAGAAAGATCGAGCGTCGATAGCCGGCTTGAACCATCGCCATCACACTCTTGATCCGTTCTTCATCGGGAATAATGGTGTGGATCCCAAAGCGATCGAACCCAAGATATGCGCCCGCGTCGGCCAGACTGCGATGATACGCGTGATCACTTCGTCCGTCGGAATGCCCCACCATGATTCGATGCGCTGGAACGCCTGCGTCGATCAGAATCTGCAATTGCTCTTGGCCACAGCACGCATCGTCGGTGTGGGTCAAAACCGGGCAGCCGACTTCGGCGGCCGCCATTCCGCCCGCGGTGAGGAGTTTGAGTTCATACGGTGAAATTGTGGGTGAGCCTGTTGCGACTTTTACGAGTCCCGCACGAATGCCAGTATCACCGACTCCCTCGGTCAGCTCCTTGATGTAAATATCGCGAATCTCTTCCATCGGTAGGGCCGCAAAGGTGTACGTGAGTCCTTGATCTTCTTTGTAAGCGCCCGTCGCGCAGATCACCCTCATGCCAGATCGCTGCGCAACCTCGGCCATGAATTCGACGTCGCGACCGAGGTCGACCGGGCATGGATCCAGGTAGGTGGCAACACCGTGTCCCTGGAGCTCTTGAAGCTTATCGATCGCACGCACACGAACTTCTTCGCGGGTGTACGTCGGTGCGAGCCCGTCCATCTCCCACCCCGGGAAGCCGATTTTCAAATGCTCGTGCACCAGTGTTGTGCCGAGTTCCGAGGAGTCACAGGGACCGGTGACGGTTTGAACCTTCGCCACCTCAGGCGTTCTCCGCTCGCGTGAACATGTACGCCCAGGCGATCAATAGGAACTGAAACGGCAGGCGGATCCAATTGATTATTCCACCGTCGCTCATTTCACCCAGTGGGATATTGTTCAACGCGACATGAATATTGGCGGGGAAAATCGCAATGAATAGTGCAATCAAGCCCCAGGCCGCGAGCACACGAAAGCGGGGAATCAGTACAGCAGCGCCAAGCGCGATTTCCGCCACACCGGACAACCAAATCAGGAAGTCATGCGCGGGCAAGTACGGCGGCATCATCGGTTGATAGAACTCTGGACTTACGAAGTGAGGCACACCGGCGCCGATCATCACGACACCTAGAAGCCAAAGAAGAATGCGTTTGGTTAGACTCATCGCGACATTATCGCGCGAAAGTCCGCAGGACGGTGAATTTTTAGTGGAGCGTGTCCTTCAGCTCTTCCGCGGCCTCATAGATACGCTTCATCTGTTGCTCGTTGAGGCCGAGCAATTCCCGTGCTTCGTCGAGCACTCGTTCCGGCGTCCGGTCGACACTCGATAAACCGGTCAGGCACGCGACTTCGACTTCGCTGACCCCTTCCGGCGTCTCATCCTCTCCCGGCACCACGCCCAGTCCCAACTCGTGCGCGATGTGATCTGCGAGCGCGACCGTGGCGGCCATGGGATGTCCTTGACCGTCGATCTTGACTCGGTGGTGTGCGCTTACAACGAGCTGAATGTCCAGCGGCAGATCCCAAAACTTTGCCATCAGAACGCCGGCTTCATGATGCATTCGGTGGATACCTGGCCAGACAGAGATCAGGTCAGGTCGCTTCCACTTGCCATTGGGTTCACTGAGCGCGACCAGCGTTCCCGCGATGCCGACATCGTGCATCAGGCCACAGAGAAACGCGAACTCACCCTCGATCGAAGTGTACTTGCAAATCGTTCGGCAAAGATGTGCCGTGAACGCGCTATGACGGCGCAGGCGTTCCATCGTGTCGGTGTACGCATCGGATCGAAAGACGCGCATGTTCATCGAAACTTCAATCACGATGTCACGCAACGTGTTAAGCCCTAGGCGCACAACGGCGTTTTTCAGTGAGGTGATCTCCACGGCGCCACAGTAAATCGGTGAGCGAACCAGCTTGAGCACTTTGCCCGCAAGCATGGTGTCTTGTTCAAGTACAGCTACGACTTCTTCGAAACGAACATCCGGTTTTTGCGAGAGTTCCATCAACTCCATCGCAACTTTCGGCAACGTGGGCGGCCGGTAACCTGGCGCGGTAAAAATCTCGAGTAATCGACCGGTGAATTCGTCGTCCGCGATCAGCGCGTCGTCATCATCCGAGAGCTGAACCTGTCCCTCTCCGTAGCCCTCATCTGTTTTTCGCTTGCCCATAGAGGTCGTCTCGCCGTTTTCTGCGCCAATCTTGAATGTCCCGGCATCGATCCAGACTCGGAAGTGCTGAGCATTACCTATCCTATTGAATTTAATAGACTTTTCTACTTTCCGACTGGGCGGTGTCAACCCAATTGCGGGCTCTGCGTTCTATCTCCTAGCAGCCCGGATTTTCGGGCGCAAAGGAAGGGACCAAGATGAAGTACGGAATTGGGGCCGCAGCCCTTATGGGCGTGATAATCGGACCGCTTCATGCGGATGCGAGCGATGGGCATCGCATTGAGGATCGCTTTGATCGCAAGGGCGACAGAATTGAACGCCGCCTCGACCGCAGGGGTGATCGCATCGATCTGCGTCTGGATCACAAAGGCGACCGCATAGAAGCTCGTTATGATCGAAAGGCCGACCGCGCCCGCGCGCACGGCAAGGATCGGTTGGCGAATCGCCTCGAGCGCAAGGGCGACCGCATCGATCGGCGCCTTGATCGCAAAGGCGATCGCATTGATCGGCGTTTGGATCGTCGCGGCGATCGTGCGGACCGACGTTGGGACCGAAAGGGCCGAAGGCACCAGCGCCACCACAACCGTCGGCATCACCGACGGCATTACCGTCGGCATCACTAGACCCGGCAAGGGCCTGCGCACATTGGATGGACTGTGCGCAGGCCCTTGAGGCAGACTAAAGTGATTCAGAATTTATCAGGGGGATGCCGCGCTGTCCGACACTCAGGCGCTGAATCGTTTCTTGGCCGGAATCGAACGGCGCGCGTTTCGGATTGCCGAAATCTCGGTGGGCGATCGCGAGGACGCACTCGATATCGTGCAGGACGCGATGTTCAAGCTAGTCGAGCGCTATCGTGATCGCGACGAATCGGAATGGCGCCCCCTGTTCTACAAAATACTGCAAAGCCGAATTCGAGATCGTTATCGTCGAACGGCGGTTCGAAATCGTCTGCGCGGTTTCTTTTCCCGCGGCGATTCCGCAGACGAGGATCCGATCCAAACCGCCCCAGACCCGAAGGGCGAAACACCGGAGCGGCAGCTCGAGCAGACCCAGACCATGGACTCGATCGACCAGGCATTGCGAACCTTGCCTACGCGACAACAACAAGCTTTTCTACTTCGGGCATGGGAGGGGATGGCCGTCGCCGAAACCGCGGCGGCCATGGGATGTTCCGCAGGTAGCGTAAAAACCCACTATCATCGTGCCGTACATGCGTTGCGAGCCATACTAGAGAGCACGGAATGAGTCGAAATCGAGACGAAGAAGAATTCACAGATCGTGTGAAGGCGAAGCTGGACCAAACGGCCGACCCGCTCGATGCGAATACGCTCACGCGATTGCAGCAGATTCGTCTCGCTGCTCTAGCACGCGCGGAAACGGAGAAACGTCCACGCAGCTGGCTGCCCGTGGGTGGGGTCTTGGCGGCGACAGCTGCGTTAGCACTTTTCCTGCTCAACAAGGACTCGATTCCAAACGCTGAGCTTGATGCGAATGAGCTCGACATCCTCGCTTCGAGTGACGAAGTCGAACTGTACGAAGACTTAGAATTTTACCAGTGGCTGGACGCCGACGAAGAGCAAAGCTAAATGGCTCGCCCTCCTGTTACTCATACTGGCTCCGTACGTGGTCACAAGAGCTGCGGGTTCCTGCTCGTTGGGCTGCTGGTTTTCGCGACCGTGGCGAACGCCGACGAGGCCGTGCCTTGGGAATCTTTGAGCGAATCCGAACGCGAAGTATTGGCACCGCTAGAAGAGACATGGTCCGAGCTTCCGGCAAAACGTCAGCGACGTTTGCAACGTGGAGCGGCGCGTTGGGAGACGATGGACAAGGGTGAACGCGACGGTGCGCGTAAAAAGATGCAGCGCTGGCGTGGCCTTTCAGCTGAGAAACGACAGCGCATACGCCAACGCTTCGATCGTTTCCAAAGCCTGCCAGCTGAAACCCAGGAACGTTTACGAAAGCGTCGGCGCTGGTTCCAGAGCTTGCCCAAAGAGCGCCAAGATAAGTTGCGGGAGAAATGGCGCGGCATGACGGCAGAGGAGCGTCGGGATACTGCGAGAAAATGGAATCAGAAACGCCGAGAGCGTTTGCAGAAGAAAAAACGCTACAAGAAGAAGCTCCGACAGCAGCAGCGTGACCAGAAACAGCAGCGCCGTCAGGGCCGTGACAGCGAATGAGCGAACGCGCCACCGGTTTCCTGCTCTGGCTTATCTTCGTTTGTGTGCTCCCGCTACCGTTCTTTCTGGTCGTAACGGGTTGGGTTCCCGTCTGGCGGCTATTTCAACTCAGTACCGCACTTGTCGAGGTACGGATCGAGCAAGGGGGTCAAGGAGCGATTGACTTCGCGCTCGTGATCTTACTCACGCAGGCGGTCGTCGGGACAATGCTATGGGGGTATCTCGCAAAACGCGCCGCGGCCTTATTGCCCAACTCGACGCGCATGAGATTGATCAGCGTTCTTATGATCGGCGTCGTGTCATTCACGCTCGCGAGTCAATTCGACGTCTACGGCACGCCTTTCAGGCAAAAGGCGTTACGTGGGACCCTGCTTGAGGTCGCGGAGTGATTCGCAAGCTCTTCGGCATCTGGATGCTCGTACTATTGCCGCTCGGTGCCCCTGCAGAACCGCAACGTTGCGATGACTATAACGCCGAACGGAACGCCTACTTCGGCGACACCCACGTTCATACCGCGCTCAGCTTCGACGCAAACGCATTGGGCGTGCGCAACACGCCCTACGATGCGTATCGCTTTGCTCAGGGTGAACGTGTCGGCCTACAGCCCTACGATCCCAACGATCGCCCGCTTCGTTCGGTAAAGCTTGGGCGACCGCTCGACTTCGCCATCGTCACAGATCACGCGAGTTTGCTAGGTGAGATTCGACTTTGCCAACAGCCCGACTCGGGAGCGCACGAATCTGCGGTCTGCCGGTTGTATCGACGCTGGCCGCTCCTCGCTTACTTCGTGGTCAACAGCCGGACATTCAACGTAGCCAACCCGATGCGCTACTCGTTCTGCGGAGAAAACGGTCAGCTCTGCCGCGATGCGGCCGCGGCACCGTGGAAAATGATCCAAGACGCGGCGGATGCGGCAGATGATCCCTCCCCTATGTGTCGTTTCACCAGTTTTGTTGGTTACGAATGGAGTGGCGGCCCCGAATCCAAAATGATTCACCGTAATGTGATCTTTCGGAACCGGGTCGTTCCGGACCATCCGGTCGGCTATATCGACGAACCCACAGTCAAGGGCTTATGGTCATCGCTTCGCAAGAATTGTCTCGACCGGGATAACGGCTGCGACGTACTCACAATTCCTCATAATTCAAATTTAAGCGGCGGCCTACTCTTTCAACATTCACCCGCAGATGCGAAAGAACGTGCCTTCTTCGAACCTCTCGTTGAAATCATGCAGCATAAGGGCGACTCGGAATGTAGTGTTGAGACCAGCCCAACCGAAGACGAACTCTGTGGTTTCGAAAAACTTCCCTTCGCACAGATGGATCAACAACCCTTTAAATTTCTTTGGTCGCAAGCGAACTCGCAAAGTTACGTACGCGATGCACTCGGACGCGGCTTGATCGAAACTCAAAACGGCCGCGCCAATCCCTTCAAGTTTGGCATCATCGCTTCCACCGATTCGCATCTGGGTACCCCCGGGCTGGTGGATGAATCCGCTTATCCCGGGCACGGTGCCGGCGGCGATACGAGTCGGGTTGAAATCGCGGCACGTCCTGACGCGGCCGAGTTCAACCCGGGCGGTCTCGCGGTGGTCTGGGCGGAAGAAAACTCCCGCGAGGCGATTTTTAAAGCCATGCGCCGTCGCGAAACCTATGGCACGAGTGGCCCTCGCATTCGGCTACGTTTTTTCGCGGGGAGCGGTCTCGCTGAGGACCTCTGTGAACGCTCCGATTTCGTAAGTCAGGGTTATGCCCATGGCGTGCCGATGGGTGGCACGTTAAAGCTGGAGCCTGGCGGGGCGGCGCCACGCTTCGCCGTCTGGGCGGGTCAGGATCCCGACGGCAACCTCCTGCGGAAAATCCAAATCGTTAAACTCAGTGTTCGTGGCGACGAAATCTTAGAACGTGTGCATGACGTGGCCACCCATCCGGGTCAGGAGGCGAGCGTCGATCTCAACACCTGTAAGACCTTCGGCTCCGGCGCCTCCTCACTTTGCGCCGTTTGGCGCGACCCCGACTATCAAGCACACGAACAGTCCACCTACTATGTTCGCGTGCTCGAGAACCCCAGCTGCCGCTGGACGCAGCACCTCTGTATTCGTAATCCTAACGCCTGCTCGGACGTGCCGCCGATCCAGCAAGAGCGTGCGTGGAGTTCTCCTATCTGGCTGGGCAATCCGGTACACTAGCGCCAGCATTTTTTCTCAGAGCTAGGGAGGACTGATGAGTACAACGATCGCTTCGCCTTCACCGATCGACACAAGTCTTGTTTCGTACGACGCGATTCCTTGGGCCGAGCTCATTCCTGGAATTGAAATCCGCATGCTGAGAACCGGGGAAGGCTCTGGAACCTACACGGTAATGAGTCGTTTTGCGCCAGGCACGGTTCTGCCCAAGCACTACCATCTGGGTTGCGTGCATGCGTATACGATTTCAGGCGAGTGGTTTTACCAGGAATACGATTGGGTCGCCGGTCCGGCGTCCTACATCTACGAACCCCCGGGGTCGACGCATACACTGGCGGTGGCAGACGCTGCCACTGAGCCCGCAGTAATCATCTTCGTGATCGATCAAGGCATGGAAATCTATGGCCCCAGCGGTGAGGTGCTCACTGTTGAGACGGCCGAAACAATCACCCAGATGTATCGTGATGTGCTCAAGACAAAGGGGATTCCACTGCCGACTGGAATCCTCCCCTAACTCGACTTTGGGTTCTACGAATCCCCGCCCACCCGAGCGAGCTCGGCATCAATGACGCGCGTGAACGCGCTCAGCGGTTGTGCACCCGAGAGCGGAATCCCGTTAATGAAAAAGTGCGGTGTACCGTTTACGCCTGCCGCTGCTCCCGCTTGAGTGTCCACATTCACCTGCTCAGCAAAACGATTCTCACTCACGCAAGCTTTGAAGCCGTTGAGATCCAGACCCGCTTTCTCGGCCACTTTTTCTAGATCTTCCGCCGCGAGACTTCCCCCCACGTCGGTGAAAATCAACTTGTGATATTCCCAGAACTTCCCCTGGTCATCCGCACAGGCCGCAGCTTCCGCCGCAGGCTTTGCGCGCGCGTGAAACTCCAATGGATAGTGGCGGTACACCAGGCGGATCTTGCCCTTATAGCGCTCCATCACCTGCTTGACGGTGGGCTCAGCGCGCTTGCAGAACGGGCATTCGTAGTCGCTGAATTCCACCAATGTAATCGGAGCATCCGCGGGTCCCATCGAGGGTCCGGTTGGATCTACCGGAATTCGCGGCGGTTCGATATTGACCGCAACCCCCGCGTCCACGCGCAAACCGGAGACAAACTTTTCAATCGACTCGCCACGACGCAGCTGACCGAGATAGATGCCGATTCGCTCAGACATGTCGTCGAAACTCGCTTCACCGAATCGCTCAGCGTTTTCTTCATAGAAACTCTGCACTTCTGCTTCGGTTACCTCACCCACCTTCTCGGATTCGCGCGTGAGTAGCTCCTCCGCTGTTAACCCTTCTTTCGCAGCCGCAGCCTCGATCAAGCGCTTTTGGATCAGTCGATCCAAACCGGTGGATCGCAGTTCATACAGACCCGACTCATCCAGTTCTTCCGTCTGTTGTTCCCAGAGTTCTTCTTTGAGATGGGTGGTGAGTTCGGCCTCGCTGATCGGAACCCCGTTCAACTCTGCGACAATGGTGTTACCGCTTTCAGCGATCGATCCGGCTGCAGCTGCTTCTGGATTGGAAGCATCGGTAGGCGCTGAAGAATCCGCGGTCCCCTGGGGCTCACATCCGAGCGCCAGTGCGGCAATAATGAAGGCGGAGAAACACACACGGATCATCTGGGGGTTCCTTTCGATACGGTTTCGGAATCGCTCCGAAACGCGGCAAGAGTATCACGAGGGGTATTCACCTGCTCGACACAGGCTGTAAATCCGCTTCGCCGTTCCGGTAGAGCGGTTCCATCAAGCCGACGACGTCTGAGTTCAAATAGTCGGCGTGTGCACCGATCGGATCCAACCAGCCCAAGGTAAAGTCGACCATCGGTCGTGCAAGGTTTTCAAAGAAGATCCCCTCCTGGATCTCGTCCGAAGCGTCTACCGCGAAAGCGCCGCTACAAATCGGCAGGTGGCAGCCGTCCGCGAGCGAGCGCTGAAACTCTTCCATCGAAAAAACCGGAGGAACATCTCGCTCGAGAATTCCGTGCGTCACAACGCGCCCAACGGATTCATGCAACACCCCAAGATTGAAAAAGCCTTTACTGCGTCGACCCCAGGGTACTTCCTTACCCGCCACGCGCGAAAGCGCCTCGACTGGAATTTCGACCAGCGGGATCTGCGCCAAGGTGTCCATCACATGATCAACGGGATGCGTCGCTAGCCCGCGCGTCTGCGTGTACGCATAGCTGATCGGTGTCGACACGATGGTAAATGCCAAACTCGCCGGAATACTCAGGACTTCGGCAAGCGAGCGTCGCAGTCGAAACCCGGTATCGCCAGGCAGAGACATATGCGGCCGCGGGATTCGAACGTTCGAATTCGGATCCATCGGTCGCATGCGCTCCGGCAGCGGCGCCTGCATGATGTCCTTCATCATATCTGCCGTGACTTCCATGGTCGACATCGTCGTATCGACTGCGGTACCCACGCCACTTTCGACGTAACTGAAGACGTAACGCCGAAAGAACGCCTCAAAAAGCGTAAAACTAAATGCGTTCAAAGGAATATTGGCGACGGGAAACAAGAAACCGTTGGCATGGTCGTGCGCACTTTGGGTAACGAGAATCGGATACTCGGCGTCGTTGTGCAGACTCGGTCGTGCGAGCGCTGGCTGAATCATCAATGCAGCACTTACACGACTCGCACCGGCGAATGGTTCGGCTTTAACGGGGAACGGACCGAGGCGATTCTGCATCAGCCCCGACAAGACACGCGTGCCAAAACTATGACCGATCAGATACACGGGTGGCGATTTTTCGACATCGGGGTAGACGGAGGAAAAAATCACGTTGAGTGCGCTACGGAGACCCCCGAAGCCAATGCGGTCGGCCATCGCAGCTTTCGACCAAAATGAAATCGGAAACAAGAGCTGGTCCGGAATGAAAGCGAGTGAATCCGCGATGATGGGGAGCGGAATCACATCGTTCAAAAGTTTGCGAAAACCTGTTTGTGACGAATCCCAACCAACAGCGATAACCGCGGTTTCACGGAGATCGAGCGCCGACTCCTTACTGAAGTCATCCAACAAGTGCCGATACGTCGAATACGAGACCTCACCGTCATTCGCCCAGCCGTAACTGATGACCAAAATACGCTTGATCCCGAGATGAGCGCGCATTTCCTGAACGGCGAGTTCGACCTCGAAGGGGTCCACGAGATTTCCCCAACGATTAAAGGACAACACGTAGAGCCCGTGAAACATGGGCTCTTGCGCCTTCGCGGCGCTGGCCATCAGGCCCGCGGTCGCGATCAAAAGCACCAATAACGTGGCGGATAGATTTTTCACGGGCCGCAGTATCCCTCTGTAGCACTCGCTTGGATAGGCATGGCAGCTCGAGACCGGGATTTTCCTTGACCTCCCCCGGGCTCATTCGTATGCTTGGACGAAATTTGAGGAGGACTCAATTTTAAATGACCCGCCCTCACGACTTCAAACGGAACTCGTCCCAAGACTGGCCCTTCCCCTTTTCAGCACCGGGGCGACCCAAGAAGCGTGCACTACCTGCGCGCACCGAATCCCGATGGCCTTTCACAAGCATCGACGCGCTGGACTCCGAACAGCCCCCACCCGTATTTGTGCGCAGTCCGGTTTCGGTCGAAAGTCTCAAGAAGGAACTGCTCGGCTTCGCCGATGATGTCGGCGTCATCTCGATCGACCATCCTGCGATCGCACACGAGCGCGATGAGATTCGTTACGTCTACCCGCATGCAAAGTCGTTGATCTGTCTGATTGGCAAAGAAAATAAGGCGGCCATGCAGTCGCGCTACCTACCCACGGCCAATCACGAGCTCTACACCTGCGAAGAGCGCATCTTCGAAATGGGTCGTCGCACGATCGAATATATCGAAACACTTGGCGGCGCGGGACTCACCACGACCATTGGCTGGCCACAAGAAGTTTCTCAACGCTGGGCGGATAAAATCTGGCCGCTGTCGCATAGGTTGGTCGCGCAGGCGGCAGGTCTTGGCGTGATCGGAACCAGTCGAAATTTCTTACACAAGAAGTTCGGTGCCTATTGCTTGATCGATACCGTCGTATCGAACTTGGAATTTCCCGATCGTGAATTCGACCAGACCTCGGAATGGAATCCGTGCCTCAACTGCAATCTATGTGTGGCATCCTGCCCAACCGACGCCATTAAAAGCGACGGTGATTTCGACTTCTTCGCCTGTTACAACCACACCTACCGCGATTCGATACCGGGGTTCCTCGATCTCGTACAGGATCTTGGCGCTGCCAAACCGAAGCGCTTCGCCAAGCGCTGGAACGACTCCGAGATCGCGGCACTTTGGCAATCCCTTTCGTTCAAGGTCGAGTACCGCTGCTTCAACTGCGTGGCAACGTGTCCTGCAGAAATTCACGGACCGTTCCATGCTGACCGTGGCGTGCGGCGCGACTACCTCGATCATGTGATGAAGCCGCTCGCCCATACCCGTCGTCATGTCGAGGAACAGTTCGTCATCGACACACCATCGGCGCGCGAAGAATTCGGCATACCGCCCGGACAGTGGCGAACGCGTCCAGATATTACGCGCCCCAACGCGCGCGGCACCCGGCTCGTCAACCTGCAGCGCATCCGCACATCGAATATCGATTCGATGATGCGTAATATGCCGCATTACTTTCGCGGGACCGAAGCGCGCGGCCTCGACTTCGTGGCCCACCTCGCGTTTAGCGGCGATGGGGGTGGTGACTGGACATTGCGCATCGCCGAACAACGCTGTCAGGTCGTTCCCGAAGCGCCGCCGAAAGCCGACCTTCGACTACGCTGCGATGGCAGCCTGTTCTTACGCATTCACCGCGGCGAAACGAGCCCTGTTTGGGCACTGATCACAGGTCGATTGCGCCTCGATGGCCGGCGCGAACTCTTTCTTCATTTCGCTCGACTCTTTCCCTCAACGCTTGGGAATACTCTGCTCGAGCGAGCACAGTGGTATGGGAGACGGATATGGCAGCGCATTCAGAAACCTTGGCGGAAAAACCGAACGACGTAAGAAAACCGCGTTCGCGGGCCTGGCGTTGGGACCCTGAAGGGCGACGTGCACGCATTCTCCACGCCGCCGCGCACGAGTTTGGCCGCAAGGGTTATCACGCAACCCGCGTGGAAGACATTGCGAAAGCCGCGGACGTCGCGGAGGGAACGGTCTACCACTGGTTTCGTACCAAACGCGGCTTGCTCATCGCCGTGGGCGACCGTTACGGACAAAGGCTAGCTGAGGCTGCGTTCGGCGGAATTGGGGCATCGCCGCAGC
Source organism: Deltaproteobacteria bacterium (assembly GCA_029261895.1). GTDB lineage: Bacteria > Myxococcota_A > UBA9160 > SZUA-336 > SZUA-336 > JAJDAK01. Next base: position 53,922 of record JAJDAK010000011.1, read on the forward strand.
CATCCGACGTGGAATCGGTCGTACAGAGCGTTTTTGCATTCGTGCGTGAAACCGAACAACCACTCGCGGCATTCATACTCTCGAACCAAACGGATGAAGGTGCACCCGCACAAGCCGCGAGTCGTGCACAGATGCTCGAAGCTATTCAGTCCGTACTCGACCTCTGGGTTCGAAGCGGCGAGGCGCCCGCGATGAATACGCAGATCGCCGCCAAGGTGCAATACGGTTTGGTCGAAGCCGCGCTGCGCACATGCTTTCTCGAGGAAGGCGGTGCGGATGAGGCCGCGTATCAAACTGAAGTCACGCGTGCGCTACGCGCATCTCTGCACAAGCGCTAAGACCTAAGCCGCGCTAGGGCTCCAGATCGTCAACGTCTAGCTGTCCACTCACGCGCCGGCGAACCAATGACCAGCTCAGCCCTGCGGCTAGTACCCCGGACAGTACGAAGATCACGAGGTACGACACCACGCGAACGCTGTCGGTAGGCAATCCCGCGTACTCGATCAGCAACCAGACGAGCGTGCCAAAAAAGGCCAGCGCTAGCGCCAATCCAAACGCGCCGAGCGAGCGCATGGTGGCGCGGAGAAAGACCGTCCAGGCGATCAAGAGCACGACGCCGGCGAAGGCCTTCAGCGCGTCGAAATCGGGCAAGCCCGCGAGCGCCCAATGGTAGTAGGAGAATCCCTCCGGATTGTACGTAGCCAGAATGAGCAGCACCGCGGCCAAAAAGCGTATCCCCGCACCCGCCCAAGTGAATTCTCGATCCGACATCCCCCCTCCCCTTTTTCAAATGGAATCATAGCGTGTTACCGATGTCGCCAACCGGCATCAGAGTCTGAAACGGGTAAGATGCCCTGCACCTGGAGGAACACGTGATGCTGAACGAGAAACAGATCAAACAATGCGAGGACAGCCGCTGGGACTTTTCAGATCTCAACGCTCTGTTTTTGAATTGCACTTTAAAACGATCCCCCGAGCGTTCCCATACAGATGGGTTGGTTCAAATCTCGCGCGCGATCATGGAGAAAAACGGTGTGACGGTCGATGCGCTGCGACCTATCGATCATCAGCTCGCGTTTGGCGTCTACCCGGATATGACTCAAAAGGGTTGGGACCGCGACGATTGGCCGGAGATTTACGAAAAGGTAAAAAAGGCAGATATCTTGGTTCTCACTATGCCTATCTGGCTTGGCGAAAAATCTTCGGTCTGCACGCAGGTGATCGAGCGGCTCTACTCATCGTCGGGTGATCTGAACGCCAATGGCCAATACGCCTACTACGGACGTGTTGGCGGTTGCTTGGTCACGGGTAACGAGGACGGTGCGAAGCATTGCTCGATGAACGTGCTGTATTCGTTGCAACATTTAGGATACGTGATTCCCCCGCAAGCCGACGCCGCGTGGCTCGGCGAAGCTGGACCCGGTCCGTCCTATCTCGATGAAGGTTCCGGCGGGCCTGAGAATGAATTTACCAATCGCAATACCACCTTCATGACTTGGAACTTGATGCACATGGCGCGCATGATTAAGGACGCGGGTGGTATTCCTGCACACGGCAATCAACGCTCGGAATGGGATGCCGGCTGTCGCTTCGATTACCCGAACCCGGAGCATCGATAGCCATTGAGCCAAGGCAATGACGCGATCGATCGACCTATCATCGTGCTCGGTACGGGACGAAGCGGGACGTCGTTGTTTTTCGACCTTCTCGCCTTTCACCCGCAGCTCGCTTGGTTTTCAAATTACGATGAGCGTTTCGGCTGGCCTCCATTCTGGGGGCTGCTGAACCGCGTCCACGACCTACCGGGGATTTCGAATCGACTGAATCATACTTCGCGCTATATACCGCGACCGGTCGAGTCTTATCGAATGCTCGACCGCTGCACGTTTGGCTTGTTCACTGAAAATCGAGACCTTACGCGCAGCGACGCCACGGATCGTGTGCGCAAACGGTTTCGGAAGCAAGTCAGATGGCAGATGCAGCTACAGGGGAAACGGCGCTTCATTACCAAGTACACGGGCGTGCCGAGAACCGACTTCGTTCGAGAGATTTTTCCCGATGCCCGCTTTATCCACGTCTACCGTGATGGTCGTTCGGTCGCAAATTCGTTCTTGAACGTCGACTGGTGGCCCCAGGACGAAACGGGTTGGTGGTACGGCGAGATGCCGGCTGAAGTGCGAGAACGCTATGAAGCCTCTGGCCGTTCCCCCGTGGTGCTCGCGGGATTGGTTTGGTCCACGCTCGTCACCGCGATCGATCAGGAATTGAAAGCGATGCCCGAGAACCAAACGCTCAGCATTCGTTATGACGAACTCATCCGCGATCCGGTCGCGACGTTACAGCGGGCAACGGATTTCTGTGGTCTCAATCGATCTGACGACTTCGAAAATCATGTGCGTTCGATACGCGTGAATGATCGCGACAATAAGTGGAAGCACGACCTAACCCCGGAGCAGCAGCGATTGCTTGAGGGTACGATCGAAGAAACCCTACGATGTTTCAATTACTAATTAAAAGAAATCGATTTCGACGCCTGACTTCCCGCGGTACCGGAGCCTTGATAGGTGAGCGTTCCGGATTGGACGTTCGATCCGATCAAGCGCCAGGTCCGTACCCAGCCACCAATCACATTGGATCCCTGGCAGAAAACCTTCTCGGAGCCAATCTGTTCCATTTGAATTCCATTGACGGTCATGGAATTCGACAGCGCATAACCGAATTCGAGGGTGGAGACAAAGATATTGCCACCGTGATTCCCCGCGTTAAACGCCCCGAAAGAAATTGGAACCCATTGGTTGTTGGAGATGCTTGAACCCACGGCCATGATCTCTACCTGACGTAACGTCGGCACCACAGGACACGCGGAAATTTCGGACCCTTGCGGGAACCACGAGGGATACGGATTCCCAATCGGCAAGGTGCCGCCGCCCCCACCATTGAGGACCACGAGGTAGGTGATGTCTTGGCGCGCCTTTACCTCGGTTGAACCCGTCGAAAACCCAGACTTCGACGCGCGCATTACGTGCACGTCTACAAAATCTTGGTTGTTCCAGGAAAAGAAACCGGGAATCAGAAAACGTTCCTCGGTCAAGCCGAACGCACCCGTTGTCGAGACGCCGAGGTTTTCGCCCATAACATTGGTCATCGTCACCGTCGCGCCGACAACCCCGGTGCGAGACGACGTTTCCACCACACCGCCAACCGAATACCACGCGTCGAGAATCGAGTTTTCATCGGTTTCGACCGAACTCCGTTCACCGACGATCGGATCGAGCACACGAGGCATGTAGAGACCCACGGTACGATTGACCGCGACCGATATCCCCTCAGGCAATGCGTCCGCAGTTGCCAGGACATGACGAAAATCCGTTCCACAGCGAATGCTGCCGGAATCAAACACGTTATCCCAGGTATTGCGTAGCTCGATGCACGGGCCGACGGCAGCATCGAAGTCCACGCGGCTGAAGTGATTGGCGACCGGATACCCCACTACGCCGGGTGCTACCTCGGTCGCAGCGATCAAGAGCTGCCCCATTTCATCGCGATAAAATCGATTTTCAAACGCATTGCCCGCGATCAGCGTGAGATCGCGAAGCTGATTACTATGGAGCCGGGCGCCTTCGGTACTGTCCAATACCAACCCGATCATCGCGCCCTCAGAACTGACCGAACTCACCTTGGCCTTCTGCGAACCGTCCAAGAAAATGTTTATGACCCTGTTGTTGGAGAATTCGGAGCGTTGAAGATCCAATCGCGTCACGGCCGGATCGGCATAGAGACCGATATTGGTATTGTCGTGGACGTTGATTCCCCTGATCCGCGCACGTTTGGTGGCGCCGTAGATTTCGATGCCGTTCTGGTTTCCCGAAAGCTCGGTATCCCTCAACGTAATCGACCGAACGTTGGCGAAGAGTAGACCGGTTTGAAAGCGTTCGACTTTCACGTCGCGGACATAGCCACGTTTCTGGTCCTCCACGAGGATACCGATCGTACCCGCCTCACCGTTACCGCTGACGCGGAAGCCGCGTCCATCCAAATACGCGCGCGCGGCGATCTTCAACGCGTAGGGAGTGGAACAGGGACCTAGGTTCTTGGTGAGGCGCGCGCGGCGCACCACGGTATCGCCGCATTCGCAGCTCACCCTGCCACCGCAGTCACCGGCGAATACGCCGTCTGCGAGCGGGCTCAAACCCAGTACCAGCAACAAGAAAAGGCTGCGCATCATTCAACTCCAAAGACCGTAACCGTATGTGGATGGATGCATGATACAGGCCGAAAGAGATGAGTCTATCACGAGTCGGCAAGCGAAGAGCAGGTGGGTACCGATCTGGAGCCTCGCACTGGCGAAATTACTTCCCTGGGCCTACCCCCGCGCGTAGTATCGGAGCATGCAATCAGCCATTCCTAAATCGATTGATGTCATCAACGCTGCCCAATATGGGCAGACGGGTTACCCGCATGATGAATGGACTCGGATGCGGCGCGAATCGCCGGTTCACTATTGTGAGCCTCCGGGTTACAAGCCTTTTTGGGCGATCACCAAGCACGCCGACATCACAGAGATTTCAAAGCAGCCTGAAAAATTTCGCAGCTTCGGGCGCTTCATTCTGTTTCCAGAGGCCATGGGCGAGGCAGAGCAACTGACTGAAAATCCACCGCTGCGCATGCTCGTCAACATGGATCCGCCCGAACACCGCGACTATCGCAAGCTCGTGAGCCATTGGTTCACACCGCGAGCCATCGGAAACTTGAAACCGCGACTCGAGGAAATCACCGCGGAGATTTTTGACGACCTGGCAAGAGACGGTAGTACCTATGAATGCGATTTTGTTTACGAGATCGCGGTCAAGCAACCCCTCCGCATGATCACCGAACTACTTGGCATTCCCCGCAACGACGAGGATTTTGTACTTCGTATCACCAACGAGAATTTCGGTCAGGAGGATCCAGAATTCCAACGCAAAGGTGAAACGCCGGAAGAGCGCCTTGGTTTTCTACAGGAGGCGTTTGGGTACCTGGCGAAAATCACTGAAGAGCGTCGACTCCAACCTCGGAACGATCTTACAACCGTGCTCGCAAATGCGACGTTCGACGGGGAACCCGTGCCGCAGTTTGAACTTTTCTCACTGTATTTTTTGATTATGGTCGCCGGACACGATACGACACGAAACGCCATCTCCCATGGCATGCAAGCGCTCTTCGAACATCCGGATCAACTCCATGAGCTGCTGGAAAATCCCGGGCTTGCTGGTACCGCGGCAGATGAGATCGTGCGTTGGACCACACCGGTCAATCATTTCGCACGAACCGCCACTGCCGATTACGAACTACGCGGACAGAAAATTCGCGAAGGCGATTCAGTGGCGCTCTTTTATGCATCAGCCAATCGAGACGAAGAGGTTTTCGAAGATCCGTTCGCGTTCCGTCTTGACCGATCACCGAATCCCCATCTTGGCTTTGGCATTGGGGAACATTTCTGCCTCGGCGCGCATTTGGCTCGAATCGACCTTCAGGTATTCTTTCGGCAATTCGCAGAGCGCGTCGAGTCGATCGAGCTCGCGGGACCGATCGAACAGTTACAGTCGAGCTTCGTTTGCGGACCCAAGCGGCTGCCCGTGCGCTACCGCTTCAAGCCGAGAGTGTAATTTCGATGATCGAAACACCCCATCAGCCATCGGCCGAACTTCATTCCATCGGCACCTACGTTCGACTCGTATCCACGCCCCTGGATCGCGTGTTTGAGAATGCGTACGACTGGGAGCACCTGCCCTGGCTCCATGCCCAGGACTTTGCATCGATCTCACTTCACGAGAGCGGTCCCTGGGGTTGGCGCGCGCAAATCGGACTGCGACCCGACAGCCGAGGCACACTCGATTTAGAACTTCTCGTCAATCGAGAACATTCGTGTTGGGTGTCACGCCCGTGCGGCGGCGAAAGTATGGGCGAAGTATGGACCTATGCGAAAGCCTCGAGTCCGACGGAAACACGCTTGGAGATCAGTTTTCACGTACCCGTCAAACTCCTGCCCGCAAAAGAGATCCTTTTCGAACAGTATCAGGCGCTGTATCGGCGACTTTGGAATCAAGACGAAGAGATGGCTTGGCTTCGCGAACGACGTTCATCACGACCACCGTCCGCTGCAACAGAGTTGGATCTTGGATCGGTGAAATCGGTCCGCGCGAGCCTGCCCCTGCAAGTTGAGTTCGGCGGCCGCCCTTTCCGCCTGGTAGACCTCGACGGCGAACTGGTCGTGCATTCCGCGACCTGTCCGCATTGGTTGGGCCCGTTACAGAATGCCAGTGTTGTGGACGGCTGCGTGACCTGCCCATGGCATGGCTATCGATTCGATATTCGTACGGGCGAGAACGTGGAAGGACGGAAACTCAAACTTGCGAAAGCGCCCGCGGTCATCATCGAAGATCATCGCGTGCTGCTTCGAAGTACGGACTAAAAACGCCGACGCAGGAAGTACCCGATCGGCAAAGCGAGCAACATCGCTGCCATCGACAACGCGACCGGGTGATCAAATCGGGCCAAATGACCCGCGATCGCCGCTCCGCCGAATGCCGCGAGCCCGAGTGGCAGTACGCAGAAAAGAAACACACTCAGCCCCAACCCGAGACCACCGGCTTTCAGCGCGGACTTGATGCGACTCGGCGCCACGCCATCCACACTGAGACTCAGCGTAGACGGGCCCTCCGATAGATCCCAGTCAAGACCGCTGCAACACTGGCGCTCGAACTCCACAAGTTCTTCCAGCTTACGCTGCAACTCCGGGTTGCGCTCAAAGGTCCACGTACAACCATTTGCGCGCTCGTCCTTCCCCGTTGCGAGCGGAAGCAACTCGCTGCGGATCATTTTGATTCGTTCCTGGAGCTCATCCTCCGGAAGATTGCAGAAATCAGTGGACTGGCAGTTTCCCATGTCATCGATCCTTTCGGCAGAATGATGCGCTGAAGATAGCGCTTCAAGTTAACTTTAAGTCAATAGGTAGATTGCGTCGCCAGCGCGCTGGTGATAAGAGGGGAAGGTATCGCTCCCCAAGCCAAGGAGAAAACATGGCCGCGCCTCAAATCCTCGAACCCGTTCAAGATTTTCTAAACCAATCTCAAACGTTGCTCATCGATGGCAAATGGGTTGCGCCCGCGAACGGCGAGACTTTCGTGGTGGAAAACCCCGCCACCGAGGCCCATATCGCGACGGTCGCCCGTGGCGGGCCCGCGGATGTCGAGCGCGCCGTCACAGCCGCGCGCCGGGCGCTTGAGACAGGTCCTTGGCTACGTCTCAACCCCAACGAACGCGGCAAAATGCTTTGGCGCCTGGCGGATTTGATTGAACAGCATAGCGAGGAATTCGCTCAGCTCGAAAGCCTCGACAACGGCAAACCCCTGACCATGGCGCGTGCCGCCGACGTCGCTCTTACGATTGATCACTTCCGCTACTACGCAGGTTGGGCGACCAAAATTGAGGGAGAAACCATCCCGATCAATTCGCCAACCGGCGGCATGTTTCTCGATTACACCTTACGCGAACCCGTTGGAGTCGTTGGCCAGATCATCCCCTGGAACTTCCCACTGCTGATGGCCGCGTGGAAACTCGGTGCAGCGCTCGCGTGTGGTAACACCGTGGTGTTGAAGCCCGCCGAGCAAACACCACTCACAGCGATCCGCCTGGGGCAGATGATCTGTGAGGCGGGTTTCCCCGATGGCGTGGTCAACGTGGTCACGGGATTCGGCGACGCCGGGGCCGCATTGGCGCAACACCCCGGCGTAGACAAGGTGGCGTTCACGGGCAGTACTGAAGTTGGACACGAAATTGTTCGCGCTTCGGCAGGCAACCTGAAGCGCGTCTCACTTGAACTCGGCGGCAAGAGCCCCGCGATCGTTTTCGATGACGCCGATCTCGAACTCGCCGCAGCTGGCGTGGCGGGAGCGATCTTCTTCAACCACGGTCAATGTTGCGCGGCCGGGTCTCGCCTCTTTGCGGGACCGAAAATTCGTGAAGAGTTGATCGAACGCGTACGCAAGATCGCGGCGGATACTCGACTCGGTGATGGCTTCGACCCCTCAACCGATATGGGCCCGCTGGTCTCACGCGACCAATACAATCGAGTCACCGACTACATCCGGTCAGGAACCGAACAAGGCGCAGCCGTGATTCACGGCGGCGACGCGCGCCCGAAGTCGCTCGAAAAAGGACATTTCGTGAAGCCCACGATCTTCGGAAGCGTCACCAATGAGATGCGCATCGTCCGCGAAGAAATTTTTGGGCCGGTGGTTTGCGTGCAGGACTTCGAAGACCTGGATGAGGTCATAGGCCGTGGCAACGATACGCCCTACGGTCTTGCGGCAAGCGTCTGGACCCGCGATATCAACAAAGCGCATCGCGTGGCCGCAGGCTTGAAAGCGGGAACCGTGTGGATCAACTGCCACAACGTGTTCGACGCTGCAGCACCTTTTGGCGGCTATAAGAAGAGTGGGTACGGACGCGAGATGGGTCGGCACGCGCTCGAACTCTACACCCAAACCAAGAACGTGGTCGTCAATCTGGGTTAGTTTGAAACTGCACTGGCTCGATGGCGCGCTGCTCCTTGCTTATTTCGGCGGGATCGCGGCACTCGGATTATTCTTCGCCAAGAAAAACCAAGATACCGAGGAGTATTTTCTTGGAGGTCGAGGTTTTTCTGGCTGGGTGATCGGCCTCAGCATGGTCGGAACCGCGATCAGTTCGATCACGTTTCTATCGATGCCCGCCGATTCTTTTAAAACCTATTGGTTACGCTTTCTCCCCTACGCCTTCGTGCCGATCGCCGCACTGTTCGCCATCGTGTTCTTCATCCCCCTCTTTCGGGCGCAGCGCATCACATCCGCCTACGAGTACTTAGAAACGCGTTTCGGCCCATCGATTCGGACCTATGGTGCGGCGACATACATCGTCGCGCAGTTGCTCCGGATTAGCCTGGTGCTCTACCTCGTCGCCCTGCTCCTCCACCGGCTCACGGGCCTTGATCAAACGCTCTGCATCGTGATCGCGGGTGCTTTCGTGGGGCTGTATACGGTGGTGGGCGGGATCGATGCAGTGATCTGGACAGACGTGATCCAGACCGTCGTTCTCGCGTCGGGCAGCCTGCTCTGTCTCGCCGTCATCATCTACAAATTACCAGGAGGGCTTTCGCAGATCTTCGAGGTCGCGAACGCGCACTCAAAGTTCGCGCTCGCAAGCTTGGTCGACGGCAAACCCTTGCCGATGTCCTGGGGACTCAACCTCGGGGAGAAAACCATTCCCTTGATGGTGATGATGAGCGCGACGTTTTTTTTGACCGAATACGCGACGGCCCAGCATTTCGTGCAGCGCTATTGCGCAGCGCGCAGTACCCGCGAGGCGCGAAAGGCGATGCTTGTGCAAGTCGCCATCGCGATGCCCATTTGGTTGTTCTACATGTTCCTCGGTACCGCGCTCTTCGTTTTCTTCCATGTCTTTCCTGCGACCGAAGCCAGCGAGATGCTCAACGGCACGCGACGCGCCGAAGGCATCGTGCCCTTCTTTGTGCTCAACCACTTGCCCCCAGGAATCGCTGGATTGGTGATTGCCGCAGCGCTCGCCGCCGGCATGTCGTCACTCGATTCAAGCATCAACGCGGTTGCGACCGTTGCGGTCGTAGACATCTACAAGCGTCATTGGGCTAAGGACCGAGAAGATCGTCACTACCTTCGCGTCGCTTGGGTTGTCGCTGCTGCCGCTTCCGTTCTCATGTTGATCGGGGCGTCACTCCTGCTTCACGCGGAAAGCACCACGCTTCAAGACACCTCGATCAAATTGACTTCACTCGTTGGCGGCGGCATTCTCGGCGTCTTTCTCTTGGGATTTTTCACACGCGTCGGCGATACGCGCGCGGTTTGGTGCGGCATTCTCTGCACGCTGGGCTTTACACTCTGGACGATGTTCGGAAGCGTGCCGTTCGACAGCTACTACACCGCCACAATCGGCAATCTACTCATGTTCGCCATCGGTGCAATCCTGGGGACGGTCCTTAAAAAGTTGCAGAAATCTGCAACTTTTTAAGGACCGTCCCCGCGAATGAGCTTTCCGGGCAAGAAACCCGTCGGTTCGCCGTTTTCATAGATCACGTGGCCTGAAACCAGGGTGTAGTCATAGCCCCGGGCGCCTTGAAAAAGTCTGCGACCCCCTGCGGGTAGATCAAAGATCATTTCGGGACGAGTCAGATCGAGGCGCTCAAAGTCAATCACGTTGACGTCAGCCTTCATTCCCGGCGCAAGTAGGCCGCGATCCCAGAGCCCGTATTGTTCGGCGGTATCGCGGGTTTGTCGACGCACAATGAATTCCAACGGTAGGCGTTCACCGCGTTTTCGATCACGCACCCAGTGCATCAACATGAACGTGGGTGTACTCCCATCACAGATGGCGCCACAGTGCGCACCACCATCAGCGAGGCTCAGTCCGGTCTGCGGATGTTTCATGGTTTCGAGAATTGCGTCGAAGTTCCCTTGCGCGTAGCCAAAAAGCGGAAAGTAGAGGAACCCCTTGCCGTCCTGATCGAGCATGGCGTCATAAACCAGCTCAGCGGGGCTGCGACCACTGCTTTCGCAAAGCCCAGCAATCGACTTCGATGCGTCGGGCTCATAGTCGTGCTCACCACGCATCGGAAACATCTTATGTGTACTCGCAACCAGGAACTCGAGAAAGATCGGGGGAATCGGCGGGTCCTCGGGGAGGCCGTCGGTTCTGAGCTTGCCACCATCAATGAGCCGAGCGCGCACCTCTGGCCGTCGGAGTTGCGCGAGTCTTTGCTGGAACGGCAACTCCGCAAGCTTGGCGTATTCGGGGTGCCCGATAAACGGGTGAACCGTCGTCTGCCAACCCATCAAGACGCCAACCGGCCGACCTGAAAATTGACCACGCAACTGCGTAATGCCTTCGGCCCGTGCTTCATCGAGCAAGCGCAGCCCCTCCTTATAAAGTTCCGGCGCTTCATCGATCTGCTGCAAATTAAACGTGACGACACGCCCTGTTTCGCGCGCGAGATCCTTCATCCACTTCATCTCGTTCGGAACTTCACGATGTGTGACGCTCATTTGGAACACGCCGGCTTCCAATTCGCCTAAGACACGACCGATGCCAAAGAGCTCCTCACGGTTCGCGAAGGTTCCCGGCACAGCGTCGCCTGTAAGCGTGCGATGGAGTTCCGTACGGGATGTTGAAAATCCGAGTGCACCGGCACGAATGCTTTCCCGCACAATCTCACGCATCGCCTCGATATCTTCCCCCGTGGCATCCTCATTGCGCACGCCGCGATCACCCATGACGTAGGTACGCAGTGCGCAATGCGGGACCTGCAGCCCATAATCGATCGCATGCAGGCGACGCTCGAGCGCATCCATGTACTCGGGGAAACTCTCCCACTCCCACTCGATGCCTTCGTGCATCGCGGAACCGGGAATATCTTCAACCGCTTCCATCAGGTCGATCAGGTCGCCGCGCTGCGCCTCGTGAACCGGCGCGAAACCAACGCCGCAATTTCCCATCACGACAGTCGTTACACCGTGGTTCGATGACGGTGTGAGGTAAGGATCCCACGTCGCTTGTGCATCGTAGTGTGTGTGAATGTCGACCCACCCGGGCGTAACAAGTTTGCCCTGAGCATCAATTTCCCGGGCACCCGAACCTACATCTGTACCAACCGCGTCGATTTTGCCCTTGGAAATACCAAGATCAGCTTCGAAGGGGGCCGCCCCACTACCATCGACCACCGTCCCGCCACGTATCACGACATCATACTGACTCACGGAAACCTCCTGATCGGCACATCCTATCAAACCCAGCACATGCCACGCTGGATCCTCACCGACGTTCTATGCACATGGGCAGCCCGTCCTTCGGGCGGATGCACTGGCGTGCGCCGCCACCAAAGGGGAATACGCGAAGCGCGCTCGAAAAAGTTTCGCTTTGTGCTCGACCCAGGGCAAGTCAGTCATATAACCGATGACCTCCCCGGTCCGTCTACCCCCTGCACGCTGGTACTGCTAAAAGCCGACCTCTATGACTTCAGCTCTAGCCTTGACTCTGTAGTAAGGTACAGGGTCTACAGTATCAGCATTGGAGATCGCGGTGGAATCCATGACAATCGGACAAGTGGCCAAGCAGACCGGTGTCGGTATCGAGACCGTTCGCTTCTACGAGCGCGAGCGGATGATTCCCAAGCCGCCTCGTCGGTCTTCCGGGTACCGCGCCTATCCGCTGGAAACCATTGCTCGCGTGGCATTTATCCGCAACGCGAAGGAGCTGGGCTTCTCGCTGCGAGAAATTCGGGAACTACTCTCCCTCCACGTGGACTCGCGCGCAAACTGCAAAGCGGTAAAGCAAAGGGGCGAAGAGAAAATCGAGGATATCAACAGCAAGCTCCGACGCCTTCAACGCATGAAACGCGAACTCACCAAACTCTTGCATGCATGCAATGAGCGGCAGCCAACTGGCCCCTGCCCACTCCTCGATGCGCTCGACCACAAAGACCTCGGCCTTTAGACGGTGCGATGATGGAAATAACATCAACCATCACCTGCCCGCATTGTCAGCATACGAAGGTCGAGGAAATGCCGACGAACAGTTGCCTCTTCTTTTACGAGTGTGCCGGTTGCCAGCGTCGGTTAAAGCCGAAGTCGGGAGACTGTTGCGTATTTTGCTCGTACGGAACTATTCGCTGTCCACCAAAACAACAGGAAGAAGGGTCCGACACATGACGAGTTCCATCACAGCACTGGATTGGGTCGCTCGAAGGCGCAGCTGGTTTCTGTTTTGGGGTGCACCCTCGATTGCAATCGCGGTTTCTGTCGTAGTGACATCAGATCAAATGACGCTAGGAATCATCTGGAGTGCAGCATTACTTCTTATGAGCGGTGCGTGCTTGATGAACGCTCGTCGCTGCGGCCGCCTGCACTGCTACCTCACCGGCCCATTTTTCCTCGTGATGGCTCTACTGTCGATGGCGGAGGGATTGGGGATCATCTCCCTCGGCCCCCACGCATGGCCACGGCTTGGTGCGATCCTAGTCGCCGGTGGCGCTTTCCTTCACTTCGTCCCCGAAAAGCTCTGGGGCAAATATCGGCAGCGACAGGACTGACCCGACACTCACCGGCACATCCGCCGAGACCGAGTCACCCTGAAACCTGACCCGGGCTGGGGTGTGTCGATCATGGCATCACTTACTGATGCTCTTCCTCGGGATGCCTTCCTCAGATTCTTCCGTATGGATCCTATGGGACCCTTCGAGTAATGTGTTGATCGGAGGAACCCATGTCCCACCAAGACATCGTTGAAGATTTACCCTTTAAGCTTGGACAACTCGACCACGTGGTGCTCCGGACAATCAACGTTCAGACGATGCTGGATTTCTATGCTGCGCTCGGTTGCAACGTCGTGCGCAGCAGTGAGAAACTGGGTATGCATCAGCTAAGGGCCGGGTCCTCAATGATTGACATCGTCGACGCCGGTGGCGCTCTCGGCAAACAAAGAGGCGGTGCACCCGCGCCTGATGGCCCGAACATGGATCACTTTGCCTTGCGCATCGATCCTTTCGACGCTGTCGCAATGAAAGCCTACTTCAACGAACGTGGTATCAAGTTCGTTGAGTTGCCGATGCCTTTATTCGGCGCCGAAGGCTTCGGGCCTTCAGTCTACGTAACGGATCCGGATGGCAACACAGTCGAGTTAAAGGGCCCCCCTGATCCTGAACAACCGAAAGATGCGACGGCACTCGCCCCCCAGGGCACTTGATGGACACGGCCGCACCCGCATAGCGCTAGTGCTGGACGAGGAAGTTGGCGACTCTCGCGTTGCTCGAGTCGCACGTCCGATTTATCGCTAAGCGCTGGGCTGGTGGAGGCGGCGGGAATCGAACCCGCGTCCGAGTGAATTACTTCGCCTGCGTCTACGTGTGTAGCTCTGCTTTTATTTTAACGTTGTGTCCGTCAGCAAAGCGGGACTAACCCAACGCGAGCCGAGGTTTTTCTTATCCGCCCCGTCTCGACACCGGTTTGGACCAGCCCACTAAATGACGTCTTCCTGCCCTAGTGGGCGTCAAGCAGGTCGACGCTCGCTGACTTAATTAAGCAGCGAGAGGTAGTTGAGAATCGGCAATTAAAGTTGCCTTGCCGTAGGATTAACGAGGACACGACACCTCGACACGCAGCAAACGACTTCCTTCATCCGTCGAAGCCGATCGCCCCCAAAAGAGCCCAGACTCTAGGCACCTAGGCCCATTCGTCAAGGTGGCCCATGGTACATGAGGCCCGACTTTCGCTGCGGGTTTCGCCGTGAATCACCCTCAAGAAACGTAGCAATACCGCCGCAGTTAGGTCCGGAGGTACTTCATGTCCGCACATTCGATTTCGAACGACAATCATTTCGACATTCAGCGACACCTACGCCGGCACGACGACAGGGTTGGTCAGCGGCAGCAGCGTCATGACCAGAATCGGGTTCGCCCCCAGCGCCAGGACACGGACCGCGACGTGGCTTTCAGCCGCTCACGCGAGTCGCTGAAATTCGAAGGTGATTTTGAGCTGAAATCGAAAGACGTGACGATCGATCTCGAAATCGATGCGCGCTTTGACTCGATCCAAAAACAAGGGGTTCGGGATCGTGACGATGCCCTAAAGCAGGTCAATCGACTGCGCGAGTCCATTGAGATTCGCGTGGATATCGAGAGCAAGGATCTGGATTTCGAATTCGAATTCAGCGCGTCGCTCAATCAGGTCACAAAACTATTCGGCAACAACGTCGACGCTGCGGCGCAAGATTTCGAGAGCGCGAACACCGAACCACAAGACCTGCTGACCCGTATCTCCGAAGCGTTCACTGCACTGACCGAACAATTGCGCGACATCTTCGCGCAACTGAGCGATGGCGGCGCCACGGAATCGAAGTTGGAAGTCGATGTGGAAGCCGAGTTCCGCAACAAGACAGTTCTTGCAGACGGTAGCCTCCAGCGCACGCGTATTGATGTCGACTTTGAACTCGAGTTGCGACAGCGTACCAGTGGCGCCGAGATCCCTGCGACAACGACACCCGAAGTTCCCGATCCTTCATCGCCCGCGGATCCGGGCACAGCGGATACTTCGACAACGCCGCCAGCTACAGAGACGCCCCAAACTCCGGAAGCAGGATTTCAAACGCTACGGCGCGATCTGCAGACGCGATTCTCATTTGAGCTGACCGCGCTGATCGATCAGCTGACTCGGCTTCGCGAAAATACGGAATCAGAGGATTCCAGCGAGCTGCGCCTGATCAATACCATCGCCTAAGCTTTCGGTCGTTCCAGCGGTGATGTAATATCGGCGCGTCATGCGCAGCACCCCCGACCTCACGGCACTTTACCGCCAAGTGCGGAGCCAAACGGATCAGCTCGTCGAACCGCTTTCACCGGAGGATTGCGTCGCACAATCCATGCCCGATGCGAGCCCGACCAAGTGGCACCTTGCACATACCAGCTGGTTCTTTGAGACCTTCATCCTCAACGAAGAAATCTCGGGCTATCAGCCGTTCCACGCGGACTTCGGCTACATGTTCAACTCGTATTACAACACGGTTGGCGCGCAGTATCCGCGGCCGAAGCGCGGGCTGATCACGCGCCCGAGCCTGAGCGACATTCAGCGTTATCGCGAGTACGTGGATCGACATATGTTGCGGTTATTGGAAGAGGACTTACTCGGTGGCGGAACCGCTCAGATCGTTGAGCTTGGCCTGCATCACGAGCAACAGCATCAGGAACTGATTCTTACCGATATTAAGCATCTCCTGAGTTTCAACCCGACCGCATCCCCCTACCGCGAGATTCGTGCAACACCGGATGTCAGCATCAAACCGATGAGCTGGCAGTACTACTCGGGCGGTACGTGTTGGACCGGCACAGAGGGTGCTGAATTCGCGTTTGACAATGAAGCCCCGCGCCATCGTGTGATCATTGAAAGCTTCGAACTCGGCGCGCGTCTGGTGACCAACGGCGAATATCTCGCATTCATGGGCGACAAAGGCTATGCCCGACCCGAATTCTGGCTCTCCGATGGCTGGGCGACGCTGCAGACCGAAGCTTGGGATTCTCCTCTCTATTGGGAGAAACACGACGGCGCATGGTTTGCACGTACACTCTCTGGCCTGCGAAAGCTTCGGGAAGACGAACCGGTCTGCCACGTTAGTTTGTACGAAGCGGACGCTTACGCGCGCTGGGCTGGTGCTCGTCTCCCTACCGAATTCGAATGGGAAGAAGGCGCAAAAACCGTCGCGGTCGATGGAAATTTAGCCGAGAGCGAAATCTTTCATCCCGTGCCGCTGCAGGACGCAAACGCGGATAGCCCCTCGCAGCTATTCGGCGACGTTTGGGAGTGGACGCAATCCGCATACGCCCCCTACCCTGGCTATCGGCCGCCCGTTGGTGCACTCGGTGAGTACAACGGCAAGTTCATGTCGAACCAATCGGTTTTACGCGGCGGCTCATGCGTAACCCCGAAATCGCATATTCGCGCGAGTTATCGGAACTTCTTTCCCGCGCAGGCACGCTGGCAGTTCAGCGGCATCCGCCTCGCGCGCGAAACCCGTTAGTCGAGTCACGTCCCATGAGCGTTCGACTGAAACACGGGCGGGAAAAACCGCTCCTCCGTCGACACCCCTGGGTGATGTCCGGCAGCATCGACTCCACCAAAACCGCGGTTTCCGGGGACGTTGTTGCGGTTTTGAACTCCCAGGGAAAGCTGCTTGGCTACGGCGATTACGATGCGGAGTCGCAGATTCGCGTTCGGATGCATCACTTCACGGATTCTGTGCCTGAAGAGGAAGTGTGGCTGCGCGCGCGGCTCGAAGACGCATACGCGCAACGCGAAACGCATCCATTGCTCCAGCGCACCAACGCGTTTCGCTGGGTCAATGCGGAAGCGGATGGCTTACCCGGCCTGACGGTCGATCGCTATGCGGATTGGGTTGTTGTAAAAGCCTCCACACCCGCGATGCAACGACGGACCTCAATGATCGCGGAGGTGATTACACAGCGCGTTAAGCCCGACGGGATCTATATTCGCGGAGACGCGGCCAGCGTGGCGCCCGCTGAAGCCATCTCCATTGACGAGCACGGCCGGGAGTATTGGATCGACCTCAAGTCGGGTCAGAAAACCGGCTTCTACTTGGATCAACGAGACGCCAGAGAACTCTTTCGCGAGCTCGCGGCTGGGACGTCGGCGCTAGATCTCTTTGCGTACTCCGGCGGCTTTGCTGCGGCAGCACTGCAAGGTGGCGCGAAAAGTGCCGTAGCGGTTGACTCGTCTTATGATGCGATCGAATTATTGAAGCGCAATGCAGCTGAAGCCGAGGCCGTTGGAACGGACGTCAACGAGTTCCTACGTCAAGAAACGAAGAACTTCGATCTCATCAGTGTAGATCCGCCGCCGTTCGCAAAACGCAAACGCGATGTGGATGCCGCTTGTCGTGCGTACAAAGACTTGAATCTGCGTACATTCAAACGCGCGAACCCAGGCGCGCATATTCTTACGTTTACCTGCTCGCACCACATCAGTGCTGAGCTCTTCCGCAAGGTAATCGCAGGTGCTGCGCTCGACGCAGGTCGCGAGGTCGAGTTTCTTCGCCCGCTCAGTGCACCCGTCGACCACCCGGTCTCCTCGGCACATCCCGAGGGCGAATACCTCAAGGGTCTACTGGTCCGGGTTCGGTCCTAAGACTTCCGCGTCGATCGATAGCAGTACGTTCTGAAACCACGGGCGATAGAGATCAAAGTTTTCCGACGCGCAATCGGCGATCATTAGGATGATCCCATCCTCGCCCCAGGGAATGACGGTGCGAATCTCCGTATGATCCGGCGCATGAATGATCACACGACCCACGGGTCGATCGTCAATCTCGATCTCATCGATGGAAACATCCGCACCGGGCTGGCGCTGAAAGCGCGACGAAGCCTGCATGTGTTCGTCATACGAGCCGCCCAGCGAAATCACCTGAATGGACGCATCGTAGTCCCACGTCACGCCGTCGACGGCGATCCAACCACGCGATGATTCGATCACTTGCCAGCCCTTCGGAAACTGCACGCGAAAGCCAAAGCGTTCATCGTGAATTTCGCGATCCAACCGCGGCGGCGCTTTCCGAATCTCCGCCATGGGATCTTGATGCGAGATATTGAGGCGCGTGTAGAGCGTGCCGGGCTGCGACTTATACAGTGCGCGAAATGTATTCAGGTCGTGGTCACTTAATTCCTCGACACGACGATCGTTGGCAATCGGAAACATGACGTCGCCACGCAATGGACTGTGTTGGCCGGACGCACCCAATACGTGCCCAAGCTCATGCAGCGCCACAATTCCGACTTGGCGCGGCGTGAGCAAACCCATCGCATCCGCGAGATAAAGCTCGAGTTCATCCACACGAAATTCAACGGCTGCAAGTTCAGGACTGTAGTTAGGTCCCACGACCCGGCAGCTCTCGCGTTGATCGCGGACCCGACCGAGCACGTGCCCCTCACCCATGTCCAATCCAGCAGCTTTCAACCGAATCGTCAGTACGGCATCCTCGGCTGAGTCCACTTCGAGAAAACTCACGGGGCGACCGATGGCTTCCTCCCAGGTTTTGAGTGCACGTCGCACCGCTGAAGCGTAGTCACGCGGATTGCGCGGATGAAACTCGTCTTGCATCGACTCAGGAATCGGTTCGATATCGATTACGTAGCGCAATGGAAACATCGCATCGGGCCAACGGCAGAGTATGAGCGCGTCGGTTCCATCCGCCAACGTTTCTGGATGCGCAACCCAGGGCACGTAGTTGGGTTCGGGCACGCGCCCGGCACGCGCCCGAAACGCCCAGTAGTCAAAGCGATTGTGCCGATAGGTGGGGCTGTCGCTCACACACGCGGCAAAGAACACGACCCCTAACATGAGCGCCGTCGCTCGCATCATGAGCGCAGCCTGCGCTTGGTCACGGCACGGAGTCGTCGGTCGGAGTCGCGCTTGGCGACGCTCTCGCGCTTATCGTACTGCTTTTTACCACGAGCCAGGGCCAGCGTGACTTTGACGCGGCCCTGCTTGAAATAGAGCTCGTACGGAATCAACGTAAAGCCACGCTCGCGTAGTTTTCCCGACAAGCGATCTAATTCTCGACGGTGGAGCAGTAACTTTCGCTCTCGCACGGGCTCGTGATTTTCGCGCGCGGGGTCATAGGGAGCGATATGCGCCTTCATCATGAAGAGCTCGCCGTTCTTCAGGCGTGCGTACGCATCAACCAGATTCGCACGACCGTCGCGTAGAGATTTCACCTCCGAACCCAGCAGCACGATACCCGCTTCGAGCGTTTCTTCAAAATGGTAGTTGAAGCGCGCTTTGCGATTTACGCAAATCGACTTCCGACCGTCCTCACTCATCACGCTCCCGCTGAACTGCTCGCCTCGATGGCATCACCTTCATGATCCACCACGCCGGCAGAAACGATCAATTTAAACGCTTCCTCGACGCTGAGCCCGGTATCGATCAGTTGGGAATCATCGAGTAGCAAGAAATACCCAGTGGTCGGATTCGGTGTACTCGGTACGAACACTTTGGTCAGACCCGGGGGTAGCCCCGGCACGCGTTCGGTCATCGGACCCGTTACAAAAGCATAGGTGTAGATCCCTATCCTGGGATATTGGATCAACACGACACGACTAAAAATGCTGCTGTTCGTATCAGTTTGAAGCACAGCCTGTAAGAATTTTTTGAGCAGCGAGTAGATACTGCGTGCGAAGGGAACGCGGTCGACGGCGCTTTCCCACGCGCTCAAGGCCGCACGACCGATGAAGCTTCGCGTCATCGCACCGAGCAAGAGAATCACCGCAAGCGTGAAGACGACACCCACAAACGGGATCTGATCTGGACTGAGGCCGAAGGCTTTGAAGATCCGCGGCAGGATGGCGTTATCGAGCTGCTCCAGAATCCAGAGAATCGCGATGACCGTGAACCCTACGGGTACAAAGACGAGAATGCCGGCAATAAAGTCGCGCCGCAGGGTCTCTGCGACACGACTAACGAATCGCTTCCACACGGCTGACCTCTATTCCTCCCGGGGTTGGCTACTGGGAGAGAAGAAGCTAGCGGAGCTCGTTACGGCCGTCGACGAAGCAGACCCGTGGCTCGTAGTTCTTGGCGCTGCTGTCTTCCATTTGCACGTAACTCGCAATAATGACTTTGTCGTGAGGCTTCACGAGATGCGCGGCCGCACCGTTGATTCCGATCACGCCAGAGCCACGCTCCCCTGGAATCACATAGGTGGACAGCCGCGCGCCGTTGGTGATGTCATAAATCTCGACCTTCTCATGATCGATCATATCCGCCGCATCCATCAGATCGCGATCTATAGTGATTGAGCCTTCGTAATCCAAATCGGCTTGGGTCACGGTCGCCCGGTGAATCTTGGACTTAAGCATCGTCCGAAACATTACGCACCCTCCACAACTGTGTTGTCAATCAGACGAGTTCCCTCAAACCTTACCGCGACGGCCGCTACGGCTCGACCGCGTACGTGCGTCAACGCGCGCAGACCATCGACGTCGCGCACTTCGATGTATTCGATCTCTGCAAGCGGCTCTTTCTCAATTCGATCACGTGCGGCCTTCTCTAAAACACGTACGGAACGCTCGCCGGCGCGAACCGCCTCACGGACTTCGTAGAGCGCCGCGTTCAAACAGGCTGCTTGACGCCGCGCATCGACGCTCAAGTACGCGTTACGCGAACTCATCGCGAGACCGTCAGGGTCGCGCACCGTCGGCGCACCGAGGACTTCAACATCCATCCTCAAATCCTGGGCCATGCGTCGAATCGCCGCGAGCTGCTGATAGTCCTTTTCACCAAATACCGCGACATGTGGTTTCGCGGCATTGAAAAGGCGCGCGACAATGGTCGTTACACCACGGAAATGACCCGGACGTCCGCGACCACACATCCCATCCGTTACACCATCAACATCGACCCAGGTCGAGTTGCCCTCCGGGTACATCTCCTCAACCGACGGCATGAACACGATATCGGCACCCGCATGGCGAAGCTTTGCGATATCGCCCTGGGTATCCCGAGGATAGCGCTCAAAGTCTTCACCGGGACCGAACTGAGTTGGATTGACGAAGATGCTGACGATCACGCGATCAGCTGCCCCGCGTGCGGAAGCCACCAAAGAAACATGGCCCGCATGCAACGCACCCATGGTTGGAACCAGTGCAACGCGTTTACCTGACGACCTTACAGCGTCGGAATAACGCTGTAGCTCGCTGACATGATGAATGATCCGAGGTTCAGTAGGACTCATGTTCGCCTGGGAATTTCTGGAGACGCACATCTTCGGCGTACATCCGTGTGGCCTTGCCGACGATCTCGCTCAGGTTCACGTACTCACGTACAAACTTGGGGGGCGTGTGATCGCCGAGTCCAAGCAAGTCGTGGAGTACCATGACCTGTCCGTCGCAACCGATTCCCGCACCAATACCAATGGTTGGAATCGACAACGCCTCGGTGATTTCGGGAGCCAATGCCTGCGGAATCCCCTCGAGCACCACGGCGAACGCGCCGGCAGCTTCAACCGCGCGCGCATCGCGAAGCAAAAGCTCCTTGGCGCTTTCGGTTCGTCCCTGTACACGGAAGCCACCCATGCGATGCACTGACTGCGGTGTGAGCCCGATATGGCCCATCACGGGAATGTCGGCACGTGCAATGGCTTCGATCTGTTCGGCGACTCGCTCTCCGCCTTCAAGCTTCACCGCTTGTACGCCGCCTTCCTGCACCAGTCGGCAAGCCGTGTCGAGTGCCGCACTCACGCCACGTTGGTACGAACCAAAGGGCATATCGCCAACCACGAGAGCCCGCTCCGTTGCGCGCGTGACCATCCGGCAGTGATAAATCATCTCATCGAGAGTGACGGGCAGCGTGGTGTCGTGTCCCTGCACACAGGTTCCGACGCTGTCTCCAACCAAGAGTACATCGACTCCGGATCGATCGAGAATCTGCGCGAACGGAAAATCGTATGCCGTGAGCATCACGATCTTATCGCCGTCGCGCCTCTTGCGTGCCAACCCTGGCACGGTAATTCGAGCTTCTCGCATGACGTCCCTCCCTCTGTCCAACCGACGTCTAAACGCCAGAAGCGCCTTCCGTATCCCGTGAGTATCGTCCGAGGACTTTAGACATCTGGGTCTGCGGTAAGGCGCTTCGAAAAGGACGCAGGGGAAATCCCATGCGGCTCGAAACAACCTTCGGTCAACAGAGCCTTCGGTCTCAGTCCCGACTTTTGGCCTGACAGGGTCATGCCTAGGGATCCAAGCTTCTGGCCGCTTTGATCGAAGCGGTCGCGATTTATGGTTTGGAAAGCTTAGGTGGGACGATCAGTGGCTGTCAACTGCGGTTTTTGGGGCCCGGATCTAGCTGCGTTTCATGTGAGCAATAGCGATGCCCGCGGTCGACGAACACGCGAATGATCTCGAGTTGCGTATCGGTAATCTCGACGAAGTGAATGCCCGCCTCGTAGTAGCTCATGCCTGCGGGAAGGTCTCCATCTTGCGAGCACCAGATGACTTCTGCAGCGACCTCGATCCTCGGAGAATCGGGGCAAAGCTGGAATCCGAGTTTCAGCTCTGAACCCATGGAGTACGGCTTTCGAGACTGGATGCAGAGCCCTGTTTCCGACAGATTCACGGCGTATTCAAGCGTGTCCGCTACGTCGGTACAGACGTCGATTTCGATCGGCACCCGGGGATGCCGTCGTTCAGCTACGCGTCCGTCTTGGATCGCGGTCATCTGCTGGCTCCATCACCATCGCGTTTGCCAAACGCGCGAATTCCAACTCACTCAGCGTTTCACCCCGGCGCTTGGGATCCACCTCGGCGCGCTCGAAGCTGTCTCCCAGGTCGGAGAATTCGCTCGCGAGCGCTCGGCGGAGCGTCTTACGACGGTATTGAAACGCGGTCCGGACGACCTTACGCAACAGGCCTACGTCGTGGATGAGCGGCGGATCCGGGGCGGGATCGAAAACCAAGAAAGTCGAACGGACTTTCGGGCGTGGCTCGAAATGCCCCGGTCCAAGCTCCATCACCCGCTGCGGAGATGTCCACAGCCGGGCCCAGACGGAAAGCGTGCCATAAGCAGCGTCACCCGGACTTGCCATGACTCGATCGGCCATCTCCGCCTGGATCATGAGCCCCCAGCGCCGGTATGGATTTCGTTCGCTACAAAGGGCAGCAATGAGCCGACCTGCGATGGAATACGGGAGATTTCCAAGTAAGACGTTGGGAGGGCCTAATTCTCGGGAAATTCCGCCTAAATCAGCTTTTAATGCATCCTGATGGCGAATTTCGACGATTCCTGGCCATTCCTCTTCGCCCAGCAGCTTCACCAGCCCACGATCGACTTCAATAGCAATCGTACGGCGCGCGATCGCGGCAATCTCGCGGGTGAGTGCCCCAAGACCGGGGCCGATCTCGACGACCGCGTCTTCCGGGGTGATGCCCACGAGCCCAACCAACTTCGCCGCAACCTCAGGCGAGCGCAGAAAATTTTGTCCTCGTGCTTTAGAGGGTGCGAGTCCGCGCTCTGACAGGCGCCGGCGTGCCGAACCTATGGACGCATCTCCATGGGCACACGGCTGAACGCTTCTACGTCCTTCGCCGCGATTCGACCTTCGAGCAGCATACGATCTGCGACCGCAGCAATCATCGCAGCATTGTCGGTGCAGAGTTGAATCGGCGGAAAGCGCAGTACCAAAGCGTGCTGCTCGGCGAACTCGGTCATGCGTTCGCGCAGCCGACGATTCGCCGCGAGCCCGCCGACCATCGCCATCCGAGTTAAGCCGGTTCGTTGTAACGCGCGTTCGGTTTTCGCAATCAGCACATCCACGACGGCTTCTTGAAACGATGCACATAGATCGGACCGAACCGTCGGATCCAACACACCACCGTTCGAATCCTCAGCGCGTGCAACCTCAAGTGCGACGGCGGTCTTCAATCCGGAGAAACTCAGATCCAATCCAGGATTTTTCAGCATCGGCCGTGGAAATTCGTACGCCTCGCGGCGACCGGTTTCAGCGGCGCGATCCACTTCACGGCCACCCGGATATCCGAGACCCATGCGCTTGGCCACCTTATCGAACGCTTCGCCCGCAGAATCATCGCGCGTCTGTCCGAGTAAATCGATTTGCGCGAGCGAAGCCACACGATACAGCGCCGTGTGTCCACCCGAAACCACCAGGCCGAGGTACGGAAACTCGATCGGTTCGGCTTCGAGCCGTGCCGATGCCAAATGACCTTCAATATGGTGCACCGCGAGCAGCGGTCGCTGATGCTGAAAGGCGAAGGCCTTCGCAAACGCCACACCGACGAGCAGCGAGCCGATCAACCCCGGCCCCGTCGTAACGCCGATACCGTCGAGGTCTCGCGGCGTACAGCCCGCCGCCTGGAGGGTTTCGTCAACGACACGGTGCACGTAACGAATGTGATCGCGACTTGCGAGTTCGGGAACCACACCGCCGAAAGGTGCGTGGACCGAGTCCTGACTTTGTACGCGGGATGCCACAATCTCGGTGCCATCGCGAACGATCGCGGCCGCAAGGTCGTCACAGGACGACTCGATACCAAGAATGAGGGGCAAGGTGAACCTCGGCTAACGCTCGAGTTTTTCCTGTTGGCTCTTACAATCGATGCAAAGTTCAGCGACGGGTCGCGCCTCTAAGCGCTTCAAACCAATGTCTTCGCCACAACTTTCGCATTCGCCGTACGTACCATTTTCAATCTTTGCGATCGCGTACTCGATCTTCTTAATCAGCACGCGCTCGCGTTCACGAAGGCGGCCGATAAAAGCGAGCCCACTTTCGGACGATGCGGAATCGATCTCATCCGGAAAGTCGTCGGGATCCAGGTGAATGTCGCCACTGATCGCACGCTTCGCATTCACAAGCAATTGCTCCCGAGTATCGGTGAGCATCGCGCTGAATTTCTTTTGATCACTTTTCTTCACGACCCTAACTTCTCCAGTTGTCGTTTGGCTTCGGGCACACGTTCTGACTGAGGATGATCACGAACAATTCGGTCAAATATTTGCCGCGCAGCCTCGTTGTAAGTCCCCTCGTCGTCGTTCTTCTTGCCGATTTCGATCAACGCAACACCTTGCCGATACAGCGCATCCGCAACTTTATTGCCCTGCGGAAAGCGTTTGGTCACATCCTCGAATGCGAGAACGGCTCGCTCATAGTCGCCGAGTTTGAAGTAACACTCGCCGATCCAAAACAGCGCGTTGTCCGCGTAATCGGAGGACGGGTGAGTCTGAAGGAAGCCGCGGAAACGGTCAACGGCTGAGCTATATTCCCCGCCGCGATACATCCGAAACGCTTCCTCGTACGCCCGTACCTCTTCGGTGGCCGTCCCCCCACCGTTTCCTGGCAGTGTGCTGGGATCGTCATATGGGCCATCGCTTCCGGGAGGCTGCGCCGTACCGGTACCCGGCTGATCTTGCAGTGCTTTCACTTCCTGCATCGCGAGGTCCGCGGCGTGGCGCGCTTCTTCGAGCTGGCCCCGGAGCAGATCGACCTCGTGCCGCAGACTTTCGACCTCCGCGCCCAGATCAGCGACGCGATCGCCGCTCGCACCGCCGCCATTGCCCACGGCCTTCATCGCGGCCACTTCGTCCTGAAGCGCGCGAAACTCGGGTACGGTCACACACCCTGCAAGTAGCAGGGCCGCGACCCAACTGAGACTCTTTGGCAGAAAGCTTCGGTTCACCGAAGGGTGAAGTCAGCGCGCCGATTCTTGGCCCACGCAGCTTCGTTATGTCCTGAGACCGCGGGTTGCTCCTCACCGAAGCTAATCGTCGAGAGTCTCGAACCATCGATCCCTAGGTCGACTAGGTACTGGCGTGCGGTTTCAGCGCGGCGCTTGCCCAGCGCGAGGTTGTATTCCTCGGTGCCGCGCTCATCGCAATTGCCGCCGATCTCCACCGACGCAGAACCGTTGTCCTTCAGGTACTGCGCGTTGGCGCGAAGCCTGTCTTTTGCGCTGCCGCTCAGACCCGCTTGGTCGTACGCAAAGTACACCGTGCGTAGAGGGCCATTCATTTCGTCGTCGCTGGCGTTCATGTCGCCGCTGTTACCCAATCCGGGGTCGCTGCCGCCCTCGCCGCCGAAACCGCCGTCGCCACCGTTGGACCCACCA
Source organism: Deltaproteobacteria bacterium (assembly GCA_029261895.1). GTDB lineage: Bacteria > Myxococcota_A > UBA9160 > SZUA-336 > SZUA-336 > JAJDAK01. Next base: position 80,143 of record JAJDAK010000011.1, read on the forward strand.
CCCGTGGAGGTGCAGCCCATAGCGACCGCGAGAAAGGAAATCATCACCACATGTTTGAAGAGTTTCACCGCCCCATCCTCCTATTAAGCCATTCTCTCGTACCAAGCGTGCTTAAACGCTCCGATTCTCTAGCCGGAAACCGCCGAAAGTTCAACGATTTCTAACACCAAAGCCGTATTACCTCGTCCAACCCGACCATGCGGGGTTGGTGGAATTGCCGTAATCGGGTGTCAACCGCTGCAGATTTGAACCATCGATATTGATCGTATACACCTCCTTGCGACCCCGCCGCGAGGAGCGAAAGGCGAGTTTGCGGCCGTCTGGCGACCAGGCCGGCTCCTCGTCGCTCCGTGGATGCACCACCAGTGGGGTGGTATAGCCACTCTCCGGATCGATCAAATAAATATCGAAATTGGAACCGGTTTGGGCTGCAAACGCGATCCACTCACCGGTCGGCGACCATGCGGGGCTCGCGTTATAAGAGCCTCGAAAAGTAATGCGCCGCTCTTCACTGCTGCCAAGATTCTTGATGTAGAGCTGCTTGCTTCCGGTGCGATCAGAAACAAATACGATCTTATTTCCATCGGGTGACCAGCCCGGCGATGCGTCGATCCCGCGGCTCGTGGTCAGGCGCTGGATACGTCGTCCGTCCCCACGGACAGAAAACAGATCGGTATTCCCATTGCGATGCATCACCACCGCGAGCGTGCCCTTTTTCGGTGACCAAACCCCGCGAAACTTTTCGAACGGTTCGTCGATCAGTCGGCGCCCTTTACGTCCTTGGATCAGCTTCCAAAGATCTGCGCCGCGACCGCCCTTATAGGAGGTATAGACCAACTCACGGCCGTTCGCGGACCAATCCGGAAAGAGATTGATGCTGCGATTTCCAGTAACCCGCGTCTTTCCGGATCCATCAGCATTCATCACGTAAATTTCTTTATTCCCCGAACGGTCGGATACGAATGCGATTTGTGTTGAAGACACGCCGCGGCGACCGGTAAAGCGGTAGACGATCTCGTCCGCGAGTTCGCGCGCGATTTTCGGCAGATCCTTGACCTCGGCATCGAGTCGCCCTGGCTTGCCCTGGCGGCGCTGACGTACGACGTCCCAGACTTTGAAGCGAATCCGTACACTCGAGCCAGATTGAAGCACCTGGCCGTCCACCAGCGCGTCTGCGCCGATTCCACGCCAGTTTTCAAAACGCACAGCGCTGTTCTCAAAATCACGGGTCTCGATCGGCTCGAGGAACGCTTTATGCGGCACGGCTTTCATCAGCGACGAATACTCGAGCGCGCGTGTGAGCTCCTGATGGAACTTCTCTCGAAGCCCCACCTGGCTCGGTCCGGCCTCAAATTTTCGCACCGCAATTTGGAACGCGCGCCCACCCGAACCCGGCACCACAACGCGTGCCCGGTCCTGTGCCTCAGCTGCGGCTGAAAAGAGCACACATACAATCAATATCCACCGCTGCATCAAGCGCCCGCCTTCGGATCAAAAACGATTTGTAACTTACGCAGCCCGCGAGGTGGCGGCGGAAACGGATCGGTCTTCCAAATCGCGCGTTCCGCCGATTCATCCATGTGGCGGTTACCGGAGGAACGCACCTTGCGTGCACTCTGAACCTTCCCGCTCGCGCTGAGCTCCACTTCAAATGTTGGGAAGGTGCTCGACATTGAGAACGCCGTCGTCGTCCAATTGTTATAGAGGAGCACCATGAGTCGTTTTACGTAGGCGGCCATGAGGGGATCGAAGCGGCCGGCCTGCGCGGTGCCCGTGCTACCGGCAGCTTGCGTACCCGCCGTCTCCGCTTCCGCGCCCCGCTTCTCACGAATCTTCGCGATCAATTGCTCCGGCGTCAGCGCCGCTGGTTTGGGCTTCTTGGCAGGCTCGGGTTTCGGCTCCACTTTGGCTTCAGGTTTGGGTTTCGGGAGCGGCTTCGGTTGCTTGGGAATCACCACCGCTTCATCGACGACCTGCTTGGGTTTCGGCGCGGCCTTTGCCGCGGGCGCGGATGCCTTTGCGGCTGGCGCTCGGGACTGCAGGACATCTACGAAAATCGGAGCCTCATCGGGAAAGCTCATGGATCGCCCGGGAATCCAAATCAAAAGGATCGCCAGCACCACATGCCCCACGGCACTCGCGATCAGCGCCTGCCGAAACTCGGGGCGATCCATCAGCGTTGTTGCGGGAAGTGTCGCTCTCACGCGTCCGGTTCAGTCACCATACCGATGCGACTCGCACCGGCACGACGCAGCGACCCCAATGCCTTCGCCACCGTGCCATACGCGACGCGCCCATCGGCACGCAGGAAAACCTCTTTATTCGCACGTGCGGCAAAGATGCTCTTCAACTTGTCCTCCAGCTCCTTGATCGGAACCTCGGCGCGTTGGACGAAGAGCTTGCCGTCCTTCTTCACCGTCACCACCAACGCCTCATCATTGGACTTCAGGCCTTGGCTCTGCGTCTTCGGCAGCTGTACGTCGATCCCCTGCTGAATCAACGGCGCGGTCACCATGAAGATGATCAGCAAGACCAGCATCACGTCCACGAAAGGCGTGACGTTGATTTCGGACATCGGCGGTCGACGCCGCCCGTGCTTTCCGCGGGGACCGAGGTTCATGCCGCGTGATTCGCGCGGGATCGATGCAGCAGCACGCCGTACTCAACCAAAAATGCGTCCAGCCGCTCCAGGATTCGACCCGTGCGCGCGCTGAGGTAGTTGTATGCAATCACCGCAGGGATCGCGGCAAAAAGACCGACCGCAGTTGCGACGAGCGCCTCGGTGAGACCCGGTGCAACCGTTGCAAGGCTTGCCGATCCAGTTTCACCGATTTCATGAAACGAATTCATAATCCCGACCACGGTCCCGAAGAGGCCCACAAACGGCGACGCGCTGCCCGTTGTAGCCAAGAAGCTGAGGCCTCGCTCGAGCCGTTGGCCTTCATCGGTCTGCACCCAGTTCAATCGTTTCACCACGTCTTCGACTTGTTCCGAGGTCAAAGAACCTTTCGAGCCCCCGAGTCGTTCCAATTGGGCGACCTCGCGATAACCCGCTTGAAAGACCACGGAAAGCGGACTTCGTGGATGATCCTTGGCGACGTCATAGATCGCATCCATGGGCCGCTCGCGAAACGCGTCGAGAAAGTCCTCGGTTTCGTCCTCAGCCGCTCCGAGCTCTCGGAACTTGAAAAAGATCACGCCCCAGGATGAGACGGAGGCAATCATCAGCAGGACCAGGACTGCCATGACGACAGGCCCGGAATCCCAAATATTTTCCAACATAGTGGTTCCAGACGGCGGAAGGCTGCAGATGGGAATGCTTCCGCCAAGAGGTTCTGGGGGTTCGCGGAAGTTAAGTTTCCGTCGGCGTGCCGTCAACGGCGGGTATGCAACGAAACCGTTAGTCTGTGGCGCGGGGGTGATTATGAAAATCCAGGTTCGTGAATCAGATCCGGTCGATGCGATGGGCGATTCGTTGGCCATTCTCCTGCCCGAATCCGAGAAACTGCCACGCACGTTGCGGGCATTGGACGCGGTCATGGACGGTTGGCTGACGCGCTACCTCAAGACCGAGTCCTTTCGCGGCAAATCCGGCGAAGTCGTGACTTTTCCCGCGGTCGGGATTAAGGCCAAGTACATCAGTTTGATTGGCCTGGGAAAAGAAAAAACCATCGACAATGAGGCGCTCCGTGCTGCGGCATCCAAAGCGGCCAAGAACGCCGCTAAACTAAAGGCGACACGCGCCACACTGGTACTTCCCAGTTTGCGTAAACCGAAGGGACCCGAATTAGGTCAAGCGGTTGCCGAGGGTGCGATTCTTGGCACCTACCGCTTCGATCAGTACCGCGAAGTCGAGGAGCCCCCAGCCGAACTCAAGCAATTGGACCTGATCCTCAGTTCAAAGGGTCAGGCCGCAGCCGTGAAGCGTGGCGTCGACGTCGGAAGCAAAATCGCCGACGCCACCTGTTGGGCACGGGATCTATCCAACCAACCCGGGAGTGTGCACACGCCGGAATGGTTGGCAAAAGAAGCCCGCGCCGAAGCGAAAACGAGCGGTCTCAAAGTTAAAGTCCTCGGGCCCAAGGATCTCGAACGCGAGAGCATGGGGGGGATTCTTGCGGTGGGTCGCGGCAGCATCAACCCACCGCGGCTGATCGTTTTCGAGTATGGCGAACCGGCCAAGTCCGGACGCAAACGACCCACGATCGCGCTCGTAGGGAAAGGCATCACCTTCGATACCGGCGGGATTTCGATCAAACCCTCCGCGGCCATGCACGAGATGAAACACGATATGTCCGGGGGCGCAGCGGTCTTCGGTGCCATGCGCGCGATCGCCGAGCTAAAGCTGCCGCTGCATGTCGTTGGGATCGTCGCCGCAGCCGAAAACAAACCGGGTGCGGATGCGTATCTCCCTGGCGATATCGTGAAATCCGCGTCCGGAAAAACCATCGAAGTACTCAATACCGATGCTGAAGGTCGGATCGTGCTCGCGGACGCGCTCCACTACGCGCAATGCTTCGAGCCGGATGCGATTCTGGATCTAGCGACCTTAACCGGCGCGTGCGTAATCGCACTTGGATCTGCCTGCTGTGCAGTGATGGGCAACGATGAAGCACTTGCGACGAAGATTCGCGCGGCAGGCGACCGTTGCAGAGAGCGCGTTTGGCCATTGCCGCTCTGGGACGAACATAAGAAGGCCATCCGCGGGGACGTCGGCGATATCAAAAACACCGGTGGCCGCGAGGCCGGTACCAGCACTGCTGGTGCATTTCTCAGCCATTTTGTTGGTGAAACGCCCTGGGCGCATCTCGATATTGCCGGTACCGCATGGACGAATTCCTCTCAGCCCTACTGCGTCAAAGGGGCAACTGGGTTCGGGGTCAGGCTCTTGGTAGAGCTACTCCGCCAGTGGAAGTAGGCCCGAATGGACGGGTCCAAGTTTGATTCGATAGTGGACGATGAGGGACTTTGACCCTAATCTGCCGACGGTTTTTCGGGCAGACCCCAGCCCGTTTCCAGGAGGTTCTGTGATGCGACTAGGAATAAGTTGGACGATAGCGATGGCCCTACTCATGGGCGCAGGTCACGTGCTGGCTGAGGGCACCGAAGGCGCGGATGCAGCTGCTGGAAAGACAAAGTACGATCAGTTCTGCTCGACTTGCCATGGCACGGCTGGCGACGGTCAGGGACCCGTAGGCAAGACGCTCAATCCGCCGCCGCGTGATTTCACAACAGGTGACTTCAAATACGGCGGTACGGACCAGGATCTCTTCGATGTGATTACCAATGGCGCCGCCGCCAAAGGCGGCTCGCCGTTGATGGCCCCTTGGGGTGCAGTGATCCCCGAAGCCGACCGCTGGGCGATCATCAAGCACATCCGCTCGCTCAGAAAGTAACGGCTCTCGGCGGCCCAGCCGGCCTTTGGCTCCAAGCGCTATGCTCTCCGCATGAGTGACTCCAGGGACACGTCTGCGCTCGTTCCACATGATGCGCTGAGCGCCTATTTCGCCGAGGTGGGTAAGTACGACTTGCTCACCCCAGCCGAAGAACGTGCACTCGCGGTTCGAGTCTCGGAGCACGGAGATCCCGAGGCAGCTCAGGAGCTTGTCCTCGCCAATCTGCGCCTGGTTGTGAAGATCGCGATGGAGTACAAGCGCGTTTGGACCAGCGTCCTCGACTTGATTCAGGAAGGCAACGTCGGCTTGCTGCATGGTGTGAAGAAATTTGATCCCGAGCGCGGCGTAAAACTTTCTTCTTATGCAGCATATTGGATCCGCGCGTACATCTTGAAGTACTTGATCGACAATATTCGTATGGTGCGCGTGGGTTCGAGCCGCGCGGAACGGAAACTCTTCTTTCGACTCAACAAAGTCAAGCGTGAACTGGAGAGTCAGGGCTTTGCGCTCGAGCCGAAACGCATTGCCGAGAAGCTCGACGTAAAAGAAGAAGAAGTCATCGATATGGAAAACCGACTCGGGCAATCGGACCTCTCGATCGATGCCCCCGCACGACGCGATGAAAACGGCGCGACATTCGGTGACTTCTTGGCATCCAATGTCTCGACGGAAGAGATGGTGGATCGCAACGACATGCGCCGCACCTTTCTCGCGCAAGTCGACAAGTTTCGTGTGCAGCTCGGTGAGCGTGAAGAACGCATATTGGCCGAGCGTATTCTTTCCGAAGATCCGAAAACACTGCAGGAGCTCGGCGACGAGTTCGGCCTGACGCGTGAACGCGTGCGCCAACTTGAAAAGAAACTCGTCGACGACCTTCGCAATTATCTAAAAGAAAATCTCGTCGACTTCGACTACTGGGGAAACGACTAGCCGCAATGCATGTGGATGGAATAAGGGACGGGGGACGTTGGTTGATGCAATTAATGGGGACGGTCCTTAAAAAGTTGCAGTTCTCAAGCTG
>JAJDAK010000012.1 GCA_029261895.1 Deltaproteobacteria bacterium
GAAATGTGCAACTTTTTAACCAACGTCCCCATTAATTGCAGTTTCTAAGGACCGTCCCCGTTTAATGGCATCACTACGTTAGAAGAGCGTGTAGATGAAGGGTGCGGCGCCAGTACCCGCGAGGAAGATTAATGCGCCCAGACCGAGGACGGAAACAATGACCGGTGCGAGCCACCACTTTTTATTGTCACGAAGGAATCCGTAGAACTCACCCACCAGCGAAGTACGTTTCTTCTTGGCTTGGTCTTCGAAGTTTTCAGCCGCCACGGGTTCTCTCCTCCACCTAGTACTGACGAAAATAGCGCTCTTGCTCTGGCATGGGTTTCGAGTCGATCCAATAACTTTCCGCGTTCGGATCCGGCTCACGCTCCAATGGATCACGACCCGCCAAACGCAGTCCCCAACCGAACGGTGTGATGATGCCAAAGAAAAGCACGGTCATCATCACGTAGGAGATCACGAAACCGATGGGGAACGTGATCACGATCAAGCCGATGTACAGCGGCGCAAGGTACTGCGGCCGAATAGCACCAAGCACACCGCAGAATAGACCCAGAACGCCGAGCCCCCACGCGAGCGTCGAAGCCGCCGAACCGAAATCGAGGCCAAAAAGACCTCCACGCCAACCAATGAAAAGCCCAATCAATGGAAACGCGATCGCTGAAATCAAACCAAACTGCCTAAGCTGCTTGAGGTCGGGTTTCCAGTCGATTTCGATTAAGGCCATGGTTAATCCAACTCGAATTTCGCGAGATAGCGATTCACATCATGCGCTTCCGCCTTGGGTTGGTCCTGTTTCAACAGCACGTAGTTCTCAAGAACCAGAACATCCATATTCGTCGCCATGAAACAGCGGTACGCGTCTTCGGGGGTACACACGATGGGCTCACCGCGGATATTGAAACTCGTGTTGATCACCACGGGGCAACCCGTCTGCTCGTAGAATCGCCTAATTAACGCGTAGTAGCGCGGATTTCGTTCGGGATCGACCGTTTGAACGCGAGCGGAATAGTCAACATGCGTAATCGCCGGTAAGTCAGATCGGATCTCTTTGAGTCGCGACAAAATATTTGAGATTGAACCGTCGACCGCATGCCGACGCGCTTCTTGGACCGGTGCAACCAGAAGCATGTAGGGGCTTTCTTGGCCCGGTGACATCTCAAAGTAGTCCTGCACGTGTTCACGCAGCACGCTTGGCGCAAACGGGCGAAACGACTCTCGGAACTTGATCTTCAAATTCATCACTTCTTGCATCTTCGTTGAACGGGCATCACCGAGTATCGATCGAGCGCCCAACGCGCGCGGGCCAAACTCCATTGCGCCCGCGAAATGTCCAATCACGTTTTCATTCGCGATGAGTTCAGCCACCTGATCGACCAGCTGCTCTTCTGTTTCATAGCGTTGATATTTCGCGTCGACCGACTTGAGGAACGCCTCAATCTCGGGTCCATCATAACGGGGCCCCAGCAACGAACCGCGCTGTGCGTCTCCCGCGTGAACACGCCGAGGCTTCTCGAGGAGTTGATGCCAAACGAAGAGCGCAGCGCCGACCGCACCTCCGGCATCTCCGGCCGCGGGTTGAATCCAGACCTGTTCGAACAGTCCCTCTCGCAAAATGCGCCCATTCCCGACACAGTTCAACGCCACCCCCCCAGCCATGACTAAGTCTTTACAGCCCGTGACTTCGCGCGCGTGGTGCGCAATACGCAGCATAATCTCTTCGGTTACGGCCTGTATGGATGCCGCGAGATCCACTTCGCGCTGGGTGATTTCGCTTTCGCGTGGACGTGGTGATCCCCCGAAAAGTCTCGCAAACTTCGGACTCGTCATTACATCGCTGTCGCAGTACCCGAAGTACGACATGTCCATTCGGAACGAGCCATCGTCTTTCAGATCGATCAGGTTTTCGAGAATATTATCGACATAACGAGGCGTGCCGTAGGGCGCCAAACCCATGAGCTTGTACTCACCGCTGTTAACTTTGAAACCGCAGAAATATGTGAACGCGCTGTAGAGCAAGCCGAGAGAATGCGGAAACCGTAGCTCTTTGAGCATCTCGATCTTGTTGCCACGACCACGCGCGATACTGCCCGTCGCCCACTCACCCACGCCATCCAGCGTGAGAATCGCGGCTTCCTCGAACGGCGAGGGAAAGAATGCACTCGCAGCATGCGACTCGTGGTGTTCGGGAAAAACATAGCGGCCGTCATACGCGCCGCCCAACCCGCGATCTATTTCCCGAGGCGTATGAAGTTTCTGGCGCAGCCAGATCGGTAAACCCATACGAAAAAGTTTAAAACCGCTGGGCGCATAGGAGAGATAGGTTTCGAGCAGACGATCAAACTTCAGCAGCGGTTTATCGTAGAACGCGACAAAGTCCAGATCACCCGCTTGAATATCAGCTTGCTTCAGACAAAACTCGACCGCTTTCACGGGGAAGCGATGATCGTGCTTCTTCCGCGTAAACCGCTCTTCTTGTGCGGCCGCGACGATTTCACCGTCGCGGACCAGACACGCAGCGCTGTCGTGATAGAACGCCGAGATGCCGAGGATATTCAAGCGTGCCCTCGCCCTACTCCAGTATCACGATTTCGTATTGCTCGATCACAGGATTCGCCAGCAGCTTTTCACACATTTCACGAACTTGGTCACGTGCTACTTCTTTGGATGAAGTTTCCAATTCCAAAGTGATCACGCGGCCCACACGCGCCGAATTCACAGCTGCATGGCCCAGGTCGTGCAACGCAGACTGCAGCGCGCGACCTTCAGGGTCCAATACACCTTCTTTCGGGCTCACCAATACCTGAACCGTCATACATTCTCCTCGAATACGCGCTGAAAGATCGTATCGACTTGGCCTAAATGCTGCTCCAGGTCAAAGCACGCCGATAGCTCCGCGGACGAAAGCACGTCCGTCACTTCAGAATCTGCAGAAAGCCGGTCATAGAGATGGCCGCCCTCATCCCACGTCGCCATTGCGTGGCTCTGCACCAACCGGTAAGCATCCTGGCGCGTCAGTCCGTGACGCGCGAGCGCCAATAGAACCGTGCCCGAAAACACCAGTCCGCGTGCGGAATCCAAGTTTTCACGCATACGCTCTGGGAAGATCTTCAGCTTGTCGATCAACCCCGCGAGTCGATGCAACATGAAGTGCAACGCGGTAGTGGCGTCGGGGCCGATCACGCGTTCGACGGAGCTATTAGAAATATCGCGCTCATGCCAGAGTGCGGTGTTTTCCATCGCGCTCGCCGCGTAGCCACGCATCAGCCGCGCCAAACCCGTGAGCGTTTCAAAACGCCAAGGGTTGCGCTTATGCGGCATGGCAGAACTGCCTTTTTGTTCGGAACCAAAGTGTTCCTGCACTTCCCGTACTTCGGTCCGAGCCAGATGGCGAATTTCAACGGCAAAACGTTCGATCGAACTCGCCGTCTGCGCCATCGCAGAAAAAAGCTGCGCGTGACGATCCCGCGGAATCACCTGTGTCGAAATCGGCTCCGCCTCAAGGCCGAGTTCTTCCATGGCTTCGGCTTCAATTTCCGGTTCGAGATGCGCAAAGGTACCGACGGCTCCCGACACCTGGCCCACAGCGATCTGATCGCGCGCGTCCGACAGGCGCTCGTAGTGACGATTCATCTCTGCATAGGCATAAAGGAGTTTCAAACCAAACGTCGTAGGCTCGGCAAAGACTCCATGCGTGCGACCGACCGTGACCGTATTCCGGTGCTCGAGCGCGCGCCGCTTCAACGCATCAAGAACGGCACACAACTGCTCGAGGATCAAATCGGTTGCATCGCGGAGTTGCAACGCGAAACAGGTATCGAGAACGTCTGACGATGTCATCCCGAGATGCACATAGCGCGACGCCGGCCCCACCTCTTCGGCGAGCGCATCAAGGTAGGCGTTAACATCGTGGTGAACGCGCGCTTCGATTTCGGCCACGCGCTCAGGGTTCACACGCGCGCGCTTTTCAATCGTCTCGAACGCCTCACGGGGGATGCGGCCACGGCTCGCCAACGCCCGACAGACCGCCACTTCGATCCGTGTCCAAAGCAGGTAGCGGTTCTCATCGGACCAAAGCTTGTCCATCTCGGGGCGCGAATATCTCGCAATCATCGAAATTCCTTGCTAAGCCACGTACCGAAAGTAGTAGTACGCGAGCGAGAGGTAGTACATCACCGGCAGGGCCAGCAATGCGGAATCCACGCGGTCCAGCATACCCCCAATACCCGGCAGGATCGAGCCCGCATCCTTGAGATCGGCATCGCGCTTCAGGACGGACTCCACGAGGTCTCCAAGGATGGAAACGATGGCCATCACCATGCCAAAGAGAGCCGCGGTCACTGCCGAAAAGTCTCGCGCGAGATCGCCGGGGATCACGTAGTCGAAGAGCCACTTCATCAGTACCGCGCCCACGGCCGCAGTCAGAATACCGCCGATCGCGCCCTCTACAGTCTTGTTGGGGCTGATCTCCGCCGCAAGCTTGCGGCGTCCCCAGCGCCGCCCCGCGAAATACGCCCCCGCATCAGACAGCACCGCACCCGTGAGGCATAGCATCATCAAAAAGAATCCGATCTGTGGATCCAGCACCGCGGCATCTGTCGCGGGATAGCGTCGCGCGAGCTCATCGTGCATGTAGCGAACCGATACCGCGTGCGAGAGCAGCCAGCCTACGTAAAACACACCGAAGAAGGTCGCTGAAACGCTCGCGATCGCCTCGCGAATCTCAATCTTTGTAAGTTGAAGAATCATCACGGTCAGCAAGAGCATCGTCATGAACGTGGTTGCCCAGAACGCGTCGCCAACGAAAAAGATCACTGGTAGTACCGCGGCTGAAATCGTTCCAAGCAATCGGTGCGGATTCGCGCCTTTGGCCGAGATGAAACCGTAGAACTCAGAGATCGCCAGCACATCGATAATAATCACGACACTGAGAAACAGCATGCCACCGGTGTAACAGGCCCAAATGACCGGTGGAATCAGGAACGCCGCAGAAATTAGACGCAGCGTTAAGTTACTCATACGCCGCCGCGGCTCTTCGGGCTCGCGCGGGCTTGGCGGGCGTGGGTGCGCGATATCGGGTGAGTCGGTCATCTTACTTCGTTCCCGTGGAACCGAAACCGCCCGCGCCACGTGAAGTCTCACCCAATTGGTCTTCGCTCGTCACCTCGCTCCACCGTGCTTGCACGATGGGCGACACAACCAATTGCGCGATGCGATCCCCACGATGAATCTCGAACGCTGCGTTGCCGCCATTCTCTAAAATGACCTGCACTTCACCGCGGTAGTCCGAGTCGATCGTTCCCGGCGCGTTCGGCAAGCGAATTCCGTGTCGCAGTGCCAAGCCTGAACGCGGACGAATCTGGGCTTCGTAACCTTCGGGAATCGCAAGCGCGAAACCCGTCGGCACCTGAAGGCGTTGACCCGGGTCAAGCGTCAGATCCTTCTCGACCGCCGCGCGTAGATCCACACCAGCGCTTCCCGATGTTGCGTAGTCGGGCAACGGAAGATCTGCGTCGAGCTCTCCTCGCACGCGAAAGATTTGAACTTCTATCAATGTCACGCTGCAAACTCCAATCCATCCGCAGGAAGATGACTCGCCATGACCGGACCCATCGCCGCTAAGGTCATCGGCCCCGCCAGAAGCTCCGCGGCCAAATCACGTAGGTCGCCCAGTGTAACGAGATCGATGTCTTTCAGCTGATGCGCACGATCCAAGCGCTCGTCGTTCAAGAGCAGCTGCTCCGCGAGATACCCCTGGCGGGCCTCGGTCGATTCTTGACTGAGGCGCGTTCCAACGCGCAAATGATGTTGAGCCGATCCAAGTTCTTCGGCCGTCAGGTCACCATCGCGCACGCCTTGCATCACTTCTTGAATCACCTCGATGGCTTGGTCCAACTTCTGCGGTGCTACGCCAGCGTAGATGTTAAAACTTCCCGCATCGAGATAGCCATGCGTGGCGGTGTAGATGGAATACGCAAGCCCGCGTCGATCGCGCACCTCTCGAAACAACCGGGATGAGTAGCCCTCCCCCACGATGACCGAAAGTAGCTCAGCGGCGGTGTAGCGCGGATCACTGCGTGAAACACCGGGCGAGCAAAGACAGAGATGCACCTGTTCGAGATCGCGTTCCAAAACTTCGGTTGAAGCGCCGTACACCGGTTTCAGCTGTAGCGGTAATGGTTCACCCGTCGGCACCGGCGCAACCGCGCGCTCGATCCATTCGACGATCTGACCATGGTCGACCTTACCCACCGCCGCCACCACCAAGCGATTTGCAACCAGCTGTGCGCGATAGTACGCACGAATTTGATCCAACGTCAGACTGGAAACCGCGGCAATCGAACCGGCGACGGGAAGCGCCAGAGGATGATCGCGAAAAAAGATCCGGTCGCAGAGATCCCCAACACGGTCTTCGGGTGAATCCTCAACGGATGAGATCTCAGACAGGATGACCTCGCGTTCGCGTTCGACCTCATCGTCGATTCCTGGGGGCAGTGCATCCGCCGATAGATCGCCGAATAAATCGACAACTTCCTCGAGATCCTCGGCAAGCACGCGCGTATGCAGGCAGAGGGTTTCCTTGCCCGTGTATGCGTTCGATACACCGCCAAGACGATCGATCTGTCGATTCACGTCATCGGTGCTGCGTTGCCGGGTCCCCCGGAACACCAGATGCTCGATGAAATGCGAGATTCCGTTGTTCGCTTCGCTTTCATAACGTGAGCCCGTTGGGTAATAGAAACCCAAGCACACGCTTTCGGCCGTGGGTACGGATTCGGTAACAATCCGTACCCCACGGTCGAGCGTTGAACAACGGGGTTGGTCAATCGACCCCAATAGATCCTCGATGAACGGGTTATTGCGAGGCTTCCACGCCCTCTTCAAGCGCGGCACGCCGAGACAGTCGAATCTTTCCCGAGGGATCGACATCAAGGCATTTGACCATGACTTCGTCCCCTTCGACACAGATATCTTCTACCTTGGCCACGCGCCCGTCGGCAAGCTCGGAAATATGCAACAGACCGTCGGTTCCGGGAAAGATTTCGACGAAGGCGCCGAAGTCCGTGACTTTTTTCACTTTCCCGAGATACAGCTTACCGACTTCCGCTTCCTGTGTAATTTCCTTGACCATCGCTTCGCAGCGTTCGAGCGAATCACGATCGTTACCGAAAATAATCACACGTCCGGAATCCTCGATGTCGATCTTCGCACCGGTGACCTCTTGAATCGAACGGATCACCTTGCCACCCGGCCCTATGACGTCGCGAATACGATCGGGCTTGATCCAGAATACGCTGACCCGCGGCGCGTTATCGTTGACCTCTTCGCGGGCAACGAATCCAGGCAACACATCCTTGGTTTCTTCTTCCATGCGACTCAGGATATGCAACCGACCCTCGCGTGCCTGTTCGAGTGCGGCTTCAACCACCGCCCACTCCAGGCCGTCGATCTTGATATCCATTTGAATCGCAGTAATACCCTCGCGTGATCCAGCAACCTTGAAGTCCATATCGCCGAGATGATCTTCATCGCCGAGAATATCCGACAAAATCGCGTTCTTGCCGTTCTCAGTAATCAGCCCCATCGCGATCCCGGCGACCGGCGCCTTGATCTTCACGCCCGCATCCATCAACGCGAGCGTACTGCCGCAAACGGTCGCCATCGACGACGACCCATTGGACTCCGTAACTTCGGAAACAATGCGAATCGTATACGGGCTCTCTTCCGTTTCCGGCAGCACCGACTTCACGGCGCGTTCAGCGAGCGCACCGTGACCGGTTTCGCGACGGTTCGGGCCGCGCAACGGTTTAACTTCACCAACACTAAACGGTGGGAAGTTGTAGTGCAGGTAGAAGCTCCGATAAAACGTGTCCTTCAAACCTTCGATCATCTGTTCGTCGCGCGAGCTGCCCAACGTGACCGACGCAATCGCCTGCGTTTCACCGCGGGTAAACAACGAATTGCCGTGAACCCGTGGAAAGACACCGACTTCACAGGTGATTGGTCGAATATCTTTCAATCCTCGACCATCGATGCGACGTCCCTCATTGAGAATCTGGCCGCGCATCTGCCCCGCCTTGATGTCCTCAATGACCTGCTTCACATCGCCCGTGAACTGACGCAGCTTCGCTTGCGCGTCTTCAACAGCCTCGAGGCTGCCAAACGACTGCGGCTCCGCGCGTTTGGAAGAAACCAGATCATTGACGACTGACTTCTTGATCTCACCAAGCTTCTTATAGCGCTGGATCTTGTCTTGGATCTGCAACGCTCCCTTTGTCTGATCGCTCGCAATCGCCTCGACCTTCGCCCGAAGATCCGCATCGATGACCGAAACGGTGACCTCGCGCGTCGGCTTACCAGCGCGACCCACCAAATCCTGCTGGGCTTTGATGATGGTTTGAATCTGTTCATGTCCAAAGCGCAGCGCCGAGAGCACGTCCGCTTCCGATACCTGCAGCGCACCCCCTTCCACCATCACGATCGCGTCATGCTTGCCCGCGACAATAATCGTGAGGTCGGCGTTGTCGACTTCCTCAAAGCTTGGGTTCGCAATCAGCTGTCCGTCTACCCGAGACACGCGCACCGCGCCAATCGGATTGGGGAACGGCACATCTGCCAACGAAACCGCGGCCGACGCACCAATGAAACCCAACATATCCGTATCGTAGTTCGGGTCGGCCGAAAGCACGGTCGCTGTTACCTGGGTTTCGTCGCGATAACCGTCCGCAAAGAGCGGTCGCAACGAACGGTCAATGAACCGCGACGTCAAAATTTCTTTTTCCGTCAGGCGACCTTCTCGTTTGAAAAATCCACCGGGAATCCGACCCGCCGCATAAACCTTTTCGATGTAATCGACCGTCAGCGGGAAGAAATCGATGCCTTCGCGTGGCTTCGCGGAGTTCACGGTCACCAAGACCGCGGATTCACCGGACGTCACTAGGGCGGACCCGCTGGATTGCTTGGCAATCCGGCCGGTTTCGATCGAAATCGACTTTCCGCCAACGTTAAATTCAACCTTATCCATCTTCGCTCCTACGCAGGCGCACGCGAGTCTACCGACTCATCGAGCCTGCTGTTTTTGTTTCTCGCGAGATGTGGGTTGGGAGGATGAAATTGGAATGCGGAATGAGCGCTGCGTAAAATCTGCTTTTACGTAGTGCTCATCCCACACCTCGCATTCCTGTAAAAAGACCGAACACCGTGTCCGGCCGCCTCCCATTGTTGCTATCGACGCAGCCCCAACCTTTCGATCAAAGCTACGTAACGATCATTTGCAGTCCGCTTGAGGTAGTCGAGCAAAGCACGTCGCTGGCTAACCATCAACAACAATCCACGACGGGAATGATGATCCTTCGCGTGGGTTCGAAGATGATCGGTCAATACCCGAATCCGCTCCGAAAGCAGCGCCACCTGGACCTCAGCCGATCCCGTGTCGCCCTCTTTAAGTTGGTAATTCTTGACGATTTCCTGCGTCTGTTCCGCGCTTAACAAGTCTTTTCCTCGTGATTCGCGCGTCTGTATAGCAGAGGCGCCCTCCGAAGGCAAATGAAATGAGGCCGCTAAACCCTTGTGAGTAGAGGAGAAAACCCTCTCGCAATCGATAATCGGAGGCGCTCACGGGCATGCGCGCGCTTAGATCCTCGTGCCCTCCAGAAACACGCGGACCGTGCGGAGCATCGGAATCCCCTGATCGGCCTGCACCAAGGCAGCCAGTCGACCGTCGTAGACCAGTTGAACCAAGCCGTCGCGTGGCACACCAGGAACATCGGGGCGCATCAGCTGCACCCCCTGCCCGACGCGCCGGGCGATGCCTGCATTCACCTCCACGGTGGGTAAACCCGTGGCTGCCGCCATCGGAATCAGGCGGCCTTCCCCGGCCTCATCGAGTTCTTCGAGCGTGATCGCCTGTTCTAGATGAAAAGGCCCGCTTCGAGTTCGGACAAGCTCCCAAAGATGAGCTCCCGTTCCAAGCTGACGCCCCAGGTCGAACGCCAGCGAACGCAGGTAGGTTCCCGCACTACAGATCACATTGACCGAAAGAAACGGTGGCTCATACGAGATCAGTTCCAGCTCATGCAGCGTGACGGTTCGGGCTTCAAGCTCAACCTTCTCCCCTTTGCGGGCACGTTCATAGGCAGCTTTTCCGTCCGTTTTGACAGCCGAGTACTGCGGCGGCACCTGCTGAATCTCGCCACGGAACTGATCCAGGGCTTTCTCAAGTGTGGTTGGGTCGGGCCAGGGTCCATCGGTCTCCGCCGTCACCTCGCCCTCACGATCGTAGGTGGTAGTTTCAACGCCCAGCTTGATACGCCCGCGGTAACCTTTGGTGCCGTGCGTGAGTAATTGCGAAAGTTTCGTCGCTTCACCCAACGCCAGCGGCAACACACCCGTTGCCAACGGATCCAGCGTTCCCAAATGACCGACACGACGTTGCTTCGCCCAACGTCGCACATTTTGCACGACGTCATGCGAGGTCAATCCCTCGGGTTTGTTGATTACCAATAATCCGTCAATCACGGCGATTCTCCATCTTGATCGCGCTTAATCCCATCCAAAATTTCTTCGACGCGCGCCGCGGTATCCGCGGTCGTGTCCAAGCGAAAGTCCAGCTCCGGAATCCGTTTGAGATGCACCCGTTCGGCCAGTTCTCGTCGAATAAAGCCTTTCGCCTTTTGAAGCGCGGCATCGACGGCATCCGAGGGTTCCAGCGGGCGGTAGAATACCCGCGCGAAAGAAAAATCGGGTGAGACATCCACACTGGTCACTGAAACCCCTACGAGTCTGGGATCGCTAACCCGCGTGCCGATGATCTCGGCCAAGCGATCGCGCAGTTCATGCGAAACTTTGGTTTGTCGGCGACTCAATCGTTACTCCACTCCGTAGGCACTTCGATCTCTGCCTCGTCAGCCTCTTCGAGCTCATCCAAACGCACGACGACGATATCATCCGCGACCAATTCCCCGAAGCCCAGACTGTCGACGTAGCGCAATGCCTTTTCCATTCCCTCTCGGATGTATCGCGAATCCACACCCACCATCGTACAACCGATGCAAACACTGTGGCGGTCGTCGTGATCCGCCACCTCAGCGACAGAGACGTTGAATTTCCGCCTCAGTCGGTCTTTCACTGAACGTACCACCCGACGCTTGGCCTTGATCGAATCCGCATCGGGTATGTCGAGCTCGATCAGCGCTACGGCGATCAACACGATGCTACGCCGATCGGCATCACAGTCTCCCGGGTTTCCTAGAGCGTGTCGGTCGTTTCTACGACGGTGTAGGCTTCGAAGTTATCACCGACTTTTACGTCGTTGAAATTTTCCACCCGTAAACCGCATTCCAAACCGGACTGGACTTCCTTGACGCTGTCTTTGAAGCGGCGCAAAGACGCGAGCTTCCCCGAATAGATGGAAACGCCATCGCGAACCACACGAACCATGTATGAAGAGTGAATCGATCCCTCGGAGATGAAACAACCTGCGATTGTTCCCACCTTCGGAACCACGAATAGTTCGCGCACCACTGCATGCCCGTGAACGGTTTCGGTGATCTTGGGTGGCAGCAATCCACGCAGTAACTGAGTCACGTTATCCAGCAGCTCGTAAACAATGTCGAATGTGCGGATTTCGATCTTTTCGTTTTCTGCCAGCTTGCGTGCAGCCGGTTCCGGTCGAATGTGGAAGCCAACAATGACCGCTCTGGATGCAGACGCGAGCATGACATCGCTCTCAGAGATTCCGCCAACCCCAGAGTGCACGATGTTCACGGAAATCTTCTCCGTCGCCAGATCGGTAATCGAATCTTTGATCGCTTCTAAGGTGCCATCTACATCTGCTTTGATGAGCACACGAAGCTCTTTCTTGTCACCTGTACCCAACGCGGCAAAGAATGCGTCCTCGGCGAGTTCAGGTTCCGCTTCCCCGGTCTGCTTGCGCTGCTCGGCCAAACGATAGTCGACCAATTGCTTGGCCTCACGCTCATTTTTGACGACGACGAGTTCGTCACCAGCATTGGGAACCGCTGAAAGCCCGATGATCTGCACCGGCGTTGACGGGCCCGCCGACTTCAACGGATCCCCTTGATCGTCGACCAAGTCCCGTACGCGACCATATGCTGTGCCCGCAACGACGGTGTCGCCGCGATTAAGCGTGCCTTGCTGCACCAACACCGTAGCCACCGGCCCTCGGCCACGATCCAATCGGGCTTCGATCAGCGTGCCACGTGCGGGCCCCTTTACGCGTGCTTTCAATTCCAAAACTTCAGCTTGCAGCGCGACCATTTCCAAAAGCTTATTGATGTTCGTACCCTTGATCGCGGATACGTCCACGCAGATCACATCGCCGCCGAACTCTTCAGATACAACGTCGTGTTCAAGCAATCCTTGCTTCACTTTTTGGGAATTCGCCTCAGGCTTGTCGATCTTATTCACCGCAACAATGATCGGTACCTCGGCGGCGCGCGCATGATTAATCGCTTCTACCGACTGCGGCATAATGCCGTCGTCCGCCGCTACCACAAGAATCGCAATATCGGTCACCTGTGCACCGCGCGCGCGCATCTGAGTGAATGCGGCGTGACCCGGCGTATCCAGAAACGTGACCACTCTATCGCCCTGTTTCACTTGATAGGCACCGATGTGCTGGGTAATTCCGCCCGCCTCGCCATCGACGACATTCGCACGACGAATGGTATCGAGCAGTGATGTTTTCCCATGATCCACATGACCCATGACGGTCACGACGGGTGGACGCGGCTCCAAGCCATCCAATTCCACGCTGACTTCACCCGCAACCGTCTGCTCCGGGTCTATCGCTACATTCTGAACTTCGAACTCAAACTCCGCCGCCAATAGCCCCGCCATTTCGGCGTTGAGAATCGTGTCACGATCGATCTCTGCATCAAGCGTGCGCGCTTTGCGAAGTAGGTCCCGCGCCTTCACACCCATCTGCGTCGCCAAATCGGCAAACGTAATGGTTTCGCCAAGCCGAACGATTCGCTTTCGCTTGCCCGGTGCAGGCGGGACGACTTTTTTCTTAGGCTTCCCACGACGGCGCCCCGAATCCATGCGTGACTGTTGATCCACGATCATGCGGCGTTGTTCGAGTCGCTGCTGCACGTTGCCACGCATCATTCGCGACAGTTGGTCCTGCTCTTTAAGCGTGACACCCTCGAGAACCTTGCGCTTCGTCAGTTGCTTGCGCGCAGACGGTGGGACCGCCGGTTCGCGCCCCGCAGGTGGATCGGTAGCACCGCGCTCAGCGGGCACGGCCCCGGCGTCGGTGGATTCCTCAGCAACCGTCGCGGCCGCATCTTCGGCGGCCGCCGCTACCGCGGGCTCAGCTTGAATTTCGGTGGCCGGTTCCGCCTCGGCGACCGCAGGTTCGGGTTCCGCCCCGACGACTGCGGGCTCCGCGGCCACGGGCTCCACAGGCCCTGCTGCGACTTCGGGTTCTGGCTCAGGTGCCGTCTCCGCTTTCACCACCCGCCGACGGCGGCGAATGACCGAGGAACCAACTCGCTTTTCCTCACGCTTCTCGCCATCACCACCAAGCCGACGACGTAGCATTTCGACCTGGTCGTCGTCGAGCGCAACCATCGCAGATCGAAGTTCAATGCCCACCTCACCCGCACGCTTG
The DNA here is from genome assembly GCA_029261895.1 of Deltaproteobacteria bacterium. GTDB lineage: Bacteria > Myxococcota_A > UBA9160 > SZUA-336 > SZUA-336 > JAJDAK01. The sequence goes on from JAJDAK010000012.1 coordinate 13,637, forward strand.
AGAAAGTCTTCCTTCTCAAGCCCGAGTTCTTCGGCAACTTTGTAAGCGCGAATCTTCGACATATTCCCGATCCGACGAGCGCGGTTTACGCGCCCGTCGTACTTTCCTCCGGCTCCGGAGCCGCTGGTGCATCTTCTACCGGTGCGACGACCACATCACTTGGCCCGGCGTTTTCGGCTTGTGCGGCACTGGCCGCCTCAGCCGCTTCACGTTCAGCCTTTTCCACTTTGAGTTTCGCCGCGCGTTCCCTGACCTGTTGAGCGCCCTCTTCGCTGATACCCGGGATTGCCGTCAACAACTCCATATCAGCCTCGGCTAATTCTCCCAAGCTCGCGACACCATGATCCAACAGGACCTTCGCCTCGTACTCGCCAGCGCCTTCAACAACCGACAGCGCATCAGCGAGCTCTTCTTGAACTGCCGCCATAAAGCTTTGGCTCTTAATGTCGATTTTCCAACGCGTCAGTTGCACAGCCAGGCGAACGTTTTGTCCCTTCTTTCCGATCGCTAGCGAAAGCTGATCGTCGGGCACAATCACATCCATCAATTCCTGAGCATCGTCGACCATCACACGAACAACCTGCGCGGGCGCGAGCGCCGCACAGACGTAACGCACCGCATCGGGGCTCCATGGAACGATGTCAATCTTCTCGCCACGCAATTCCTGCACCACAGCCTGAACGCGGCTACCCCGCATACCGACGCACGCACCCACCGGATCGACGTCGCTGTCACGCGATGCGACCGCGATCTTTGACCGCGCTCCAGGTTCACGAGCTGCAGCTTCGATTCGCACGATGCCTTCGTAAATTTCGGGTACTTCCTGTTCGAATAGCTTGGTCAGGAATTCCGTGCATGCCCGTGACAACACGATTTGCGGACCTTTTGATTCCTTCAGTACATCAAGCACGTACGCACGAATGCGCTCGTTGATGCGAAACATCTCACGAGGAACCTGTTCCTTACGCGGCACAATCGCTTCAGCACGTCCGAGATCAACGATGAGCGCGCCCTTTTCAACGCGTCGCACGATCCCGTGCACGATTTCGCCCTTGCGATCTTTGTACTCGCTGTAAACAATTTGACGCTCAGCGCTGCGTACCTCTTGAATAATGACCTGCTTCGCGGTCTGAGCAGCGATACGACCGAAGTCTTTGGTGTCGATTTTGACACCAATCTGATCGTCGATCTCCACATCGGGATCATGTTCGCGGGCTTCGGCAAGTGGAATCTGACTCGAGTCACGCGGCGTAGTTTCGACCACGGTCTTGAACTCAAAGAGTTCGATCTCGCCCGTGTTTTCGTTGTACTGCGCTTCGATTTCACGCTCCAGGCCAAACTTCCGCCGCGCCGCGGTCACCAACGCCTTTTCGAGCGTTTCGATCACCGTCGTCTTACTGATCCCTTTGTCCTTACCAACCTGTTCAATAATGCGCTTGAGTTCGATCTCCATGAACTACCTCTTTACCTTGCGGGTATCGAATGGAAAGAAGGCCTGCGCTTTCGAGATATCGGTGAAAGGAATCCGTACCTCGCCCTGCTCGGTCCGTATCTGCGCAGCGCTCTCTTCAAAGCTCAGAAGCTCGCCTCGAAATTTGCGACGCCCTTCCACAGCCTGCCGCGTTCGAACCTCAACTCGTTTTCCGACAACACGCGCGAAATCTTTCTCGCGACCGAGCATGCGATCCACACCAGGCGAGCAAACTTCAAGCGTATAGGCACCCGGGATCGCCCCCGCGGCATCAATTCCATGACCCACTTCGCGGGAAACGGCCGCACAGCCGTCCACAGTGACCTTGCCGTCGCCCTCTGGCGTATCGACAATGATCCGCAAAAAGCCCTTACCGCGACCCTGCTGGACCTCAATGTCCACGATTTCGAGGCCGTGGCTCGCCGCCACCGGTTCGATGATGCCCAACATGTTTTCAGGAATATCCTTATACATCAATTACTTACGATAAAATTGTCGATGATTTCGGAGCCGCCGTTAACCGGACTGTGAACGCAAAAAAAAGCGGACGAGCGGCCCACTTTCGATAAAAGTCCAAATCCGACGAAACAGTGACCAGACACCAATATCAAACCCGGGCACCCGGATCAAGCTAGGTGCTTGATTCTACTAGCAGAATCTGGCATTTGGGGTCAGGCGGGTCAGCGCAGCCGTATCGCGCGACTATTTCTCCAGCGCGCCGATGAGCTCCCGGACCGCCGCGACCCCATGCCGGGCGCAATATGCGGCCAGTTGATCCCGGATCACGAGTCCGGCCTCGGGGTTGGTATAGGTCATCGTGCCCACCTGAACCGCGCTCGCGCCGCAGAGCATGAACGCAACCGTGTCCTCTCCGGTGGCAATGCCCCCGATACCACAAATCGGCAGGTCGACGGCCTGGCGAACCTGATAGACCATGCGCAGCGCGATCGGCCGAATCGCCGGACCCGAGAGGCCTCCCAGGACGTTCGGCAGCGCCGGGCGGCGCGTTTCTACATTTACCGCCATCGCTTGAACCGCATTGATGAGACTCAAACCATCCGCGCCCTCGCCTTCGCAAACGCGCGCCATCTCGGCAATCGATGTCACATTGGGTGAAAGTTTGACCAGTAGCTTCGCATCCGTAGCCGCGCGGCAGGCACGAACCAACGCGGCAAGGACCTGGGGATCCTGACCGAACTCGATTCCACCGGACTTCACATGCGGACAACTGGCGTTGAGCTCGATCGCGGCGACACCGGGAGCGCCATCCAAGCGGGCACAGACTTCAGCGTAGCGATCGATCTCTGTTTCAAACGCGCTCGCGAAAACGGGGAGACCTTTAGGTAACACGGGCAACTTCTCTTTGATAAATGCTTCCACGCCAACATTTTCAAGACTGATCGCGTTGATCATGCCGGCGGGGACTTCCGTGATACGCGGCGGTGGGTTTCCCGACCGGGGTTCCAACGTCAACGATTTGCAAACAATCCCGCCCAACTCATTCAGGTTGATGAAGCCTTCGAGCTCGGTGCCGTAACCACAGGTGCCGCTCGCGAGCAGAATAGGATTGCGCAGTGCTACACCACAGAGATCGGTGCTAAAATCCACCGCGGCACTCAAAGTGCGTGCTCCCAATCGACGCGCTCAGCGTCGAAAACCGGACCGTGGGTGCAGACGTAACGGAAACCCTGATCCGTCGCGACCACACAACCCAGACAAATTCCAATTCCGCAGGCCATATGTGCTTCGAGCGATACCAAGCACCGTGAACCTGCATCCGACGCGATTTGATAGGCCGCGCGCATCATGGGCCACGGACCGCAGACAAAGACACTGTCGTTCGAATCGGGTTTGAGCAGATCCGTCACCAAACCGCGTTCACCCAGAGAACCATCATCCGTCGCGATTGCGAGCGGGACACCGAGCGTTTGAAAATCATCCAAGCCCAAGATATCGGCATGGCTACGCCCACCCAGAATCACGCGCACATCATCGGGATGCGCTTTGGCATATTCATAAAGCGACGCGATTCCAGTACCACCGCCGACCAGGATCGTTGATCCGCTTGGATCCGGGAAACCATTTCCCAACGGTCCAAGAACGCCGATAGAACTCCCGGGTACGAGCTCAGCCAATCGGGCCGTGCCACGACCGACGATTTTGAAACGAAACTCGAGCTCCTCACCCTTGCCGCGATAGACAGCCATCGGCCGCGGCAGCAATGGATCGGGATAATGTGGATCAGGGTTCAATGTGAGCATGGCGAACTGACCGGGGCGATGTCCGGCCCAACCTGGCGCCTGCACCCTGATCCCGAGCGGCCCACTCTCGATCACGCGACCCAGTATATGTTTGGCGGCGCTGCTCATGACAGCGTGCTCCCCATCAATAGCGCGCTGGAACCACCCGCGTAGTATCCGCGTCGCTCCCCTTGCACGACAAAACCGAGCCGCGCGTAGAGCTGCTGTGCGGGAAGATTCTTTTCTTCGACCTCAAGCGTCACCTTGCACACGCCTTCTTCTTTGAGTGCGGCCAGATAGCGTCGCAGCAGATTCAATCCTATACCGCCGCGCCGAAAGTCGGACCCCACGGCAATCGACATCAGTTGTAACTCATCTAGGACGCGAACGCCGATCACATAGGCAACGATTTCGTCGCCGCTGCGAGCGACCTGGGCACGGCACGACGGTTTACACAGTTCTGACTCAAACCCAGACTGCGACCATGCACCCGTGATGGATTCCGCCGCGAGCATGGCCAAAGTCGAAGCGTCTTCAACGCGTGGCAGGCCGAACTCAATCGGCTTCGCGAAGCTTGTCGACATCAATTCGAAGGCTGCGCAGCTTGCGCGACAAACTTTCGCGCGCAAGACCCACCGCCTCTGCAGTTTTTGAAATATTGCCGCCATGCGCCCGAAGCTTTTCCAATAGATATTCATGTTCGAACGCGGCGCGGGCATCGGCCAACTTTTCAGACCCTGTGCGCGGCGACTGTGTATCGCGGCCTGGGTTCACGATTTGCTCGGGCAGGTGCTCTACTCGGATCTCATCGTGGGGCGTCATTAGCACCAAACGTTCTACGATGTTTTGCAGCTCCCGAACATTGCCTGGCCAGGAATACCCTAAAAGCTTTTCCAGCGCGCCAGAATCGATCCGCTTTGGTTTGGCGCCACTTTCCTTCGCGAACCGTTCCATGAAACGCGCAACCAAACCCTCGATGTCTGCAGTGCGCTCTCGCAGTGGCGGGACATGAAACGGAATCACGTTCAACCGATAGTAAAGGTCCTCACGGAAACGACCCGCAGCCATTTCTTCCTCGAGGTTTTTGTTTGTCGCCGCAATCACACGCACATCCACCTCGATGGTATCCGTTCCACCCACGCGTTCGAATCCATGTTCCTGCAGAATGCGCAAGACTTTCGCTTGGGTCATCAAACTCATATCACCGATCTCGTCGAGGAATATCGTGCCGCTATCGGCCGTTTCGAAACGTCCGCGTTTGGTTTGAATCGCACCCGTGAATGCGCCCTTTTCATGCCCGAAAAGTTCGCTCTCGATGAGTTCCTCCGGAATCGCCGCGCAGTTGACCGCGATAAACGGATTCTCCGAGCGTTTCGAATGTAGATGCAGTTGACGCGCGACCAGTTCTTTCCCCGTGCCGTTTTCGCCCGTAATCAACACCCAACCATCCGTCGGTGCTGCAACCAGAATCTGTGCCTTGAGCTGATGCATCGGCGGTGATTCACCGATGATTTCACTGTTCGCATCAAGCTCGGTACGAAGTGCTTGGTTTTCCCGCGCCAATCGCGCGCTCTCCAATGCATGCCGAACACCAAGTAGAAGCTTGTCGTACGAGAGCGGCTTCTCAAGGAAGTCGTACGCACCGAGTTTCGTCGCGCGTACCGCACTTTCGACGCTTCCGTGCCCCGACATCATGATGACCGGAACCGTCTCATGTAGCTCTTTCAACTGTTCCAATACCGCGAGACCATCGGCACCGGGCATCGCGATGTCCAAAAGGATCAAGTCGGGATGGTTCTTAGCGATCGCTTCGAAAGCTTCGCGCCCATCGCCAGCAGCGCGCACCTGGAACCCCTCGTCACGCAGAATCGCGCCCACCGAGCGTCGAATGCTCTCCTCATCGTCGATGATTAGAATCGTGACCGCCATCGCCTACGTCCTCGTCGGTAACTCAATGATGAAACGGGTACCGCGCGGGTGGTTATCTCGAACGCGCACATAACCCGAGTGATCTGAAACGATTCGACCCACGATGGCTAGACCCAAGCCTGAACCATCGCGCTTGGTCGAAAAATCCGGTTCAAAAATTCGTCCGGCATCCTCTGGACGAACACCACATCCGGTATCCGCGACCTCCAGGTATACCTTACCCACTGCTCCGTCCCAACGTGTGGAAACCTGAATCTGCTTAGGCTCGCCCTCGGCTTCCAAGACCGCATGCAGTGCATTCTCTATCAAATTCAGGATCACGCGCTTGATCTGCTCAGGATCGAGGTCGAGTTCGGGCAGGCGCTTCGCGAGATCTGTCTCAAGTTGAATGCCACGACGACCCTTGTAGAGCAACACCGCGTCCGTGATGAGCTTGTTCAGGTCCGTCGGAACCGGATCGGTCGCGGGAAACTGGGCGAAGCTCGAAAATTCTGCGACCAGATGCTTAATCGCGCCAACCTGACTCGTGATGGCATCGGTGCATTCACGCAGCAACTCCTTTGATTCGGCGTCATCGAGCCGTGCGTCCAATTTGCGGCGCAGGCGTTGTGCCGACAGCTGGATCGGCGTGAGCGGATTTTTGATTTCGTGCGCGATTCGGCGCGCAACATCGCGCCAGGCAGCCATACGCTGCGCTTTGAGAATCTGTGACACATCATCGATCACGACCACGTAACCCGCCGCGCGGCTGTCAGCGTCTTGCAGACGCGATACCGTCCAGTTCAGTGTTCGTGATTCTTTCTCAAGTTGTAACTGTACTTGGCGTCGCACGGTCCGTTGCGGACCGGAGCCTACACGGCGCATCAACGCATCCAATGTTTCGAGCGCGGCGCCGCCGAGAACGTCGACCACCTTGCGGCCCGGGCCAACGCTTCGCGGTAGGTCGAGCAGGTGAATCGCAGACGGATTGATCGTGATCACCGTGCCTTCTTCATCCAGCGAAATCACACCCGCAGCAACACTGCGGAGCAGGATTTCCATCTGGGCCCGCCGTCGTTCAATGTCTTCCCGACTGGTCGCGAGGTCGCTCGCCATCCGGTTAAACGCGCTCACGAGCGAACCGATTTCATCATCACCACCGTGTTCGACCTGTACCTTCAAATTCCCGGCTGCGACTTCTTCGGTTGCCTCCGCCAGTCTACGAATGGGAACCGTGATCTGCTTCGCGAGCCGAAAACCCAGCCACGATGAAAAAAGTAAGGAGAGCAGCGTAATCAACGCTAAGAGCAGCAGCATGCTGGTTTGAAACGTGCCCGCCCCGGGCTCCATGCGCCGATATGCGGCGAGTGCCGCATTGATCGCGGTCATACGCCGACCCATCGCGCGAGGAATGAATTCGTTAACCACAACGACGCCAACAACGTGACCATCGTTGAACGTTGAGTAGACCGGTACCACGCCGCGAATCAACTCCCCCGCGCCCGCGGCCTGAACCACCACCCGCTCTACACCGGACAATCCCGCTTGAATCAGCTCTGAATCCGGCGCCTCCAACGCAACGATCGCGACATCGGGATGCGTCGCGGTCGCGAGCTTTTCCTGTTGCGCAGAAAAAATCTCGACGACACCGAGCTGATACTCGAGCTGTTTCTCACCCACAAAGGCTTGCAGTTTCGTCAGCGCAGATTCGCGCAGGAGCTTTCGCGATTCGATGTCGCCAGCGATGCGCCGACCAAAATACAACGCATTTTCTTCCGCTTCTTGGTAGTACGCCTCGCCAACCTCGACCGCGTGCTCCAAGCTCTCGGAGAGTTGCACCGAAAACCATTCATCGATCGCCCGGCTGACGAAGATCGCTGAGAATGCAAAGAGAGCCGTTGTCGAGACGGCCGCCATGAAGACGAACGCACCCACGAAGCGAGTGTGTAATTTTGCACCCATTATTCCGCGACGGCGCTCGACCACCAACTTCACGACGTTGCGCGCGACGAAGAACACCAGCACCGCGATGCCAATGACGTTGATGTGCACCAACGTCAAAAACACCGCCGCACTCCCAATCGGAAGTCCCTGATACAGCGTGAAGATATTGCGCTCAAAGGCGAGCACGAGAACCAGAACGACCGCGACGGCGCCGGCAATACGCCAATCTCGCCGGCGACGCCGACGCTCTTGGCGCGGGATTCTGTCCTGCTGTCCGGGCGAACCTGGGCTATTGGGTGTGGAGGCGCTCAATTCGATTCTCACGCTACCCCAGTTGCACGGCCTCTTTCAAGCGCAGGAAAACGCGCTTTCTGGGTCTAAAGCGCTGGAAAACCTGAGTTTTGCCTGATTCGGGGTTCAAGCCGCGGGTGCTTTGACCGTAAAGACCCCTGTGAACGGGAACCCGTCTGAATCGAATCTGGAGCCACGTATCCAGCGGCTGCTGGAGACGTTCTCCGTGGACCCAAACGACACACCCGCGTTTGAGACGCTCGAGGAGTATCTCTTTCTCAACGGTCGTTGGAGTCACCTGGCAGGCGTCTATGAATGCCGTATCTCGGTCGTCACAGCCGGCAGCAGCGAGCTTTTTGATCTCGTCTTACGCCTCGCCCGGCTCTTGGACGAACGCTTGGGCGATCGCGTAGCCGCACGTCGCCGCTACGAGGAACTGCTGGCGGTCCAAGCGGATCATCCCGAAGCGCTGGCATCTCTGCGTCGACTCTATACCCGCGCGGGAGAATTGACCGCCGCGCTGCAGATCACCGAGATGGAAGAGTCGCTTGAGCTTCCTAAATCCCACAAGGCGCGTACGCTGGCGGAAATCGGACAACTCTGGGGACAGATGGGTGATACCGATGAGGCACGTGCACGTTACGATCGGGCCATCGCGCTTGACCCGGGTTGTGATATCGCGCTTTCCGGAAAAGCTGCACTTGCGGAAGTGACCGGCGAAATCGGCAACGCCATTCTGCTACATGAACGCCGACTCGACGGACTCACCGGCGCAAATCGTATCGACGCGATGGAACATCTTGCGATGCTCCTTCCCAACGATCAGAGCACGCGAATCCGTACGCTCTTGCGCGAAGTCGTCAATGCAAACCCACGACGACGACGGGCGCTCGAGCGTCTGATCGAAATCGAAAAGTCGGAAGGCGTTTGGAATCGCGTAGACGAATTGCAACGGCTGCTCTGGGCCGCGCTACGCGAACCCGACGAGCGCGCGCGTCTCGCAAAAAACTCCGCCGTGAGTGCGCTCGACGAAGCCAAAGATCTCGATGCAGCGTTGTTTTGGGCTGAACGCGCCGCTGAGCTTGCTCCGAGCGATCCAGCGGTACACCGTCTTGCAGCCAAAATCTTTCGCGTGGCGGGCCAGCCCGCTGCACTGATTCGGGCGCTCGAAGAACTCATTCAACTCGAGGGCGCCTCGCCCGAACTTACATCTGAGATTTCAGAGCTCTACGAAAAACTCGAGCGTACCGAGGATTGCGTGACGTGGTCACGGCGTCATCTCGAATGCCAGCCGCATGACGGCATCGTTTTGGCGCGCCTTGATCGCGCGCTATCACGACTCAGTCAACATGAGGAACGCATTGAGGTACTTGAACAACGCATTCGATGTGCGGAGTCGCGCGAGTCGGCTGCCAAGCTTCGTACCGAAATGGGCGATCTCTTTGCAGAGAAACTCGACGACAATGAGGCTTCCGCTCGCGCCTACGACCAGGCGCTGGAGTTGGTTCCCGATTTCGAGCCCGCAGCACAGCGCACCATCGACTTGCTACGGAAAGCTGAGAAGTTCGACACGCTGGCACTGTTTCTCGAGAGCTTTGCCGAGCGCACAGCATCAGCGAAAGTCGAAGCCAATATGTGGTCGACACTCGGCGATCTCAGATTGCGCGAATTCGGCGATGCGGACGGCGCACGGGCCGCGCAGATTTGCGCGCTCAACAGCGATCCAGGACACGCTGGCTCCCTTGAAGGCCTGCGGCGTGTCGCACATCAATCGGGCGACCTAGGTTCGCTACTTGAAGCCTGCGAGCGCGAACTCGCATTGGATCCAGATCCCGAGCGAACGCTTGAGCTTCTCCAAGAAACGATTGCAGCGGCACGAGACGCTGGCGACCTACCCCGCGCACTTCGCGCGGCGGCCCGCTGGGCAGAACTGGATCCCTGTACCTTGTCGCTGCATTCACTCGCGGACGTTAGTCGTGAATCGTCCGACAGTCAGAACGAACAGCTCGCGCTCGAAGCCCTCGATTCGTTACTTCAAGTTTCGCCGAACGAACGCGCGCATGTGCTCGCAAGACTCGGTGACCTTGCGCTAGAACAAGCAGATCCCGACGCGATGCGCAGCGCAGCACATTGGTATCGAGAGTCGCTACGATTGGCATCAAGCGCGGAGGTTCGCGGACGGCTTCTCGATCTCTACCGGCGCACCGCACAATTGCCCGACCTCGCTTTCGAACTCCGTGCGGCATTGCGTGATGCAACGCCGGAGCGCGAAAGTGTATTGCGTCTCGAGCTCGCCCGTGTGGTAGCAGAACTCAGCGACTACGCGGGCGCCATTGACGCGCTACTCCCTGCGTTCAATCAGGACCCCACGGCTGGACAAGTCGCAGATCTGCTCGAAACGTTGTTATCCGATCAACAGCGGACGGAAGAACTCACGCAAGTACTTGCCAGGCGGCTTGCGGCAGAACGCGACCCAACCCTACGTCGGGAAATCGCGCATCGACACGCAGCCCTTCTACTGGACGGATTACAGCGACCCACCGAGGCGATCGCCGCACTTCAGGAAGTCGCTGACGCGAGCCGCGACACCGCTCTCGAGGCACTCTTCGAACGCGCGCTGGAAATGGGTGGAACCCCTCAGGATCACGAAGCCTGGTTGCTTCGCCGAGAATCACATGTAGAGGGAGCTGAACGCGTTCGTTTGTTACTGCGACTCTCCGTTCTACAGGAACGCGATGAGCGGCCAGAGGATGCGATCGCAGCACTTCGCCGCGCATCTCGGCTCATTGAGAGTGGTGCGGATGATCTGGTCCGCCAGCCGTTACTCGCCCTGCTTCGAAAGTACGGTGAACCTCAAGCACAATTGGATTTACTCGAAGAGATCGTAGCCGGAGAAAGTGATCCCGCGGCTCGCGCTTCGCTGCGCATCGAACGAGCACGCATTCTCGCGGAGACTTTGGATCGACCACAGGATGCGATCGAAGAACTCGAGCGCGCACAACAGGAAACGTCCCTTCGAAGCGATGAGTGGCGCTTGCTCGGGGATCTTTACCAGCGCTGCGGCGCAACAGCCAAACATGCGCGCGCGCTGGCGGAGTTGGTCGACTGCAGTGACAACGCCGACGAGCAGATTCGCGTACTTCACCAGCTTGCGTCGCTTCGCCTGCACGGGCCCGATGAGGTTCGCGATAGTGCTGCGGCTGAGCGTTCGCTGGTCGAACTTCTCCGACGCGTTCCAGATGATGGCGATGCGTTTGAAGACCTCTACACGTTCTACGCCGACAAAGGGCGTCGCGCCGAGCAAGCGGATCTGCTGCAAGGACGTCTCGATCTCGATGGGCTCAGTGGCGAAATTCGAGCGCAAACGGCTTTGCGTCTTGCGGAGATCCAACAGGAACTTGGCGAAATCGACAACGCGATCACGACGCTTCGCGAAGCTCGTATCCGTGGCGCGGATAGCCATTCGCTCGACGAACTCCTTTATGGCTGCCTAGCATCCGCAGCCAACATCGAGGGCCTGCTCACACTCTGCGAGGAAAAGACGCGCGACGACGGTCGAGCGGATCGAGGACGTTGGCTGCGACGCTGGCTCAATGTGCTCGAACAAGCCGGCGAACCCGCCGAAACTCGACTCAATGTTGTGGAACAACTGCTCGAACATCGACCCGACGACATCGAGTTGATCGCGCTGCGCATTACTTTGCTGCGCGATACCGAGCGCATCGAACGACTTTCGCACGCACTTGAAGAAGTTCTCAATCAGTCCAGCCTCCTGTCGGATGGGCGGCGCCGCGTGTACACCAACGAGTTATTGCGCCTATACGAGGGTCCACTGGAAGATCCCGCATCCGCGTTACGCATCATCGAGCGTGAACTGCCCAATAATCCGCATTGGCGCATTCATGGCGCAGAGCTCGCTGCAGCGTTGGAAGACCCCGCGCGCGAAGCCGCCATTCTCGCGCCATTGGTTTTCGAAGCTACCGATGACACACCTGCCACGCCCGAAGCGGTTCGTCGTCTCGCGCTCGCTTTTCATAGCTGCGGGGAGGCCGATCGCGCTAACCCTCTGCTCTGGCAGGCATTCGAAAACAACCCGAACGATCGGGAGGTGCTCACCGCCCTAGAAGCGAAACTTAGACACGTCAATGATGCCGATGGGCTCCTCCGGTTAATCGAGCTTCATTTCCCACTGGAGATCGAAGATCGGCGAACGAATCTCGCACGCGAGGCATTTGAACTCGCAGAACGCGTTCACGATTCCGAGCTTGCATTGCGCTGGTTGCAACGTTGGCACGCGCTCGAACAGCTTCCCGGAAAACTTCAAGTTCGTTGGCTCGGCTTCGAGCAAGAGGTGGGTACACCGTCCGGTACACGACAAGCTCTCCGCGCGCTGCAGCAGAGCACCGATGCCCCCGATGAGCGTGCGGAATATTTTGCGCTCGAGGCCAACGTCTGCGCAAAACAAGGGCAGCTCGATATCGCGCGTCAGCGCTACGCCACAGCGCTTTCTACGGCCACTGCTGAGCGCGTCGACTGGCTTCAAGCACTAGACGAAGTACTGAAACTCGAAGGGCGCTCCGCCGAACGCTGCGAAATTCTTCGGCGGATCTCCGAGCATGCCACGCTGGATGCGGAGGCTCGTGCGATCTATCGCGAAGAGCGAATCGGCCTACTCGCTGCCGATCTCGGCCGGAGAGAAGAAGCCGCGCAAGAAATGCGCCGCCTGCTGCATGACGACCCGAATACCGAACGAGTCACACGCATCGCGCGCATGCGAAAACTGCTATCGCTGTATCTCGATCTTGCGCAACCCGTCGAGTGGTGTGACGTTGCGGAAGAATTGCTGCCATTGTTGGCGGGCGAGGAACGCGAAGAACTCGAGCGCGAAGTCGCGCGTCGACTCACAGATCCGCTCCGTGCTCGTGATCGTGCCGTTTCACGCTGGGAACTCATTCTAAACCAGAGCTCGGACGACCCTGAAGCGCTGGAGGCGCTGTCATCGCTGCTCCGCGTCCCGGGCCAAGAAGCGCGGCTCGCACGGATTCTCGAGAAACGCGCAGAAACCGGTGCGGGGGCTGCAGAAATACTCTTCTTGGACGCAGCCGAACTGCACTGGAATGTTTTTCGAGATGCCGAAGCTGCATTTAGCTGTTTGGATCGCGCACTCGCGCTGGAGCCGCAGCTCGGTCCAGCCCACCGACTTCGTGCGGAAGTTTGCGGTCAATTGCATCGACCCGACGAAGAAGCCATTTCACTGCGCGCCCTGCTCGCCGCCGAGCCTGAGAACGACGATGCTGCGAACCGTTGGTTGCGCCTCGGTCAGATTTGCGTGACCCAACCCGGCGGTCAGCATGAAGCCGAAGAAGCCGCTCAGAAATGTTTAGAGCACGCCGAAGGACAGCGCGATATTCGGGTCGAAGCACGCGAGCTGCTGGAGTCGCTGGCTGCGTGGCCGCAGGTTGCGCGACTTCTCCGTGAAGAAATCGCCGACAGCAATACAGATATTGCTGCGCGCCTTCTACGTCGCCTCGCACGGATCGAATGGGATGAGCTTCACGACGCACACGCCGCAGCGGGTGCGTTGGAAACACTCAACGAAATGGATTGCTTGGTCGCGGAGGATCTCGAACGCTGGTCCGATGCACTGGCGGCGCAGGGTCGGTGGCCGCAGGCCATCGAACAACGCAAACGCGCCTTGCATTTACATGGCGAGATGGCCGGCCCGCGCGGTTGGTTGGAACTCGCAAGACTTACTTGGGAGCGTCTTGAAGACGCGGAGCGCGCGCGTGGTGCCTGCGATGAGGCCCTGAGTCTAAACCCGCAGTCCGTCGAAGCCTTGCGCCTACGCGCAGACCTGAATGCCGAGCTCGGCGATGTCGCACAGGAAGTGGACGATCGCATCAAACTGGGCGAACGCCTGGTCGACGCCTCTGACGGTGCCGCGATGTTCTCGCACGCCGCCGAACTTACGCGTAACGGGCTTGGCGATGACGCCCGCGCATGGTCGCTCTTCCGCATGGCGCTCAAGCGAGACGCATCCCGCATACCCGCGCTACTCGGTGCGGGCGAGATCGCGCTCGCCCGAGGTGAATGGAGCGAAGCCGAACGCATGTTCGGTCTCGCATGCGCCCTCTTGCCCACTAGTGATCAAGCAGATCGCTTAGCGGATGTAGCACGCTGGGCTGCGGAAGCCGCGCAGGCGCTCGATCGCAACGCTGAGGCGTTCCGATACTTAGAACTTTCACTCGGTCAGGATGCAGACCATCCACAGTCATTGGACGCCATGGCAGAGTTGAGCTTGAAGCTCGGTGCCTTCCCCCAGGCGCGTGAATGCCTCGAGCGCCGACTCCAACAGGACGGCCTCGATGATGAACACCGGGCGAACCACCTGGTGAAGCTCGCGAAATCCTGCGAAGGGACGCGCGATCGTGCAAGCGCTGCGGCTGCCCTCGAACAGGTCGTCGTGCTCAATCCGATCGACGAAGTATCCCGAGCTCGCGCGGTCGAACTACTGGAGGGTCTCGGCGAGACCGCACGTGCGGTGGCGCAATTGGATGCCTGGACGGAACGCGCTCCGGTCGACATACGCGCATCGCTACAACTCCGCGCGGCGAAACTCGAGTCGGATTCGGGTCAACGCGAAGCCGCACATGATCGCTTGGAAGAACTGGTCGGGACAGAGCCCGACCTAGCAGCTGCGTGGGTTGCCCTCTCGAACCTCGTCATGGACGACCACGGCGCAACCGCAACCTTGCGCGTGACCGAACGCGCACTGGCTGCACTCACGATGGAACACGAGCGCGCACCGCTGCTCTGGCTCGAAGCACGCTCCTACCGCGCGCTGGATCGAATTCTGGAAGCCACACAGCGGGCTTGCGACACCCTGCGTGCAGATGCCGGCAACGTGGAAGCCGCACAACTTCTTGCACAAGACTTAGGACGTACCAGTGATTTCCAAGCGGCGGTCACGCACTTGGAGCGCACGCTTGATGTCGCGCATCCAAATCCTGCCATCGAAGCCGAGCTTTGGGAAGCGATTGGCCGCGCATACGCGGGTCCACTGGAAAACATCGAACGGGCCGAACGATCCTATCGACGCGCGTTGGAATGCAACCCGCTTCGTTCAAGTTCGCGCGAAGCGCTCGCAGATATCACGGCATTTGATCCGGCGATGCATCGGGAATCCATTCGCTTGCATCGCGACCTGCTCGAAGAATATCCCGCACGACCGGGTTCATGGCGTGCGATCACTCGCATATCAGAACATTGGAAGCGCAAGGAAAGTCTCGAAACCTGCGAATTGGTACTGCGCACGCTGGGTCAGGTGCCAGCAGCCGATGCCGAATTGGAGACCCGCGCTCCGCTGGTAGACATCCACCCTTCATCGAATCCCAATGTGCGAGCCGCAACCGAACTGATGGCCGCGTTGGATGAAGCCAACGCGCAGCCACTACCCGGCGGTGCCCCTACCTTCATCGCCCTCCCGGCCGCATTGCAATCCTCGGTTGAATCCATCGTCGGACCCGCGTGGAGTCTCTCCGACGAAGAACTTCGCGCACTCTGGCAACAGCCGGTTGAAACCGTCGCCTCTGTGCTCGAAACCTTACCTTGGAAAATCAAGCGACGACTTCGCAAAGCGTTTAGCGCGGTCGAAAATGGCGCCTTAGGCGAGCTCGAAACCGAACCGTGGCGAGAAGAAGTCCTCGCACAGGCGGCCGGGATCGCAGTGCAATCTGGCAAACTCGAGCTCAGCGATGCGCTGACACAGCTTCTCGGGCTTTGGCCCGCGACTCAACGACTCGATCTCAAGAGCGGCGGCAATCTAGGCACGGCCTTACAACTCTGCCCACCCGCACGCATCCTGCTACTCCGCATCGCCGACGCCACACTCAAAGGCCTCGGGCTCTAGCACCCTTCAACCTTTCCCATTGCCCCTTGCGCGTTCGATGTAGGTCCTCCGCTCACAAGAGTTGCTCTTGTCGAGTTGCCGCAAGCTCGCTGCGAGTGGCACCCTCGGATATCTCCGCTCGTGGCCTCGCTGCGCGCGTTCCAGTGGCACCCTCGGATATCTCCGCTCGTGGCCTCGCTGCGCGCGTTCCAGTGGCACCCTCGGATATCTCCGCTCGTGGCCTCGCTGCGCGCGTTCCAGTGGAACGCTTGCGCAGATTTCTAGCATCAGAACGCGTGCTGAATCTGTTGCTATGCGAGTTGTGCGGTTCGCGTACGGACCGTCTGCAGCGCGGTTAGAGAGTTTGCTACGGGCTAAGAGTATTCCCGCGCGAAGTAGGTCCGAAGCGAACTGCGCAACTCGATACGTGCTTCAACAACGACTTTTGTCTTGACTTTTCACAAACATCGCCGTATTCTACACATTAATGAGACAGGTAGGTTTCAAAACAACGGTTGGTTGGGGTGGTTGGCGACCGGGTGCGGGGCGAAAACCGGGTCCGAACCCGCGAATTCGACACGCACCGCGTGACGCCTTTGGTCGAAACCATCCTTCACATGTCACGCTGAAAGTCCGTAGCGACGTGCCGTCGCTGCGGATCCGCAAATGCGTGATGGAACTTGAACGACGCTTCGCGACAGCTTCGGAGCGCGGCGACTTTCGACTGGTCCACTACTCCATTCAATCAAATCATGTGCATATGATTGTTGAGGCGACCGGTCCCGAAGCCCTCGGTCGAGGTATGAAGTCGCTCGCCGCGCGCTTTGCACGTGCGGTGAACCGAGTGTTTCAGCGCAAAGGTTCCGTGCTAGTCGATCGATTCCATTCACGGGCGCTTAAGACGCCGCGCGAGGTACGAAATGCTTTGCGCTACGTACTACTCAATACCCAGAAGCACGCCAAGAAAGCGTTGAATCGTTTAGATCCTGCGTCTTCGGCGCGATGGTTTGATGGTTGGAAGGGTCGGAGACCTGAACTCACCGGACCCCTAGTAGCGGTAGCACAGGCGCATACCTGGTTACTCACCAAGGGTTGGCGACGACACGGCTTACTGCAGCTCGAGAGCATTCCCGGCGGTTAGTCCGCGTCGATTGCCGCGAACCGTCTACAGCGTGGGCAAAGCGTGGCTAGGAGCTAGCGTCGGCTACGCGCGAAGCAGGTCCGAAGCAAGCTGCACAACTCGTTAGAGAAACGCGCGAGCTGGGGCTACCCCGAGTTAGCGGGCGAGTGCGACGCGGGGTACGCGGACTTGTTCGTCGACCTGATCCGGTGCGCTGGTGTTCGCTGCGACTTCGACAGTCCAGCAGCGCGGATTCGCGCGAATTTCGGCCATTAATGCGCGATGGAGTTCGTGACCGCTACGCATGGTTTTGACATGACCCTGGATCGGCAGACCCAACAATGCGAGGTCACCAATCAGATCAAGTGCCTTGTGGCGAACGAATTCATCCGGGAAGCGCAGACCTTCGCGGTTCAGAATCTTGCCACCGTCTACGATGATGGCGTTCTGCAACGAACCGCCGAGACCCAAGCCGTGTGCCTGAATCTGCTGCACTTCTTTTAGAAATCCGAATGTCCGCGCAGGCGCGATCTCACGCGCGAAATGCTTGGGACGTACAACAAGATTTTGCAGCGCTTGGCGGCCGATCGCCGGATGCTTGTAATCGATCGAAACCGAAATCTTGAAGTCCCTCGACGGCACAATGCGGGCGTAGCGATTGCCCTCACGCACTTCGATCGGACGACGAATCACAAGACGCCGCTGCTCTCGGCGCTGAGGACTCAGCCCCGCCTGTTGAATCAGATAAACAAAGGGCGCGGCACTTCCATCCATGATCGGAAGTTCGGGACCGTCGACCTCAACGGTGCAATTATCGACCCCCATCCCGCGGAGCGCAGCAATCAGATGCTCGACCGTCTGCAGCTCGACCCGCCCGTTACCGAGCGTGGTCGCGAGGCGGGTATCCGTCACCCACTCTGGACGCGCCGGAAAGCGGACTTCCCGGTCTAGATCCGTTCGTACAAAGAGAACGCCGGTACCCGCGGCCGCCGGCCGCAGCACCAAATCCACCGGCTTGCCACTGTGCAGGCCGATGCCCGTACACTGAACTCGGCTCGCAAGTGTGTGTTCAACTCGTCTGAGCACATCGCCCCCTCTATCCACGTCCCATTCGGCCCCTACGAACCTCGGCAGGCCTATCGACACCGCGACTCTGCCGCGTTGCGTCGAACCCGCATCAATATTGCAAAGACCGTTCCAACCCCAGCGATAACCTTCGGGGGGGTACGCTGGGTTCGAATCGATAGTGAATGCGATCCTTCGAGGCAAGCCTGGGCTGGTTTATCCACAGCAATCCACAGATGTGCCACCCAGTCCAAGGTGATCTTTATATTACACCGTGACGAATTTGTCACAGCCTTGGGCGGGATCAGCTAGCCGGCGTGCGACCGGAAAGCCGGTCGATCTCGTCGAGGATGTCTTGGGCGGTCTGGAAGCGCGCCTCAGGGTCCTTCTCAAGTAGACGAAGAATGATCCGCTCGATTGCTCCTGGGAGCTCCGGATTGGCTTCTCGCGGGCTCGGCGGCGCTGTATGGACATGATGGTAAGGCACATTTCCACGCTGAAACGGCAGTTCCCCTGTTGAGAGCTCAAAGAGTGTGACCCCGAGTGAGTAGAGATCGGTCCGATGGTCCACGTTGCGACCTAGGGTTTGCTCGGGAGACATGTAAAACGGCGTTCCGGAAACCAGGGTGGTGGCATTCCGGACCTCTTCCATCAGTTTCGCCAAGCCGAAGTCCATGATTTTGACCTGCTTGTCTTGGGTCCACATGGTGTTGGCCGTTTTCACGTCGCGATGCACCACACGTCTCGAATGGGCGTAGCCAAGCGCCTCGGTCATCTGACGCAGAATATAAATCACCCCGCCGGGAGCGATCGCACCGCGCCGTTGCACGATTTCCTTCAAAGTCGTGCCGTTCACATATTCCATCGCGAGATAAAATCCGTGCTCTGAATCTCCGGCGTCGTAGACCGTCACGATATTCGGGTGATTGAGTTGCGCGGCCGCTTTGGCTTCGCGGAGAAAATTCTTAAGTGCGTTGGGGTTTTGTCGCAGTCCTTCGGGCAAAACCTTGAACGCCACCTCACGCTCCAATACCGAATCCCGCGCAAGATAAACCACACCCATGCCGCCGCGACCGAGTTCCCGAATCAATTCGTAGCGCTGGCCGCTGCTCCCCACCGTGGTATTCGAAGGCACGGTATCGACCGAATTCGACGGCGCTTGCTGGGCGTTGCGTTTCGCTTTGACGGCTTCGATGCGCTGGGCGACATCCGCGTGGTGATAGTCAAAACTGAGCACACGCTCGAAGGCTTCAACGGCGCGATCGAACTCTTCGCGCTTTTCATACGCGACTGCGAGTTGGAAATGCGCCGAGACGTTGGCACGCGTTACCTCGCCATCTCCGACCGATTGTTCGTACTTGCGGATCGACAGGCTCTCCATGCCTTTTCCGCCAAAGAGCTCACCGAGCATGAAACATGCTTCTTTGAATTCCGAACAATCAGACTCCACCATCTGAAGCAGGCGAATGGCTTCGTCGGTGAGGCCGCGCTCCGCATATGCTTTACCTGCTTCGAACGCGCGGCCGGCCTGCTCCAGCGCAGTGGCATACTTGTCCAAGTTCTCGCACTGCAGGTAACACTCGGCGGCGGCGTCAAACTCGCCGCAACTCTCAAACGCCTCCGCCGCGCGCTCGATCAATTGCCCGGCACGAAACATTTCCGCAGCCGCCGGATAATCGCCTATGCGCAGATAACACTCGCCGGATTTTTCGAACTGCTCCAGCCGACGAAATAGATCACCTGCTTCCTGAAACTCGCCGGCTTTCTCGAGATGCTCAACCGCCTTTTCAATTTCTCCCGCATCACGCAGGTGTTCGCCTAATGCGCGCGCAGAACCGACTTCGTCGCCCATCTTCTCCAGCGCCTTGGCCGCCAGATCACCGCGGTTACAGCGGAAAAATAGCTCGGCAGCGCGTTCATACGATCCCGTCTGATATGCGACCTTTGCGGCAGCCGAAAACGCCCCGCCGCGCACGTAGATCGCTTCCGCTTCGTCAAAGCGCTCCAGGTCAGCGAGCAATCCACCGGCCTTTTTTGCCAGGCTGCGCAGTTCACGCGCCTTCTCGTCAGTCGTTGCTGCACCACCGCCCTCTTCGTCGAAAGCTTCGATCAAAGATTGCGCGGCTTCGGCTTTACGACCCGCTTTCAGAAAAGCTTTGGCTGCGTGGCGAGTGAAGCCGATCGCTTTGTAACAACGCCCTGCATCGGCATGCTTGTTCGCGCGCTCGTACATCTCACCGGCAATAGAGTTCTTCTGAGCCTTCAAGTAGCACGCGGCCGCTGCTTCGAAGTTCTCCAAGCGAGCGTAAATGGCACCCGCCGACTCCGGACGCTCGGCATTCAGATAGAGCTCCGCCGCCTCCTCGAACCGGTTTTGGTCGTGACGCACTTCGGCCGCACGATGAAAGAATTCATGCGCCACGAAAAGATCTGCGGCTTCGTCGCGCAAACCTTTAGCTAGCAGCAGCTCGCCCGCGTCATCGACGCGTCCCTCTTTCGCCAGCACCTCAGCCTGCTTCAGCGAACGCTTCCGTTCTTTCTTCGAGGTGATGAGCGTGCCCGAATTTGCGGACTGCTTTTCCGCAAACTCAGCAGGAGGCTCCCACGGTTTACGCGGCCAGACGGCGAAGAGAAATAGAAACAGCGCAATGCCAAAGACAGCACCCCAAACCTCGGCGCGACCCAACACTCGTGCGGAGGTAAATCCGCGGTCGAGATGCGCGCGTAGCGCTTCGACTTCCCCTTCCGTCGCCTGACTTTCCTCGGGATTAATATAAGCGTCGAAGAGTTCGTGACCCCGTTGTCGAACGGTTTCAAACTCTTCGTCGCTCAGTCCATCTGCCATCAAGCCAAACAGGCCCGGAACGAGCAGAAGAATAGCGAGTAGAAACGCAGTTATACGAAGGACGGCGCGCACCTAGGAACAATCGTCTTAAGCGCATCCCATGTTGAGGGTTTCAGGCTGCGCTAATTTGCAGCGCCCAGTTCCAACGCCCGCATCAGCAACCGGGCGGCAAATACGACGACCATCACCACCAAAATAGGACGGATTAAGCGCTCACCGCCTTTCGCGCCCGCGCGCCCGCCGACGTAGCCACCCAGCGCCGAACCGGCTGCGAGTACCGCCCCATGACCAAAAACGACCTTGCCATGCCAGATGAACAGCCCAAGCGACACAGCCGTCAACGCTGCGATCAAGACCACCTTGATACTGTTCGCTCGTACGAGATCGAAGCCCCCCACCAGCACCAACGCAAAGATCAGCGGGATGCCGAGCCCGGCCTGAAACGCACCCCCGTAGAGTCCCACGAGAAAGTAGATCGCGGCTTCGCCCACTCGGGAAGGTTTGACCGCATGCGCACTCGGTTTCGGATTGCGCACGATGACGGGCAACATTCCCAGCATGATCAATGCAAACGCGATTTCGAACGGTCGCTCCGGAATCACGGCGGCGGCCCATGCGCCAAGCCCCGCACCGACGAGCGTCGGCGGCAACACCCGCATGGCCGGCCGGAGACCCGAATAACCCTCCTGCCGAAAACCCGCCACTGCAGCCAGGTTCTGCGTGAAGACCGCGAGTCGGTTGGTTGCATTCGCCACCGTGGCGGGCAATCCCATGAACACGAGTAACGGCACCGTGAGAAACGAGCCGCCACCGGCCAAGGTATTGATGAAACCCGCAACCGCACCGCCGATGAAAAGAATCAGCGCTTCGGGAATCGACGGCACCTTAGATGAGCTTGGATTGACGCAGCGACGGCGGTGATACGCCAAGCTTCGGCGCACGAATATCGAAGTGATCGTAGGCCCGTTGCGTGGCGACCCTGCCGCGCGGCGTGCGATCCAAATACCCCTCCTGAATCAGGAACGGTTCGTAGATGTCTTCGATGGTTCCGCGATCTTCGCCCGTCGCGGCGGCCAACGTATCGATACCCACCGGCCCGCCCGCATACTTCTCAATCAGGGTCAGCAGCAGTTCTCGATCCATGCGATCGAAACCCGCACTATCGACCTCAAGCCGCGTCAGCGCATGCTTCGCCATCGCCAAATCAATGATGCCGGTACCCTCGACTTGGGCGTAGTCACGTACGCGCCGTAAGAGTCGGTTCGCGATACGTGGCGTGCCACGGGACCGATTCGCAATCTCAACCCCACCGTCGTCGTCCATCGACACACCGAGAATGCTGGCACTGCGCCTTAGAATCCTAATAACATCGCTGGGTGGGTAGTAGTTGAGGCGTGCGATCACACCGAAACGATCACGAAGCGGCGCACTCAAAAGTCCTGCGCGTGTCGTCGCGCCCACCAAGGTGAACCGAGGCAAATCGATTTTCACGGTTCGCGCAGACGGACCTTGCCCAATAATCAGGTCGAGTTTGAAGTCCTCCATCGCCGGATACAGGATCTCTTCAATCGCAGGACTCAAACGATGGATCTCGTCGATAAAGAGCACTTCGCCGGGTTCCAAGTTCGTAACAATCGCCGCAAGGTCACCCGCTCGTTCCAAGACGGGCCCCGAGGTCACCCGCATGGAAACACCCATCTCCAGCGCAAGCACATGCGCCAACGCAGTTTTCCCTAAACCCGGCGGACCGTAAAACAATGCATGATCGAGAGTGTCGCCACGATCACGAGCCGCCTGCACGAATATGCGCAGGTTTTCACGCGTGATGTCCTGACCGATGAACTCATCGAAAGTTTTCGGCCGCAGCTGGTCTTCGACGCCGCGTTCGACTTCCAACGAGTCCGCATTCACCGTTTCATCCCGCTGCGACACGCAATGCCTCCCGAATCAATACCTCGAGCGGAGGCGGCTCAGACGCGCCATCGAGCGCGGCACGCACCGCCTTTTCCGCTTGGCCGCGTGGATATCCCAGATTCATCAACGCGGAAACGGTTGCGCCTTCAACACCCTCAGATGGGCCACGTTCGATCTCTCCATCCACGAGATCTTTCACGCGATCACGAAGATCCACGAGAATGCGCTCCGCGGTCTTGGTCCCGACTCCTGGAATGCCGCAGAGTGCAGCGAGATCACCGTCGCGAATCGCTTGAACGAAACGCGGCACGGGCAAACCGGAAAGGATCGCGAGCGCGAGTCGCGGCCCGACGCCGTTGATGCGTATGCAAAGACGAAAAACCGTGCGCTCGAAGTCAGTCAGAAATCCGTAGAGCTGAAATACATCTTCACGCACATGGGTGTGGACGTGGAGCCGTACCTCGCCGCCCGGTTCGGGTAGTTCAAGAAAGGTCGAAAGCGGAATACGGACTTCGTAGCCGACGCCATTGACGTCGACGATCAATTCTTCGGGCCGCTTTTCGGCGAGTCGCCCCGCCAATGCACCGATCATGGTTCCAACCTCGTGTTTCCCCGTACGTTCGGTTTCGCCCGTCGGAGCGACCCCACCGTATGAGCATGACAGACCGCGACCGCTAGCGCATCCGCTTCGTCCTTCGACGGCTGTTTCTTCAAACTGAGAATGCGTTGAACCATCATCTGAACCTGCGACTTCGCCGCCCCACCGTAGCCCACAACAGCGTTTTTGACGGCCGTGGGCGCGTATTCAGTCGTGGGCAATGCAAGCAGACCACAGACGCCAAGCGCCACGCCGCGTGCCTGCGCGAGCAGCAATGCGGAACGCACGTTGCGATGCGAAAAGACGGCTTCCAACGCAGCCGTTTCAGGCCCCCATTTCGTCACGATAAGATCAAGTTCGCGATGGATCCGCGCCAGGCGGTCGGCGAGTTCGCCGTCGCCAGTACGGATCACGCCGCTCGCGAGCCAGCGCAATGTCGAACCATTACGCTCAATCACACCGTATCCGGTGATACGCGAACCCGGATCGATACCCAAAACGCGCATGGACCCCCCGTCCGCGCTGACTGACCTAGTTGCCGCCCGCAGCCTGCATCAACTCTTCTTCTGAAATATCAAAGTTGGCGTAGACCTGCTTCACATCTTCGTGCTCATCGAGGCCTTCGAAGAGTTTTATCATCGTCTGGGCTTCCTTGCCCGTAAGGCTGACGGTTGTCTGCGGCAACATCGAAATCTCGGCGCTCGGTGAGGTGAAGTTCTGTGCTTCCAACGCCTCGCGCACACGATCGAAGCCCTCCGCTGCGGTATGAATCTCGATCGTCCCGTTCTCTTCGACAATATCCTCTGCGTCGGCTTCCATTGCGGCTTCCATCAACGCATCTTTGTCGACTTCGCCGATGTCGAAGACCAAGACGCCTCGCTTATCGAATAGATACGCGACGCATCCCGAAGCGCCCAGGTTACCGCCATATTTGCTGAACAGATGGCGCACGTCTCCAGCCGTCCGGTTGCGATTGTCCGTCAGCGTGTCGACGATCACCGCCGCCCCGCCGGGTCCATAGCCCTCATAGCGAATTTCGTCGAAGGTCTCGCCTTCGAGCTCGCCGGTTCCCTTCTTGATGGCACGCTCAATATTGTCCTTGGGCATATTGGCGGCGCGCGCCTTGCCCACAGCGAGCCGAAGCCGCGGATTTGCATCGGGATCACCGCCACCACAGCGCGCAGCCGTCGTCAGCTCACGAATCAACTGGGTGAAGATTTTGCCTCGCTTGGCATCCACGACGCCCTTCTTGCGTTTGATCGTTGACCATTTGGAGTGACCGGACATGGCCGCCAATTTACAACACTTGGCGGGTGATCGGCGAGCTCGCTTCGTGGGCTCGCCTGCCCGCACGGCACGTGACTTCGTACGTGCCTTCGATGGCGGGTGATCGGCGAGCTCTCGGGTCAACTCAGCTGGTGCCGAAACCGATGCAACTCTCTGGACCGTTACGCGGCGAGAGGCAGCCATGTCGAAGAATGTCACCATAGGGATCGATCTGGGCACGAGTAACTCGTGCGTAGCGACCGTCGCGGACGGACACCCCCAGGTGCTCGCAAACGCCTATGGCGAGCCCACGACCGCATCCGTGGTTTCATTTGGCGAAGATGGCAGCATCAGTGTCGGAAACGAAGCCAAAGCTCGCGTCATTCTCGATCCGAAACACACCGTCAGTTCCGCCAAGCGCTTGATGGGTCGGTTCTATTTCAGCGAAGAGGTCAAAAAGGCGCGGGCCATCTGTCGCTACGAGATCGCGTCGGGCGAAAACAATGCGGTCCGAATCAAGATCCGGAACGAAGAGTTCAGCCTGCCCGAAATCTCGGCCTTCGTGCTCAAGGAGATGAAGGCCGTCGCTGAGCAGGGCCTCGGAACTGAGGTCGTGCAGGCGGTCATCACGGTGCCCGCATACTTCAACGACAGCCAGCGACAAGCCACGAAGGACGCCGGGCGGATCGCGGGACTCGAGGTGCTTCGCATTCTCAATGAGCCTACTGCCGCAGCTCTCGCCTATGGATATGGGAAAAACCTCAAGCAAAAGGTTGCGGTTTATGACCTCGGCGGCGGTACTTTCGATGTTTCCGTATTGGAGCTCGGCGACGACGTTTTTGAGGTCTTGGCCACCTGCGGAGATACCTACCTCGGGGGCGAAGACTTCGACGATCGGTTGATCGACACCCTGGCGGACTCTTTCCAAGCCGAACACGACATCAATGTGCGCAGCGACCCCTTCGCCTTGGAGAAACTCAAGGGCGCGGCCGAGCGGGCAAAAATCGAACTCTCCGAGGCCGAAAACGTAGATATCGAAATTCCCGCACTGATGACCAAGGACGGCAAAGCGCTGAACCTCAGCTATTCACTGAGCAGCGACGAGTACGGCAAGCTCACCCAGGACCTGTTACAGCGCACTTTTAAAGTCTGTGACGAAGCGCTGCAACAGTCCGGTCTCAGCGTGGGTGATCTAGACGGTGTGATCCTGGTCGGTGGCCCCACGCGGCTGCCCGCGATTCGAGCCGCGGTCAAAGAATACTTTCAACGCGAGCCCGAGGCCGATATCAATCCAGACCAAGTGGTCGCCATGGGTGCCGCAATCCATGCGGACTCGCTGAGCTCTACCAACGCAAACACCTACCTGCTCGACGTGACCCCTCTGACCTTGCGCCTGGGCATCGCGGGCGGCATGACGGAACCGATTATCGACCGCAACAGCCCGGTCCCCATCGATCACACGCGCATTTTCAACACGCTGCAGGATCATCAGGAATCGATTGCGGTGAGGATTCACCAGGGTGAGTCGCGGGCAGCGGAAGACAACAGCTTACTCGGCGAATTCGAGTTCCGTGGCTTTGAGCCGGGCCCTCGCGGCGACGTCAAGATCGAGGTGACGTTCGCCATCAACACCGAGGGCATCGTAAAAGTCTCTGCGCGTGATCCTAAAACCGGCGCCGAACAATCCACCACAGTGAATATGTCGAGCGGCCTCTCGGCAGAAGAGATCGACTCTATCATCGCGCGTGGTCGCACCGATGATGTCGCGGCGACGGGTGGCAGCAGTGGTCCGCAATCGCCACTCCCTCCGATGAACGGCCTGCCCAACGACGAGATCATGCTCGACTCCGACGATGATATCATCGGCGTCGAAGACGACGTGCTCCATGACATTCCGAAGATCCAAGAGGATCTGACCGAGCCGGACGAACTCGAACTCACCACAGAGGCCGACAGCTCGGAGGAGCTCTTCGGCAAGCTCGAAAACGCTACGTTTGATTCAAGCGAGATTGATCTCGGAGCCAACGCGATCGATGAGCCTCTATCCGACGAGTTCTCAGACGAACTCGAACTTGACGACAGCGTGCTCGACGATCTGCTTGCCGACGAGAGCGACAGTGACGCCAGCTGAAATTCGGGCACTTTCCCGACTGCTCGATCGGATGGACTACTACCGTCTACTGCGCGTAGAGAACGGCGCGCCGTCCAATCAAATCCGCAGCGCGTACCACAGCGCGCGGCGCCAATTTCATCCGGATTCGTTTATCAATGCCGAGCCCGCACTGCGGATTGCCGTGGATGAGATCGCGAAACGCATCACCGAAGCGTACATGGTACTGCGCAATCAAAGCCGACGCCGTGCGTATGACGAAGCACTCAACTCCGGCGCGAAACGATTCACCGCAGCAGCCGAAGACGCCGTGCGGCAGAGCGAGTACGCGGCGCGTGGACTCACGGCGAATGGCCGCCGCTTCTATGCACTCGCCGAGGATGAGGAGCGTGAAGAAAACGTCCCGGCAGCGATTACGCATCTGAAGACCGCGCTCACGTTCGAGCCCAAGAACGCGGCCTTCAAGGAACATCTCGAGACACTTCAAAAAAAGCCCAAGTAAGGGCATCATGCCGTCGGAGGTTCCGACGATGCCCAAGCCACTCCCCATAGTCCCCTATCTCAAAATCCCGGATGAGGGTGACCCCTACCTCGAAGGCCATCGCTGCCTGGACTGCCGTGCCGTTTTTCTGGGCGAGCGCAGCGTCTGCGCAAATTGCAGCGCACGCGATCGCCTTGAGGCCGTTCGGCTTTCCAACCATGGCGAGCTCTACGTGTACTCGATTACTCACCGCTCGTTTCCCGGCGTCGAGACGCCCTACGTAGGCGCGATTGTGGACCTCGAAGGCGGCGGAACCGTCAAAGGCAACCTGATCCACATCGATCCAGACCCGGAGAAAATTCCGCTTGGGCTACCCGTGGAACTGACCTATCAGATCGCGCCGCGGAAGGATGCCGAGGGCAATGAATACCTCATGTATTACTTCCAACCCCGTACCTAAACGATGAGGATTCAAATATGAGTGAGAACGTCTACATCATCGGCACAGACATGATTCGCTTCGGTCGCTACCCGGAGAAGAGTGTTCCACGGCTCGGTGCGGATGCCGCGCTTGCGGCACTCGACGACGCCGGCGTAGGGCTTCGTGACATGCAGGCCCTCTACTGCGGCAACCTGCTGCAGGCAGGCGCCATGGTGGGGCAGCGAGTGCTTCAGGAGATTGGCCAAACCGGGATCCCGGTGGTCAACACCGCGAATGCCTGCGCGACCGGTGCGACCGCATTGCGCGAGGGCTGGACTGCCATTCGCGCCGGCTTGTATGACCTGGTACTCGTCGTTGGCGTGGAGCAGATGGGCAAAGCCGGCCTGCTCGGTGGTGGCGGCAGCAAGGGAATTTCCACCGAAGGCCTGCTGGGCTCGGGCACCATGCCCGCGATCTTCGCTGAGGCCGGCATGGAGCATGCGCGGAAGTACGGCACAACGTTCGAGCAGTTCGCAAAGGTTTCTGTGAAAAACCATCACCACTCCACTCGAAACCCGAAGTCGATGTATCAAAAGGAAACACCGCTGGAAGACGTCATGGGTGCCGAGATGATCTCCTATCCCAACACCAAGCTGATGTGTTCGGTCAACGTAGACGGGGCGGCGGCGGCAGTCTTGGCATCGGAGTCAAAGGCACGCGAGCTCGGTCTCGGGCGCGCGGTGAAGATCAGCGCATCCATCCTCACCAGCGACCCCTACACGGCACGCGACCTCACGATGCCGGATATCAATACCTGCACCCGTCTCGCAGCCAAGCAGGCCTACGAGATGGCCGGCGTTGGACCGAATGATCTGGATTTGGTCGAGCTACACGATTGTTTCGCGACCGCCGAAATCCTGCATTACGAAAACCTCGGTCTCTGCGCGGACGGCGAAGCGGGCAAGCTCATCGATGAGCGGCAAACCTACTACGATGGACGTATTCCAGTGAATGTTTCCGGTGGGTTACTTTCAAAAGGTCACCCATTAGGTGCAACAGGGGTAGCGAACGTTTACGAAGTCGCGACGCACCTTCGGGGCGAAGCCGGCGAGCGACAGGTGGCAGGCGCCAAAGTCGGCTTGACGCACGTGATCGGCCTTGGATCCGCGTGCGCGATTCACATCTTGGAACGCGTCGCGGTCTGAAGCGCCAAGCGCAACGCGTCCCAGGGCAGCAACGCGCACGCGCGTCGCGATTCGAGCTTCGAGACCGGATGGAACGCGCGTAATCGAGCATCGACGTCGGTGGCACCGCCCCCCCCTTCGAGAATGCGTTCGAGTTCGCCACGTTGCCTCGCGAGTTCGTCTACCGAGTGCAACAAACTCAGCTCGGCCATGACGGACCCCGCAGCCACCGCAATGCTGCAACCGCGTGTGCGAACCGAGATCGCGGCAACGCGATCCGTATCGAGCTTCAACGCAACGTCGACATGATCCCCGCAAACGGGATTGTCGACCGATGCTTCAGCATCGACATGCTCCAGGGGCTCTCGATGGCGCGGCTGGCGATAATGATCCAGCACGACCTCTCGATACAACGCCTCTAGCTCGTTCGGGTCCAACGGGGACAAGGACCGCAGTCTACGTGCTACCCTCCGCGCATCGCAAACCTTCGCTCCCATGGAGTCTTTTCCGAATTGGCAGCTCGGCCTTCCCAACAGAGAAGATTTTGGTCTGGCGTTGCGTTCATGCTGATCACGGCATTAGCCGCCTGTGGCTCTGAGTCCACAAACTCTGCGGTCGCGGATGAACAACATAGTGGGCATGCCCATGACTCCGAACCGCGCCCCGCCCTGCCTCGATTTGATGGTCCGACACTCGGCGGTGGCTCGGCGGGCACCGATCTGTTTCAGGGACGACGCGGATTGATTTTCCTCTTCTCGGCGGCCGACGAAAACGTGATCCCCGCAGCGAAAATCATTCATCAACTGGAGTCCGAAGCAAAGGACGCGAACATCCTCTTTCTCGGTATCAGCCGGGATACGCAGACTGAAACCGCCGAGGCATTCGTCGAGGACAACGGCTTCGCGTTTCCGATCATTCGCGATCCACGCTTTCAAATCACCACGAAACTGGAAACCGCTGCGGGACAACCTGGCCTCGTCTTGGTCGATGCCGAAGGACAGATCCTGGTGAGATCATCGAGCTTTCCGGACGACCCCGAAGTCGCCAAAGCGTGGGAGGACCAGGTCCGCGAACTACTTCGGCTCGAGAAGCACGAAGCGACGCTCGAAGTACAACTGGGACTCCGACCCAAAGCACCCGCGTTCGACGTGCAGACGCTTGGCGGGGAGCCGGTGACGCTCGAAGGGATCAAAGCCAAGGCGATCGTCGTCGTGTTCTTTCTCCCCACATGCCCCCACTGCCATTCGGCGCTGCAACATTTGAATCGTCTGTACAAAGATCTGAAGGATGACGGCCTTGAGATCATCGCGATCAGCGTCAGCAATAAGGTGTACGTGATCGAGGATATGGCGGAGCGCTTCGAGCTCAGTTTTCCAATTCACACCGATCCCGACGCCAAGGCACAGCACGCCTATGGGTCGAGAGGTGGCGTACCCGACCTCCTCATTCTCAACAGCGCGCGCGAAGTCGTCACGCGTCAAAAAGGCTGGGGGCCTCGCATTCAAGCGATCGTGAGCATGAGCATTCGCAACACGCTTGGCGTGACGAACCCCATGCTGCTGTCGAAGGAAGGCTATAGCGGCCAGGAAACCTGTCAGAGTTGCCACACGACGCAACACGCAACCTGGTCACTCAGCCAACACGCGCATGCATTCGACACGTTGGTTAAACACGGCGAAGACACAAATCCCGAATGCCTTGGCTGTCACACCGTGGGCTGGGAGAAAAAAGGCGGTTACTCCCTAGATCAACCGCAACCGTACCTGGAAGCCGTCCAATGCGAAAACTGTCACGGTCGCGGTGGACCGCATCAGTCGCCTGAATTCGCCAAAGTGGGATTCGAAGCGCAGTGCCTGACCTGCCACACGCCAGATCACTCGTTGAACTTTAAGTTTGCCGAGGCCCTGCCACTGATCTCTCACGCGATGAATGCCGACGTCCTTTCGCTTTCGCTAGAGGAGCGCGTCGCG
Organism: Deltaproteobacteria bacterium; assembly: GCA_029261895.1. Classification (GTDB taxonomy): domain Bacteria; phylum Myxococcota_A; class UBA9160; order SZUA-336; family SZUA-336; genus JAJDAK01. Next base: position 44,353 of record JAJDAK010000012.1, read on the forward strand.
CGTTTGAAACAGGGCGACGTATTTCAACGCGATCTCTTTGCGACCGCGGAGTACGTCGGCAGCCCTGCCTGCGAAAGCTGTCACGTGGACCAGCACAAGCTTTGGTCCGAACGGGGCCATGCTCGCGCATTCGACACACTCGTCACGAAGAACGAAGCTGGCAACGACACCTGTTTGAAATGCCACACCACCGGCTTTGGTGAAATCGGCGGCTTCACGGCAAAAGACAGCCCGGATCACCTCAAGGGTGTAGGCTGCGAGAGTTGCCACGGTCCCGGGGGCGATCACGTCGCCGAGAACGCGCGCAAGAAAGGTACGATCCTGCGTCTCACGGAGAAGTGCGATAGCTGCGTGATTCTACAAATCTGCGGCTCGTGTCACGATGATGTGAACGATGCTGGGTTTGAGTTCGAGCTGAAGGAAAAACTCGAGCGCATCCGACACGGCAGTCCAGCCGGGGATTCCGCGGAATGAGTGAGAGCGACGTTCGCAAGACGGTCACCCAGGCACTCCGCGGTTTAGCCGCGGAAGGCATCGACGGTTGGCCACGGCGCACGGCAGTGCTGCCGGTAGTGGAAGCAAGCCCGACCGAAACCACACCACCCGGCGATGCATCTGCGCTTGACTTCGTGCGTGACGATCTCGGCGAATGCACGCGATGTGGTCTGCACGAGGGCCGCAACGCAATCGTTTTCGGCGAGGGCAATCCCAACGCCCCGATCGTTTTCATAGGTGAGGGTCCCGGGGCCGAAGAGGATCGCACCGGTCGACCCTTCGTCGGTCGCGCCGGTGAGCTGCTGACCAAAATGATCAACGCGCTCGGGTATGAGCGCAGTGACATCTACATCTGCAATATCGTGAAATGCCGTCCACCCGGGAACCGGAACCCGTTGCCCGACGAGGTTGCATCGTGCCTACCCTTCCTGGAACGACAGCTCGAAGCCATCGCGCCGCATGTCGTCGTCACACTCGGTAAACCCGCGGTTTCGACGTTACTGGGGCGGGACATCGCAATCACGCGCACGCGCGGAACCTGGCACGAATGGAACAACATACCGTTGATGCCGACGTTCCATCCCGCGTACTTGCTTCGCAACTACACTCGCGAGACACGCCAAGCGGTTTGGGACGACTTACGCGCCGCGAAAGAACGAGCGGATGAACTGGCGGCAATCGCTCACGCATAGCGCGCTCATCCTTTCGACCGCGGTTCTACTTTGCGGATCCGCCGAGGCGCTCGATACGGGCTTTGGGCGAGCCCCATTGCCCACGCCAGTCAACGGACCCATGGGGGGGTACGGCGGACTCTGGGATCGGAACGCAGAAGGCACACTCGATCCACCCGAAGCCCGTGCACTGGTTCTCGATCAAGGCGACCTCCGCGTCGCGTGGCTGACGCTGGACATTGTGATCGTGCGCCCAAGCCTGCGCGACCCGCTCGTTGAATTCGCTCGTTCGCTTGATGTGGACGCATTGATCGTCGTGGCGACCCACACACATTCAGGTCCAGGTGGATATGTCCCGGGCTTTATCGCCGAGCGGATCAGCACCGGCGGCTTCAACGCTGAGGCACAGGGCGGGCTGATTGACGCGGGTAAACACGCGCTCGAAGCTGCAGTCACAGATCTTGCGACGAGCCGCATCGCGGCCCAGCAAGTCAGCCTCGATCTAGCACGAAACCGCCGTTTCGATGACGGGCCGGCCGAAACCCAACTCGCCGTCATTCGCTTCGATCGTGACGCAGCTCAAACGATTTTGCTCTTCGCCTATGGCGCACATCCGACGGTGCTTTCGCCGCGAAGCCGCATGTACTCCGCCGACTACATTGGCAGCGCACGCCGGCAAATCGAAAAATCGGGGCAGCACGCGTTCTTCCTCCCGGGACCGCTCGGGGATCAAGAACCCAGCTCAAGCCTTGGTGAACTCTGGCCGCGCGACGTAAAAAAGCAGCAGGCACAAGCGGTCGATGTCGGAGAAACCCTCGCCAACGCAGTACTCGACGCAGCGGTTTCATTGAAACCTAAACCGTCGACGAAACTGGAAGTCTTGGAACGCTGGATCGAGACGCCGCCGGTGCATACCCGCCGGTTTTGTGCGGTCTGGTACTTCGCCCCATTGATCAAGGGCAAGCTATCTCGATTTCTTTCGGCTCGCGTGCCGATTCACGTGCTGCGTCTGGACGGAGCCAGCTTCGTCACATTGCCCGGCGAACCCACGTCCTGGGTCGCGTCCGAAATTCGCCCCGCTCTCGGGGGAACGAACGTCCCCATTGTTGTTGCACATGCCAATGACTGGCTAGGCTATCTGGTATCACCGGAAGACTACCGCCGCGGTGGCTACGAAGCCTGTGCGAGCTTCCACGGCCGCGATTTCGGTGCAACCCTCGCACGCGAAGCCGTGGAGACTTTTCAAATATTGGACTCTGACCCAAAATGATTCGCTGTGGAATTATCCTGCATCCCGCGGGCCACACGCTTTCGCCGGTACTCCATGCCGAAGCATACGCGGCGCTGGATCTCGACGCGCGCTACGAGGTCTTCGACATTCAAGCGGCTGACCTAGAACCTTCGCTGCAGCGCTTGCGCAGCAAGGGGTTGCGCCAACTCTCGGTTTCGCTTCCGCATAAAGAAACCGTCTTGGCACTCGCGACCAAGGTTTCCGATCAAGCGAAGCAGATCGGCGCAGCCAATACCCTGACGTTTATTGACGATGAAATCGTCGCCGACAACACCGATTGGATCGGTGTGCTGCGCACCCTGGAGCCGCTGGGACCGTGGGCGGGCAAGAATGCGACGATACTCGGGGCCGGCGGCGCCGCGCGCGCGGTCGCCTACGCGTTAACCCGCCTCAGTCTCAACGTAACGATCGTGAACCGTACGCCCGAACGCGCGGCAGAAGTTGCACATGACTTGGGTGTTCAAGTCGGCGAACTCCGATCCAACTGCGACCTCTTGATCAACGCCACATCCGTTGGCATGCAGCCCGATATTCATGACGTACCGTGCGACGTCGCGATTCTCCAGCCGTCCTGCGTGGTCTTCGACAGCGTCTATCGGCCACTCGAGACAGCCTTGCTTCGGAACGCGCGTGAGCACGGTTGCCGCGTCCAAGACGGTCTCGACATGCTCGTGCATCAAGCCGTTGAGCAGGTGCGGATCTGGAGCGGACGAACACCCGAAGCCAAACGCTTGCGCAGGGCCGCGGAAGACGCGCTCTAGGGACGCCAGAGATCGATTGGCCGTCGGAACGGACCCGGATCAAACGGAAGCTCGATGGCACAGCCCTCGCGCGCCGAACGATACGCCGCGAGCATAATCTCTAAAACTGCCCGACCATCACTTCCTGAAGTTTCGGGTGTCTTGTCATCTCGAAAACATTGAAAGAAATGCTCCAGCTGCGCGCAGTAACCGTTGGATTCAAGTGGATCCGGTAGAATTGAATGCCAACCTTGATTCTCGCGGTTCAATTGCAAACCCGTTGAGCCCAAGAGATCTACCTGCAAGGTTCCTTCGCTTCCATGAACCTCAAGCAGGCTCTGCATGCCTGTCTGCACACACCACGAACTCTCGGAAACCAACGCCGCTCCACCCTCGAGTTCAAGAGTCACCAAAGCTTCGTCATCCAAATCGGTACGTTCGCCATGAATTCGCGTTTGAATCTGTGCCGTCACCCGTCGGATCGGCGGCTTACCCATGAGCCATCGCAAACATTCGATGCTATGACAGCCCATGTCGAGCAACGCACCACCCCCCGCAGTTTCGGCGTGCCAAAACCAATCCGAGTACGGACCGCCGTGCTTTTCAAACTGCCGTGCGTAGAGGACCTGTCCTATCGCCCCCAGATCGAGCAGTTCCTTGGCACGTCGATAATGCGGCGCGAAGCAGAGGTTCTCCGCGTATGCCAAACCACGCTTCGCCTGTTTCGCCGCCGCGATCATCTGATCCGCTTCGTCCAACGTAAAACACAGCGGCTTCTCCACCACGACATGCTTTCCCGCTCTCAATGCCGCGAGTGCGTGTTCGGCGTGCAGTGAGTTCGGTGAATTCACGCAGACCACATCCACGTCTTTTCGCGACCAGAGCGCCGCGAGGTCGCTCCATTCAAGCGCTAGCTCCACATCAAACGAAGCCGCTAGCGCATCGGCGCTGGCCTGCGTCCGGGATGCAACAGCGATCAGCCGTGCATCCGAAATTCTGGCTAACGCTTCCGCGTAGGTTCGAGAGATCTCACCCGCACCCAGCAGCGCTACGCCAAGAACCGCCATCCCGTACTAGAGATTGAGTAAGCGTGCGACGTTTTCGCGATGGTCGGTCGGACTGCCGTACGTGACTTCAATCGCCTTCGCGCGTTTGAAGTAGAGATGACAATCGTATTCCCAAGTAAACCCGACACCGCCATGAATCTGAATGTTCTCGCTGCTCGCGTGACGATACGCATCCGAGGTATAGGCTTTCGCCATCGATGCAGCGAGCGGTGCTTCTTCGATGCCCTCTTCCAGCGCCCACGCGGCGTAGTAGGTGATCGACTTCGACGACTCGACCTCGATCAACATATCGGCGCACTTATGCTTGATCGCCTGGTTGACCCCGATTGGTTTACCAAATTGGATCCGCTCCTTCGCATACGCGACGGAATCCTCAAGCACCTTTTCGGACCCACCGACCGCTTCCGCTGCAAGCACAACCAACGACGCTTTGCGAACGGCTTCCCAAATCGACCAGCCCGCGTTTTCACGACCGAGCAACTCGCCCGGCGCATTGTCGAAGCGAACCTCCGCGATTCGTCGCGTTTGATCCATCGACTCCAGTGGAATGACTTCAACTCCCGGAGCGCCGCGATTCACCAAGAAGAGCGAAATACCGGCCTCGCCAACATCACCGGTGCGGGCTGCGACGATCAACGTGTCGGCAACCTCTGCGAACGGGACAAAAAGTTTGGTGCCACTCAAGCGATACCCGCCGCCGTCTGATTTCGCTGCTGTTTGGAGATCGTCGGCATCTTCGCGACCCGATTCTTCGGTGATAGCAAACGTCAGAATCCGCTCGCCCGCAGCGACTGCAGACAGGATTTCTTTCTTTTGAGTATCTGAGCCTGCTTCAAGTAACCCAACGATCCCCTGCAACGTACCGAAGAACGGCGATGGCAATAGCGAACGACCCATTTCTTCAAGCACGACCACCAGGTCAACAAATCCAAGCTCGGCGCCGCCGTATTGCTCGGGGATCAGCATACCGAGCCACCCCAACTCAGCCATCTTCTTCCACAGATCGGGATCGAAGCCGGTCTCCGTATCCATTAACGCGCGGACCTTCGCAATGGGCGCTTCGTTCTGCAGGAATTCGCGCGCGGTGCTGCGCAGAAACTCCTGTTCTTCAGTGAATCCAAAATTCATCGCGGTCGTCTCCTTAGCCACGCCTACGAGCCGCCAGAATACAGTCAACCTGGCAATTTGTGGTAAGTAATGACTCCCACAATGGTTTCGAGTAAAGAACCCGGCATATGAGCGCCCAAGTCGTAGCGAAATCCGTGACCAAACATTTTGGCGACCACGTCGCATTGGACGACGTGAGCCTGGAGATCGCACCCGGCGAGATCTTCGGACTGATTGGGCCAAACGGCGCTGGCAAAACCACCTTTCTTCGCATTCTGACCGGATATCGCCTGCCGTCCGCAGGCGACGTGATCGTGGACGGTCATTCCGTACTGACCGAGCGTTCCGCGGTACAGAAGCGAATTGGATACGCATGCGAACAACCCAGGCTGTACATGGATCACACGGTCCAAAGCTTCCTGGCCCTCATGGGTCGCCTGCGAGGATTGAGCGGTGCATCACTCCGTAGCGCGATCGATCTCGCGGTCGAACGCTTCGGCTTAGAAGAAGTGATCAAGCGGCGCGTCGGCGTGCTCTCGAAAGGCTTTCGCCAGCGCGTATCACTCGCGCAGGCGCTGCTTCACCGGCCGCCACTCCTCGTGATCGATGAACCCACGGTAGGCCTTGATCCACGCCAGCAGTTAGAACTACGCCGCATCATCCAGTCTCTCAGCGGATCCCATACCGTTTTGCTTTGCACCCACCAGCTTCGCGAAGCGGAAGCATGCTGTAACCGCGTCGCACTCTTGAACCGTGGACGGCTCGTACATATCAGCGGGAGCGACGAGTTCGGGGGTACGGGACAGTTGGAAGAATTTTTCTTGAGCAGCACCCAAGAGGTTCCAGAAGCTTGATTCATCGACTCGCGGCACTTTTCGTGAAAGAGCTTCGGACGCTCTTTGCATCGCCGATCGCCTACATCGTGCTAACTTCGTTCGTCTCGCTTTCGGGCGTGTATTTTTTCCAGCACATCCTCGCGTACAACCGCCTGCTTTTCGTGATTCAATCAGAAGCGGTTTCGAGTCGCAGCTTTGACGCGGGCACGATACCAATTCACGTAAACGCACTGAACGACCTGTTCATTCCGCTCTCCAATGATTTCAGTCTCTTTCTTTTAGCGGTCGTGCCTTTGATTACGATGCGCGTATTCGCCGAGGAGCGCGCGCAAGGAACCGATGAGCTTCTGCTCACCACCCCGCTTCGGAGCTGGGAAGTCGTGCTCGCAAAGTATGCAACGACATTCTTCTTCGTATTGCTGATCTTGGCCGCCAGTGCGATCTATCCGACGATTGTCGTCAATCAAAGCGGGCTCGGTATTGCCCACCTACTCACGCTTTACTTCGGACTCTTCGCGTACGGTACCGCCATCGCGGCAATCGGTTTAGCCTGTTCATCGCTCACGCAGAGCCAGATCGTCGCGGCAATTCTCGCCTACGCGATTCCATTCATCTTCCTCGATTTCAGTTGGCTCGAACCTGCGCTCAGCGAAAACGTAGCAGGGTTCATGCGTACCTTGGCATTGCAAACGCGCTTTGAAGGCTTTGCACGCGGCGTGATCGAACTGCGAAACCTGCTCTATTTTGGTGGCGCGGTCGTGATCGGTTTCACCGTCTCGCTGAGCGCCCTCGAACTCTCGAGGGCCCGCTAATGCGATTCATGGCATCCGCGGGCTTGGTAATGATCTTGGCAGGCGTCGCGGCGTACTACACGACCGACGAACTCTCGATCTTTTCCGTGATCAATCTCAGTGTCGGACCCGGCTTGCTGGTCTTTGTAGCGATTCAGGAGACCCGACGCTTTCAGGGCTTTCGGGGCACATTCGCTCGCCGCGTGATGCTGCGCTGGGCGCTCATTCTCACCACTGTCATCCTCGCAGTGGTCGCGATCAATACCGCGGGACGCCACTGGGCCGGATACTTGGACTTCACGATCGAACGGAGCTACACGCTCGCCGAGCAGACCGTCGAAGTTTGCAAGGAGCTCGCAGAGGACCCGTCGGGTACACCCGCAGAACTCCTATTTTTCAAAGACACGCATCTTGCGCGCGACGTGAACTTACTAATTCGAAGCTACGAATCGGCATGCGACAAAATCGATGCGCGCGAACTTCTGCTGGCCGAAGCCCCGAGCTACGCACAACCGCTGCTCAACGCATTCGAAGTGACCGTGCTCGCATGCCGCGACCAGAATTGCGAACTCGTTGGCTTTCCGAACGAAGAAAATATCACCAACGCATTGATCCGTTTGCTGAAGAAGCAGCAGATCTACGCCTACTTCATGTTTGGACACGGTGAAGTCGATCTCGCAAACACCACCCCGCTCGGGTTCTCCGAGCTTGCTGCATCTCTTCGCAATGTCGGTATCGAGCCGCGCGGTCTGGTGGGCCCCGCACTGACGGAAATTCCCACAGACGCCGCGTTTTTAATCTTGGCTGCACCGCAGCGCGATTGGCTCGATGCCGAAATCGAAATACTGCGCGGCTACCTCAATGGCGGCGGGCGTGCGCTCGTATTCCTCGAACCCGAAATCGACATCAACTTTAATGGCTTGCTTGAAGAATGGGGGTTCGAGCTCCCTCCCGGTGTGGTTTCGGACCGCGCGGTGAGTCCACTGATCGAAGATCCGGATCCCATCAGTCTCCTGGTCAATCGCTATAACACCTTCCACGCCATCACTCGCAAGATGGGGCCGCGGACCATGACTCTCCTGCCGGGAACACGCGCGGTACTCTCTGTACGTAAACCTGAACCCGACGATCGAATCGGCGGGATCGCATTTTCAAGCGAGCATGCGTGGATCGAAAGCGACACCCGGGCGGCATTGCAGGGCCGTCCAACCCAACCGGATCCCGGCGAACTCGGAGGTCGGGAAATTCCGTTGGTGGCGGCCGGCAGCTACCCGCGCGAAGGACAGGAAGCTCGCCTGGTCATCTTCGGCGATAGAGATTTCGCCTCGAATCGACGCCTGCCCACCCTGTATAACGTGGATCTTCTGCTGAACGCGGTTCGTTGGCTCGCGGAGGACGAACGGCATATTGGAATCCGCGCGAAAACCTGGACGCCCCATCAAGACCCGTTCACGCTGCAACAAACACTGAAATACTTCTATTCCTTCGCATTCCTACTCCCTGAGGTGCTGCTGCTCATCGGGATCAACGCCTGGTACCGCCAGCGGGGCTAGCGGTCGGCCCTGCACCCGGGTTGCCTGCGCTTGAAGTTGAAGATTCACCGCAACTTTCCCGTCCAACCCGCCACTGAACCGATACTGTGGTGCGGGTGTTTCCAGTGGCACTCGAAATCGGGTCATGCGATGTAGTAGGATTCGAGCCCCCAGCGATTCCAGTGAATCGTCCAGATGCAGTTTGGGGCGATAACAACTGGGATATTGCTCAGTAGATGAGAGGAGATTTCGGGCCATGAAGCAGCGAATATTTGGAACCGTCGCGATGATTTTCGCGTTGACGTTGGCAGGCTGCCAACCGTCGAGCAGTGATCAGGCGGAACAGCTTATTGAACAAAACAAGAAGATCCTTGCGAAGCTCAAGAAGATCGAAGACGACATGAAGACCGCCAAAGCGGCTCCGGCGGCTCGACGGCCTCAGGCCCCGCAGGAAGACCCGAATAAGGTTTATGACATCGATCTAGCGAACGCGCCCATCAAGGGTAAGGCAGAAGCCAAGGTCACGTTGGTCGAGTACTCTGACTTTCAGTGTCCGTACTGCTCACGCGTGAACCCGCTAATCAAGTCGCTGATGGATAAGTATCCAAACGACTTGAAGGTAGCGTTCAAGCACTTCCCGCTGAGCTTCCACCAGGCCGCACGCCCGGCGGCAGCCGCATCCATGGCCGCTCAGGCACAGGGTAAGTTCTGGGAAATGCACGATGCGATCTTCGCGAATCAGAGTGCACTCAACGCTGCGAATTTCGACGACATGGCCACGAAGGCCGGCCTTGATCTTGCGAAGTTCAAGTCGGATCTCGAAGCCAATCGCGCGAAATACGACGAAGCCATTTCGTCCGACTTCAAACAAGGTCAGGCGGTGGGCGTTCGCGGTACGCCGACGCTCTACTTGAACGGTAAGAAGGTTCAGAACCGTTCGGTCGAGGGTATCAGCGCAATGATCGAATCCGCGCTAAAGGGTGACTCAGACTCCTAAACGAGTCGACGATGAATTAAAGCCGGTGGCCTACGCGGTCACCGGCTTTTTCATTTTGGGTCCGCGACCGTTACCCCGCCTGCAGCGCCGAAAGAAATTGTCGAATGCGCGCCGCGTTAGCGCCTAGGTCGCCCCGTCCCAACCGTGATTTCGATCGCATGTCGATTCGCGTGCCTGCCCCCTCGGGTGTCAGACGAATCACGATATCGTCGACGAAGCGGAAAACTTTGCTGGTCGACGTCGCGCGAATGATCCCCTGTACGGCATTGGCTTCGATGATCTCCCAATCCGCGTTTGCTTCAGCGATCGCAAGTGCCTGCTCGAACGCTTGCGCGGGTGCAAGGCTGAGAGAGACGGGTTGGATGTCTGGATAAGCAGCGCGCTGAATCTCGGCGAGATCCGTCGGTTCGTCCGCCTCGGGCAACGGCGACGCCGCTGCAGCAACATCGACCCGCATCGCGGGTGGGTTTTCGAGGTCTGTGGTGATGTCGTTGATCATCGGCGCGGGATCGCGAAGACGCGTGGCGAAAACGATAAGGAAGAGCAAAACGGGCACCAATGCAGCTTTCAAGGCTTGAGGTCGCCAGCTCCGTCCCCAGGCCGCGGCAAACGCGGCGGCGCCAGCGAAGATCATGCCGAAGACCGCGGCAAGCACGACCCCCATGAAGAACAGGCCAAAGCCCGCGTCCGGCCCGAGCAGCCCGCTATAACTGCCGAGCGGCCCGATCGTCACGAGCGTCAGAATGATGTAAGTGGGTAAACGCCATGCCATGGTCATGAGACTCCTCCTGCGTGATCCAGGCCGGCATTCTAGCGTGACCGGCGCCCCACTTGTTGCATTCCGTCAAAGACGCCACGCTACCCAGCATGGGACATGACCACGGGGGCCACGAAGCCTCGAGCCGCAGCCGCTTGCGCGCCGCACTCGCAATTACAGCTACGATTTTCATCCTTGAACTGGTCGGAGGCGTAATCACCGGATCCATCGCGTTGCTCGCCGACGCTGGCCACATGCTGACCGACGTCGGCGCACTCACCGTGGCACTCTTCGCAGCCTATCTCGCGAGCCGCCCGCGTGACGCGCAAATGAGCTTTGGTTACGGGCGCGTGGAGATCCTGGCTGCGCTTGGGAACGGCGTCCTGCTTGGCGGCGTGAGCGTCGCCATCCTATTCGAGTCGCTGGAACGCCTTTGGGAGCCACGCAGCATTGATCCGCTACCGATGATCACGATCGCGGTGATCGGACTCGCGGCCAATTTGGTTTCTGCGAAAATCCTGCAGCCCGCCGCCCACCGCAACCTGAATACAAAAGCCGCGCTCTTCCACGTGATCGGCGACGCGCTCGGCTCGGTCGCGGCGATTGTCGCAGGCCTATCGATCTGGCTTTGGAACTGGACCCCCGCTGACGCGCTCGCAGGACTGGTGATCGCCTTGCTGGTCGTGGGCAGCGCGGTGCATCTGGTCCGGGAATCCATCGGAATTCTGCTCGACGGCGTACCCCGCCACCTCAACCTTCAAGAAATTGCCAAAGAGGTCGTCGACATCGCGGGCATCAAAGCCGTCCATGACCTGCATATCTGGACGGTTTCCTCAGGATTCTTCTCCATGAGCGCACATGTCGACTTGGTATCCGGCGCCGATGCCGAGGCCGCCCGACGACAGGTCCATCAGTTGCTGCACCAGAAATACGGGATCGTTCACACGACGATTCAGACCGAAGCCGCCCCCGCGCTACTGAGCATCGAAGGCGAGCGTACCCTATAATGCGGCCCGCCCGACTTGGGGAAATCGACGACAGGAACTGAATGGCTAAGAAAGACCTCATCCAGGTCAGCGGTACAGTGGATAAAATTCTCGGCGGCGGCCGCTACCGCATCACGCTCGACAATGGACATACCATCACTGCGCAGCTCAGCGGGCGCATGCGTCGGTTCCATATCCGGGTCATTTCAGGCGATCGCGTGCAATGCGGCGTTTCGCCCTACGACCCCACGCACGGCTTCATCACCTACCGCGAGCCTCCGGGTGGACGGCCCGGACCTGCCACCTAGTCCTTAGGCGCGGAGCGCACGCCCGATCTTTTTGCGATTTCGGTTGATGTCACGCAGATAGGCGATGCCGTCCTGCGCGACCGCTTCACCCACGGTTTCATCGCTCTCCGCTTCAAGCTCTTTCATATCAACCCATGCGGCATATAGCGGCGCCGTGCGATCCGTGATGATGCCGGCCTTGAGTAACGTCTTGATCAAGACGCGGAAAATATTCGTGCCCTGACGCATCAGCCGACGCCGATCTTCGTCACCGAAGGATTCCGCGACCGCACTTCTAACCCATTCCCAATCCAAACCGAACTGTTGATAGATCACCTGCTTCTGCTCCGGGCTCACCAGGTTGTAGAAGATGGTTTCGAAACAACGCGCCGCCCAGTCTTCGACCTTCTCGTGTTCCTCAGTAGTCAGTTTGGGCACCGTTCGATCCGCCCAAATTTTTCCAAAGCGATGATGAAACGCTTCATCGGTCATGACCAACTGCACCATACGCCGCAGCAACGGATCACGCGTCTTCGAATGGATCGTCGCAAACGCTCCCATCGCAAGACCTTCGATCAACATCTGCATCCCGACAAGTTTCTTATAAACCTCAGGCGCGAGCACGACTTCGTTGAGCAACCCGCCTAACGTTTTGCCGACGGGGAGCGGCGTGCCGAAGCGATGTTTGATGTACATCGAAAACGCGGTGACATGTCGTGCTTCTTCTCGCGTTTGATTCGCCGCGTATTCCTGCGCGCCCGGATCACGAAGGATGTGACAGAGACTCGCCGAGAGCGAAAGCGCGCCTTGCTCGCCGTGCAAAATGCTGGAGAGCGACCAACGCGTGCTCTGGTTCACCAACTCAATTTGCTGACCTTCATCGAGACGATCCGTGACCGCGGTGTTCATCTCCATAATGAAATCGCGCGGCATCAACGTATCGTGCTTCATGTCGAAATCATCGTCATTGAAGTCGAGATACGCGGGATCGGTTGGGTCCCAGAAATGATCCACCGTCGCTGAGATGATCTCATCGAACGCATCGGTACGTTCACCGTAACGCTCGACATCGATCATCGATGGAAAATCGCGCGGATCAACTGCGTTGTAAATAGGATCGTGCGTAATATGGTCAGGCATGGTTACGTTCCTTCTAGCCACATATATCTGATTGAATCCCGATCACTCCCGAGAGTTGCATCGTGACAAGCGTTTCCAACACGGTGTCTCGATCGGTCCCCGGTTGAGACTCCGCCCACCAGGTAATCACTCGAGCCCACATACCCACGATGGCCTGCGCGGCCACCATGGGATCGGTCATCACTGGCACCTCCGCATGCGAGCGGCGGTGTTCCAAATCCTCCGCAACCCATCCGACTAGGTGATCTAAAACGTCAGCACCCAGCCCTCCGCCGGCGTGATCACGGCCAAAGAGAATGCGCACGACGTCGCCGTTTTCTTCGGCGAAGCGAAGCAACTCGGACGCGCGTTGGCGCATGGCTGCCAGATGATCACGGCTGTCTTCTTGGCGCGCGACTTCAAGCCTGGCCTTGAGCGACTCGATGGCTTCGAAAACGATCTCCCGAAAGAGATCATGCTTGTCTTTGAAATGCAGATAGAAGGTTCCGGACGCTACACCGGCGCGGTTGGCGATTTCGTGCGTCGTGACCTTGTGGAGCCCGCGCTCCGCGAAGAGTGTTCGCGCGCTCGCACGGAGCCGCTGGCTCGTGGCCTCTCGGCTGCGTTGCGGGGCTGATTTTAATGCGGGACTGACACTCATGTCAGTTACTGAATCTATCGTCATACGCCTGAATCCGTCAACCCTGAAGTCCAGCTATTGCCAGCGTGGTAATTCCCAGGTACACGGTCGACGGCCCGTATTCAGGAGGAATGTCCCTTTGAGCGAACTCAAACCCCCAGTCGGTTTCGCCCTACCCGCATTGCCCGCTCGCGCGGTCGACCGGGTCATTGAGCCGCTGCGCCGCTTTCTGCATATCGAAGCCGCCAGTGGTGTGGTGCTGCTCGTCTGTGCCGTCATCGCACTGGTCTGGGCGAACTCAGGCGCCTCAGATACGTACTTTCACATCCTCCACACTCCAATCTTCGTGGGGATCGGCGAGTTCCAGCTCAACATGACGCTGCACCATTGGATCAACGATGCACTCATGACGATCTTTTTCTTCGTCGTCGGTCTCGAAATCAAACGAGAATTCGTCTCCGGTGAGCTGAATGACCCCAAACGTGCCGCGCTACCGCTGGCAGCGGCACTCGGCGGGATGGTCGCACCCGCGGCCATCTATCTTCTTTTCCAATACGGAGAGGCTGGCGAGCGTGGCTGGGGCATTCCGATGGCAACCGATATCGCGTTCGTCGTCGGCGTAATGGCCCTGCTGGGACCGCGCGTACCCCACGGATTGCGCGTGATGCTGCTGACACTGGCGATCGCGGACGATATCGGTGCGGTCATCGTGATTGCCATCGGATACACCGACGATCTTTCAATGCTGCCACTCGTGCTCGGCTTCATGGGCTTTGGCTTTTGCATGCTGCTCAACTACGCGGGTGTTCGCAATGTGTGGATCTATACCTTTATCGGTGGCTTGATCTGGTGCGCGTTCTTGGCTTCGGGAGTTCATTCCACCATCGCTGGCGTAATTCTAGGCTTGATCACACCGGCATATCCCTGGCTGGGTCAGAGACCGTTCTCCGACAGCATCGAAAAGATCAAAGACTTTCTCCAAGGCGAGGGCTGGTCGGACCACCACGAGGCACCCAACGACGCCCTGCAGCAGTTGGAAATCACCGCACGGGAAACGCGCTCCCCGTTGCTGCGGCTCGAGCGCGCGCTTCATCCATGGTCGGCATTTCTCATCATGCCGCTCTTCGCCCTCGCGAACGCCGGGGTGGTGCTGAAGATGGATGCGTTCGCACATCCGGTTCAAATGGCCGTCTTCTGCGGGCTCACTCTCGGCAAGCCGATCGGTGTGATGGCCATAAGTTGGATCTTCGTCAAACTCGGCGTCGCGCGGCTCCCTACGGGCGCGACCTGGCGTATGATGCTCGGCGCTGGCTGCCTGGCCGGAATCGGCTTCACGATGGCGCTTTTCGTGGCTGGGCTCGCGGTCAGCGGCGACCTTCTTGACCCTGCAAAGATCGGAATTTTCTCTGCGTCGCTGATCTCAGGTATCCTGGGCTATATCATTCTCGCGACCAGCAAACGCGCGAGCTAGGAGGACTCGATTTCATGGCTACGAACACGACACAGACCGCGCGACCGCGCGTACTTTTGGTGTCGGGAAGTGCGAGCGACCTCGATTTGGTCCTTCAATGCCAGGAAATGTTGGAGGAGCTCGAAATTCCCAGCGATATCCGTGTGGTCTCCGCCCACCGCACACCCGACGCCGCCGCAGAGACCGCACGCAACGCCGAGAAGGAAGGCTTCGAAGTCATCATCGCGTTTGCCGGCATGGCCGCACATCTCGCTGGAGTCGCCGCAGCGTTTTCACGCTTGCCGGTGATCGCCGTGCCAATCGCCGTCGGCGCAATTCAAGGCGTGGACGCCGCGCTTGCATCGCTGCAGATGCCTCCCGGCACTCCCGTCGCTGCGGTCGCGATTAACGGTTCCAAGAATGGCGCACTGCTTGCGGCGCGTATTCTCGCATTGGCCGACCCCGAGCTACGAGATCGACTCAATCGCCACACCGAAAAAGAGCGTGAGCGATACGCGCCCGATCGGATCGCAGCGGAGATCGAGCGTAGACGACAGGAAAGGCACGCGGCTCGAAAGAAATGACCGTGAATCCAGCGCTTCACGGTTGTATCTTGCTGTTCTCCGTCGCACTGCTTTGGTTCGGCGCTGAATGGGTCGTGATGGCCGCCTCGCGCATCGCTCGGCGCTTCAAACTTCCCGATCTGATTATCGGCGCAACCATCGTCGCACTCGGCACGTCCTCGCCCGAGATTTGTGTGACGCTCTTGGCCGCATTCGAAGGCCAACCCGATATCTCTGTCGGCAACGTCGTCGGTTCCAATATTTTCAATGCTGGACTGATTCTCGGCAGTTGCGCGGTGATTTGGACGATTCCAACATCGCGACCCATCGTCTTTCGCGACACACCGGTCCTGCTGTTTTCCTCGGCGTTGCTTTTGGTGTTTTTGTTGGATCACACGCTCGGACGCGCCGAAGGTTTGTTGATGATGGCGCTGCTCGGCGGGTACATCGCATACATGATCCACCGGGGTCGTGATGAGATTCACAGCCTCGATGATTTGACCTGCGGTGTCGCGACACCCTTCGACTACATTCGCCTCGCCACCGGCCTAGCGGCCATCCTCGCTGGCGCGCATTTCCTCGTCGACTCGGCCTCAGTGCTTGCACGGATGTGGGGCATAGAGGAATGGGCGATCGGCATTACGATCGTGGCGGGTGGCACGTCGTTGCCCGAACTCGCGACCGCGTTGATCGCCGGCAAGCAAGGTCGCACCGAGATGATGGCGGGAATGTTAATTGGCAGCGATATCTTCAACTTACTCGGAGTACTTGGGTTAGCCGCGTTCATTCATCCACTCGGAATTAATCCCACCGCGACGCGCGGCGTCTTCATGATGGTGGGAATGGTGGGCATCCTGCTGCTGTTCATGCGCAGCGGTTGGCGACTCTCGCGCACGGAAGGTTGCCTGTTGATCGGGCTCGCGTTTGCACGCTGGAGCCGCGATCTCGCACCCGGTATCTGGAACTAGGGCTTTTCGTATTCGACCGCGACCACTTGGAATGTCGCGCGTCCCTTGGGTCGTTGCACCGTGACTTCGTCGCCTTCGCATTTTCCCAGTAAAACGCGACCCACGGGCGAATCGATACTGATCTCACCGTGATCGACATCGGTCTCATCGGGACCCACCAAGCGATACCGCGATTCGTCGCCCGCCTCGTCTTCCACCGTGACCCAAGCGCCGAAAAACGCACGATCGGGCGGGTCCTCTGGCGGTGGCACGACCTTAAGGTCATCCAGCCGCTTCGAAAGGTATCGCAAGCGTCGATCGATTTCGCGCAAGCGCTTCTTGCCATAAATGTATTCCGCGTTTTCGGAACGATCCCCCATTGCCGCTGCGTCAGAGACCTCACGCGTCACCCTTGGGCGCTCCACTTTCCAAAGCTGATCGAGCTCCGCAACCAACTTTGCATGGCCCTTGGGCGTAATGTAATTCGGTCGGCCAAGTGCGCCGGGTTTTGAATTCGTGTCGGACACAAATGGATGTTAGTCAACCGACCCCAATTCGCGCTATCGTGGCCGCGTGATTTGGGTGTGGATCGTAATCGCGGGCCTTTCGATGCTGGCCGCCATGCGCGTCTTTTGGGGCTACCCGAAAAGACCGCAAGGCATTCGCCTGCTCGCCCGAGGTGAAGCTGCGTTTCTCGCGGCAGCAGCAGACGTGATCTTTCCTGAAGGCGGCCCATTGCCACCGTCGGGAAGCGAAGCCGGCGTTCCGCGCTATCTCGATGGGTATCTGCGCCTACTCCCCACCACCCAGCGTCGTTTGATACGCATGCTCTTCTTCCTGCTCGAACACGGCACAATTATTTTCCCGGCCGACGGTCGTGGCGGCCGCCGGCGCTTTACGCGCTTAACCCTACACGGGCAGGTCGCGTACATGCGTAGCTGGCACGCCGGTCGTTACGGCTGGCAACGCCTGGTCTTCACCGCTTTCCGCGCGATTCTCGGTACCGCGTATTTGGGCGATGGGCAGGTGCTCGGCCATCTCGGTCTGGGACCCAAACGATTTTCTACACCCGTGATCGAAGCCGACTTGCTCTGGCCACGTATCGGTCGACCGCCGAGCCAAATCAGCGTAACGCGTCACGACCTCACACCCATTCCCAACACGATTCCACTCATTCCAAGCGGACCCACCGAGCCTGGCTACGAGGTGCCGCAATGAACGCGGGCAACGTACGCGTCTTCGCAGAATACGACGCAGACTTTCACGAGGAAACCGACGTCGTTGTCGTGGGCTCCGGCCCTGGCGGCGCAGTCGTTGCGAAAGAACTTGCCTGCGCGGGTCATGACGTTTTACTGCTCGAAGAGGGCCCGCCCTACACGCCTGACGACTTTGTGCAGGACGGCGGCTATTCGATGGCACGCGTGATGCGCGAAGGTGGACTCCGCACAACGCGTGGGACCATGCTGGCAACGATGCAAGCCAACGCTCTGGGCGGGGGGTCTTTGGTCAATTCCGCGATTAGCGTGCGCGCACCGGATTTCACTTTGGATCAATGGTGTGCTGAGTTTGAACTCTCGCGAACCACGCGAAAAGATCTCGACCCCCACTACGACGCGGTTGAGAAGTTTCTCGGCATCGGCCCGACACCTCCCAATGTAATGGGGCGTCGCAACACTTTATTTCGTGATGCGTGCAAAACGCTCGGCTATTCGAGCGAACCGATGCCACGCAACGTTAGAGGCTGCCGCGGAAGCGGCGAATGTTTCACCGGTTGCCGCGCACGTGCAAAACAAAGCATGGACATCAGTTACGTACCGGAAGCCGTGCGCGCGGGCGCGCGGGTACTGACTTCGGTTCAAGTACAACGCATCCTTACCGACGGTGCACGAGCGATCGGCCTTACCGGCCAGGTCGTGCAGCCTTTCACCGGAAAGACTTCGCATCGCTTCGAGATTCGTACCAAGAAGATCGTCTTGGCCGCGGGTGTACTCGCCACACCGCTCATCCTGAAACACAGCGACAACGCGGCGAACGATTCAGGGCATGTCGGCCGGAATCTTCAGTTCCATCCAGGTGTAGGGATCATGGGGATTTTTCCCGAGCGTACCGACCCGCAGTTCGGCGCAACACAGGGCTATCAATCGCTGGAATTCCTGAGGGAGGGATTCAAACTTGAAACCCTTTGGGCGGCACCCAACGTCATCGCGGTGCGGATGCCCGGCTTTGGTCATGCGTTGAAGGAGCGGCTCGCTGAAACGCCCTACTCCGCAATCTGGGACGGTTTCGTGTCAACCAAGCAGTCCTTCGGTCGCGTGCGCGCAAGGCGCGGCAGCATGACACCGAAGCTGACGTGGAAATTTCATCCCGATGATTTGCAAGTATTGGGGCGCGTGTCGTGGATTCTCACCGAAATGTTTTTCGCGGCTGGCGCGCGGAAAGTCCTACCAGGAATCGGCCGCGTACCCGATGAATTGTTCTCGCTTGAAGAGGCGGAGACCTTGCGTGATCGGGAGTATCGACACAGCGATTTCGTACTCGCGGGTACCCACGTCTTCGGCTCAACCCGCATGCACGGCAACCCACAGCATGGCGTCGTTGATGAATTCGGTCGCTGCCATGATTGGGAGAATCTCTTCATCACGGATACGGGCGTGATTCCTTCGAGCCCTTCCGTCAACCCGATGCTGACTTGCATGGCGTTGGCCCATCGATCAGCACAGCAGATTGCCAGCGAGTTATAGTCACCACCAGGAGGTCAATGATGAGCGATATCGAAAACATTGCACGCGCACTCCAGGCTACGCTGGTCAATCGCGAGGACTTGGCCAAGGTCATCGAAGAAGTATCGTCCGATCAACGCATCGCGATGATGGAATCGATCGACGGTAGCGGTCAGGCGAAGATCTGGAACGCATGTGAGGGACACGGAGTCAGCATTCAAGACCTCGTACCGGCGTCGCTTGGACCGTTGAAACCGGTGATTTTCCACGGCAAGAACTCACTGCCGGCATTTACGCGCTTCCAGAAACGCTTCTGTCGACCGTCGGCCGATGAATCAGCCGATGTGCTCTGGGGCTATAACTACCAACCGGCTACTTGGCTCGCGCCGCTGACCGGACCCGGGTATTTCGTTGCCTACGATTCGGAAAGCCCGCTCGGTGGCGTGGCAATCGACTATCGCCGCGTGCCGCATGCTCGTCCGTCGGATTGGCCCGAGATTCACGACAATAAATACCGGCTCTCCCGATTCATTTATAACGGGATGGTCGACTATCTGCGCCGTGTCTCCGAGCACGTCTACATTGGGCGAGCCACCCGCGCAGAAAAGGAATTGCCCAACTACTTCTTACTCTGTCGTGAGGATCCAACTCGCTGACAAAACGAAGGCAAAGGCCCATTGTGATCGGGTCACTAACAACACACCTCCTGTTGACAAGCTGTGCACTACGATACCGTTTGTGACTGCGCGTCATTGTCTGCGCAGGAGGAACATCATGATCGCGATGAGTAAACCCCTGGAACTGTCCTTTTGGGGCGCGGCTTTTCTAGCCGTTTTCTTATGCATCACACCAGTCACCGCTGAAGCGGGCCCCGATGTCGGTGGAGCCGTGGATTCGTTGGCTTCAACCGCATTGGATCCCGCTGGAGATCTGATCGGTGGCGGCAGTTTGATCAGCGCATCGCTGATCGGAATCGTGGGAGACATTGTCTCCGTACTCGATGACAACAATGTGGTCGAACCCTTCTTGGGCGGACTGATCAGCCAACCGATTCGACGCGTAGCACTTGGGATCTCTCAAATGGGAACCGGGGCACTCGAAGGTTTTCATGCGGGAGACCGCAAGAATCTGCCCGAAGCTGCGGGGAATTACTTGGATCCGCAGGGTGACGCGGGCGCAGTCGTGGAAACGCGCGTGAAGACGTTTGCGATGGGCATCGGCGCGATTCCGGTAGCCGTGGTCGATCTTCTGACCGATGCCGGAATGATCTTCACCAAGCTCGTCGGCGCCGAGGGTGCGACCGGCACGCTCAGCGGCTGGCATAACGATACGCATAATTCAGTCTTCGGACCCGCTATGTAGGGTTACTGCGGGCCGAGCCGCAGTTTGCGGCTCGGCCCGTGCGAATCCTCTCGAATGGCGCGCCCGGGAGGACTCGAACCCCCAACTTCCGGGGTAGAAACCCGGCGCTCTATCCAGTTGAGCTACGGGCGCGTGGCTGTTGAAGGTAGCGCAGGCTGCGGGCTCACCGGACACGGCGATTCCGGGAAGCAACCCGCTGCGCGCCACGCATCAAGGCTCGGGATCACACGAAACTCAGCGCGGCGCTGGATCCACTCAAGGTCACCTGCGAGTCCGGGCGTGTAGATCCAGACCTTTTCTCGATCTTGCATAACTCGCGGACGACCCGCTAAGTGATGCTTCGATACGACGGAATCAGCAATCTCGCGGTATGCAGAAGCGAATTGTTTCGCAGCGTGGACATCGTCCCAAACACTGATCCAAAACAGCTCCGACTTCTCACCGCATCGAATCTGTAGGAATCGGTCGCCGTTCCACTGGGGCAGTAGCGAGTCGACCCGCATACCATCATGTTCTTCGAATAGCACCTCGATCGTCACCGCACCCGCAACGTTGTGATGGCCGACTTTGCAGCCGCGCTTCGCGATACGTCTGCCCAACCCCCTCACCGGCAGTTTTACGAACGTAATCGGGTCACGATCATCGGGATACATCAGCTGCATCGTAGAAAGCGGTGGATTCTCGAGCCACTCGTCGAGGCCCGCGTTCCCCGCGCGTTCGTACGAACGTGCCGCACCCACCGTGCCGTATGCGTAGGGAAAAAATAGCGAGGACCGCAGAAGCCGGGGCGTTTGTCCCAATACACCATCGGTATGGTCCTGGCGTTCCAGCCACATTTTCTGGACGTGCTCCGCCGTCTCGATGCTACGACCAAAGGATGCGTTTGTAGTCGCACCGAGCATCGTAAACGACGCATCTCCCTCGAGCACCGCTGAAACCGCAGTCGTGAGGTCGTCGTTGTGACGCAGTTCCTGAAGAATCAACATGGTCTGCGGAAAATGTTGATGCTGCAACGCATGCACCAATTCATGAACCACAGTCAACGATGCCTGACCCGGGTCATTTACTTCGATGTCTTCCACGACATACATCGTGCGGACACGCGGACTATACAAGCCCGCAAGCTCCGCGGCATTCAGATCCAAAAACGTCTTCAACAAATCGATGTCCGGCGGCAGCACACCCAAGGCCGCATAGGCGTCCCGGTACTGCATCACGAACTCCGACGAATAGCGCGACTCAATCTCATCGCGAACCAAAGCGCGCATGCGCTCGCGCTCGATCCACTCGAAGCCAACCGGCGTCTCGAAAGAGAGCTGCCGCAGTTCAGCCGCTCGCAATTTCCAGTCTTCGAGCGGAGCCGAACGTGGTTTCGCGAAAAGACTGCACCCCAGCACCGTCAGCAGAAGCATCGCAGCTAGAACGCGTGACAAATCAGCTCCCCCAATCGCTGCGATGCACAATCGGCAGCCGGCGCCCGGTCCCAAATGCCTTGGCACTGACGCGAAGCACGAGCGGCGCTTGCCGCCGCTTGTACTCATTGCGATCGACCTGCTGCAGCACCCAGCCAACGGTCTCCCGGGTTGAACCGTCGGGGATGTCGACTTGATCGGCGGGCCGACCACGCTCGATCACCTGCGAAAGAATTTCATCAAGCACGGGGTATGGGGGTAACGAATCAGAGTCCTTTTGGTCGGGTGCGAGCTCGGCCGATGGCGGCTTCTGAATCGTGTTCTCAGGGATCCGTTCCGTCTCGTGATTGGCGTACCGTGCCAGTCGGTACACGTCGCGTTTCAATACGTCGCCGATGACCGCGAGTCCTCCGACAAGATCACCGTAAAGCGTCGTGTACCCAACCGAGAGTTCACTCTTGTTTCCAGTGGCCAGCACGATGCGATTTTCTTGATTGCTCACGGCCATCAGTAAACTTCCACGCACGCGCGCTTGAATATTTTCCTGCGTGACGCCGTATGTTTCCGCCGGGCCAAATAAAGTGTGAAACTGTTCAAGAAACGATTTGTATATCGAATCGATGCGCACCACGCGGGTTTCTATCCCCAGATTTCTGCCCAAGGCTTCGGCGTCCGCGATACTGTGTTCCGATGAAAACGGGCCCGGCATCAGTACACCGAGCACGTTCTCAGGACCGAGCGCGAGAGATGCTAAATGCGCGGTAACGGCGGAATCAATACCACCGGAAAGACCGATCACCGCGCGAGACATACCGAGCTTGTTCAAATAGTCATGAATTCCCAGCACCAGCGCGCGCTCCAAGAGTTCAATATCATCTTCGAGCGCTGACGCAGCGGTCGCATCTTCAAGTTCATCCAACTCGACCACCCGAAAGTCCGACTCGAAGCGTGCAAGTCGATCGGTGATCTCACCGTCGCGATTGACCACGAAACTACTGCCGTCGAAGACAAGTTCGTCATTACCCCCTACCAAATTCGAAAACAGAATCGGTACACGGTGACGACGTGCCGCATCTGCAAGCATGGCTTCACGAAATTCGATCTTTCCACTTTCAAACGGCGAGGCAGAGACGGCTAAAATAAGATCCGCACCGTCGTCCACAAGCTCTTGAATCGGATCGACGGGGTACGGGCGATTCTCGCCCCAGAACTCACCGCTCCATAGGTCCTCACAGATTGCGAGTCCGATCGTATAACCGCCGTACTCCCAACACCGCCGCTGCCGCGCCGGTTCGAAATAGCGCGACTCATCAAAGACGTCGTAGGTCGGTAGCAACGTCTTCGCCTGAATCGCTTTGATCTCACCACGAAGCATCGCAATTGCGACATTCTGCAGTCGACGCGTGCTACCGGCCGGCGCGGGAAGAATCGCACCCGTCACCAACGCGAGATCTCCAACCCCCGCTTGGATCTGCTCCAATGCGCGCGCATGCGCCTCGAGAAAACTCGGCCGCTCCAGCAGATCCATCGGCGGGTAGCCACAGCTGGCCAACTCAGGTAGCAGAACGAGATCCGCCGCTTCGGCACGGGCTCGGTCGAGGGCTCCACGGATCTTACCGACGTTACCGTCGAAATCACCGATCGTGGTGTTGATTTGGGCGATCGCAATACGCATGAGATGCCGGCATTCTAGCGCTGCGCGGTCGACCTCGCTCCCGCTTTGACGACGGGAAAGGACGCCGTTTCGTCGAAGATTCGTAGCGGCTGCCATTCCCGCACCAGCGAGAGGCGCTTCACCACGCGCGATACATCACCCGTGGGATCAAGCACGTACGGATCATCATCCGGCCCAGCGGGAAACCAGAGCGTGACCATGTGGTAGCGCTCCGTCGGTTGGTGATGGAAAACCGTACGGTAGATTTCGCCCTTTTCGAATCCCAGTCGGCGTAGCAGTTCAAACGTAAGCAGGTCCATGCCGTCGCAATCGTCCACACCCGCCTCGAGCACCTGTCGGAGCGTTGGCCAAATATCCCGGCCTGTATCGGTCTGATAGTAAAATGCCCCGTAGAGCTGCACCCATTTTACGGTTTCCACCACGATATCGAATCGAAGCCGCTCGGAGAAACTCGCATAGGCGGATGCCAATTCAGTTCCATCGGCCGGAACCTCATGCTCTTGAACAAGGTCGTTATGTCTCGCGGCTTGCCAAGCATTAACGCGAAGCTTCCACGACGGATCATCCGGCTCAGACGCTGCAAAGAAATCGTACCTCGGTGGCGGGCCGGTATGCCGACCCGTTGCGCAGCCCATCATACCCAGGACCAACGTCACAGTGACGATCAGCACCATCGTCTTCATCGTAGTTTCTCCACACTATCGATCTTGTCTTGCATCGACTGTTCGCGATCGGTTCGCGTGCCAAGCTTGATGGTACAGGTCACACGCGGCGCACCCATTTCGTGAATGCGTTCCAGACATCGCTTCAGTGTCGCAAATACCAGATCGTACTCGCCTTCCACATTGGTCCCGTACGCATGCAACTCGCAATGAAGGCCTGCGCTTTCGAGTTCATCGAGCGCCGCGGCAATGTACCGCGAAAGTGAGATCTCTGTTCCGAGCGGCACGATACAGAGATCGGCAATCACATTCACGCTCGTCGCTCCTTCCAACGCGAAACCAATACCATCAATGCCGGGGCGATCGTTATGTCGGCAAGAAACGCAGCAATCGCCGTGAATGCCGAGAGATAACCCAGCCTGCCAACACTGAGCATATACCCGAAGACATAGGTGCCAAAACCGCAGACCAAAACCAAAGAGGTCAAAAACATCGCGGCGCCTGCGGTCTGCAAACTACGATTTACCGCGACGACCGCATCTCCTGTTTCAGCGTAGTATCGCGCAAAGTTGTGCATGAAGTGGATCGTATCATCAACGGCAACACCCAGCAGAATACCGCCAACGAGCAGTGTCGAACCATCGAGTGGAATATCGAACCATCCCATCAAGCCTAGTGTCAAAATAATCGGCGTTAGATTGGGCACCATACTCACTAATCCGCCTCGCAGACTGCCAAGCAGCAGCATCATCAGCGGTGTGATGATTAAAAGCGCGAGTACGTACGAGCGCACCATGCTGGTCAGTACCTGGGTAAACGTGCGCCCCAATAAGGTCATCAAACCCGTGATCTCGATTTCGGTGCCCGTCGGTAGAACACTGCGAACATGCGTTTCCAATTCGCTCAGCAGCGGCGGAAATAGCATTGCGTCCACTTGGGGAACCTTCATCGAAATCCGAGCGGTGCTGAACTGACTGTCGACCACGTCCTCCAGGTCATCCGTGCCGCTGTTCTCGAAGAGCAGAAGTTCTTGGGCAACGAGGCGATCGTTTTGCGGAATTACGTAGGCCTTTTGATCACCCTCGTTCAACGCTTTGTGGGTCTCTTTCACGATGTCTGTGATCGCAACCGCCTTACCGATGAATAGCTCATCGCCGTCCAGCGTTTCGGCGTAGGTCTTAATCTCGTCGATCTGATTCAGACGCTCCGGGTTCTTTATGTCGTCCTGAGTTCCGGTCCGAATCAACAACTCCACCGGCAGAGTCCCACGCAGTTCTTTATCGATAATTCCAGTCGCGATCCGAAGTGGTTCATGTTTTGGAAACCACGTCATCGCGTTATGCGAAAAGTTCAGACGAAGAATTCCGCTCAACGACAGCAGCAGAATCAGAACCGTACCGAAAACGATCCGCCAAGGATATTGAGTCGAAATCGATGCAAAGAACGCCAAGACTCGGCCGATAAACTGCGGCGCCGCCGGACGGTCGACCCCGACCCGCAACGGCATCATACTCAGAAGCGCCGGAAGCAGCGTGACGCTGTAGATGAATGCGAGCATCACACCAGCGGGTGCAAAGAGTCCGAGATTCCGAATCGGCGCAAGCGTCGCGGTCGAGAATGAGGCTAGACCGCCCGCGGTCGTAACACTCGTCATCAGAATCGCCAAGCCCGAGTGCCCGAGTGCCCGTGCGATCGCGTCGTTCTTGGAGCGACCGCCCTCAATCTCCTGAAAGGTGATGGTCAGCAAGTGGATCGAGTCACAAATGCCGACGGTCAACAAAAAACCAGGGAGAATCGACGTAATCGTAGACATGGGCGTATTCATGATCGCCATCAGTGCGAGCGTCACGAGCAGCGATGGGAATATGATTGCGATCGGAATGATGACCGCAGACATACGTCGAAACAGTCCGTAGAGCGCGATCGCGATAAATATCACCGACAGCCCAGTGAACAGAACCATGTCACGACTCGTCGCAGCATTGAGTCGCTCGTTGAGCGCGGGGGCGCCAGCCAAGTACAGTTCGAAATCCGGTGCCTCGTAACGTGCCATGATTTCGCGAATGCCCGCCATCGCGATGATGCTCTCGTCGTGACTCAGATAGACGGGCTCGGCATCGGCCACATCGTCGAAACCTTCCAGATCGTCGTTACCGACCTGGTCGGTATACATCTGAAGCTCGATCGACACGGTTGTGAGCGTGCCCGCTTCTGAAATCAAAAGATTCTCGTAGAGCGGATTACTCAGAACGCGCGCCTTCAAAACAGCAAGGTCTGCATCCGTTTCAGGCCAGTTTTCTAGAAGGTCTTCGACGATGAGTTCATCAGCCTCGCCGCGCGTATTTCGCGCATTGATCATGCTGTCGACTTCGGCGACGTAGCGAACGCCTTCGAGTTCTTCGTGAAAAGCTTTTAGCTTCTCCAAGAACGTGAAGTCGAAAATCGCTTGGGGACGAATCGCAATAATCGCGCGTTCGTCACGGCCGAACTCTTGACGAAATTCGTCGTAGATCACTCGTGTTGGGTCGTCTTTTAGCAGGAAGCCTTCGATCGAATTGTCGATCCAAAGCCGGGGCAATTGACTGCAAGCCAAAGCGGTCAACAGGGTCACCACACCGACCACGCTTAGTCGGTGGCGCACAACCCAATGACCCCAAGTCACAAAACCAAGTTCGATACGCTGACGCAGATCCATCGCTCGGGGTGCCTTTCGGGAGGATTAAGCGCCGCATAAACTAGCGAATCCTGGCCGCACACGCGGAATCTAAGGCCCAAGGCTGGCGCGCCGATTTGTTCTTTGATGGGCAAGCCACGGATGCGACAAGAGGATTGGAAACCCGCCTGCTTGGCGGCACTAGCGCTCTTCGCCGCAATCTGGATCGCGTTCGCGCCCGCGCTAAACCATGCGTTCCTCAACCATGATGACCCAGAATACCTGACCGAAAACCCCAACGTGCTGGCGGGATTGACGCCAACGGGTGCGGTTTGGGCATTTACCCATACCCATTCTGCAAATTGGCACCCGGTAACATGGCTCTCGCATATGTTGGACGTGGAGCTCTACGGCACGGAGCCTCGCGGCCATCACGCGACAAACATCCTGATTCATGCCGCTACGACCGTCATACTCTTCGGCTGGCTACTCGGCCTCACCCGCGCGCTGCTACCGAGTTTATTGGTCGCGGTACTATTTGGCTTGCACCCGCTTCGCGTGGAGTCAGTCGCCTGGATTTCCGAACGCAAAGATGTGCTCGCCGCGTTCTTTTGGGTGCTGACGTGTTGGCTCTACACGCGCTACACGATTCGCCCATCGCGAATCCGCTACATCTTCATGCTGCTTACCTTCTCACTGGGACTCATGTCTAAAGCCATGCTCGTCACCCTGCCATGCGCTCTCGTACTACTCGACTATTGGCCACATACGCGCTGGAATTTCGCGTCATGGCGAAAGACGCTGCCAGCTGCGATTCGCGAGAAGTGGCCACTCTTTGCACTCAGCATTCTTGCCAGTGTCATCACAGTTTTTGCGCAACAGAAGAGCGGCGCGCTTCAATCTTTAAGCACGTACACTGTTGACATACGCATCGCGAACGCACTGCAAAGTTATTTCAACTACCTGGTGATGACCATCTGGCCAGTTAACCTTTCTCCGCTCTACATGCATCGCGGACCGTCTTTATTTTCACTGAAGACATTCATCTCGCTCATCGCTATCGCAGGCATCAGCGCTGCGGTTTGGCGCGTTGCAGCGCGTGATCGCCATCTATTCAGCGGTTGGCTTTGGTTTCTTGGAACATTGGTTCCAGTGCTCGGCTTGGTTCAAGTGGGCGCTCAGGCAATGGCCGACCGTTTCACCTACATCCCGTCGATTGGTATCGCGTTCGCCACCGCGTGGTCGCTCGCGCGGTGGAAACCCCGAAGTCTGGGAGTTATCACGCCATTGCTTGCACTTGCGTTAGGCAGTCTGACTTTCGTACAAACTCAATACTGGAGGGACGGGGTCACACTCTTCTCGCGCGCGGTGGAGATCGAACCCGAGAACGCGCAGGCCCATACTTTCTTAGGCGCCGCGCTCTACGGCGATGCACGTTACGAGGACGCAGCCGATCACTTCGAGCGTGCGGTCGAACTTGCGCCGGACTATTCACGCCTGCGCTATCGCTGGGGTATGACGGCGCTCAAACTGGAACGCTACGATGTCGCGGAGCGTGAGCTCGAGTATTATCTACATCTGCAACCCGACGATCCAGCCGCGCAATACGAACTCGCAACCCTTTTTGCGAAACGCGGTGCATTCGAGCGCAGCCTGCCCTACTTCGAAGCCATCGTGCGAAACAACCCGAACGCGGTTCCCGCGCTCAACAATCTCGGGAACGCGCTTTTCGCTCTCGGCCGTGTCGAGGACGCGCGTGGTCGCTACCAGGAAGTTCTCGCGATTGACCCTGCGAACGCGATCGCCCACGGAAATCTGACGCTACTCGACACACGGCACTAATCTCTGCGCTAAAGTGTCGCCATGTCGACGCATCAAACAACCCCCGCGCCGAAGCTGAATTGGCGCTTCCGTTTGCTCCTCCGCATCGTCCCACCACTTTTTCGTGGCTACCTTTGGTTGGTCCTTAGGACCAGCCGCATCGAACGCGTCAACATGGACGTCTTCTACAAGGCAGCCGATGCTGGCGGTGTCTCGCTAGGTTGCTGCTGGCACCAGGAAATTTTCATGGGACCGCTGATTTACGGAGGACGAACGGCAGCAACCATGATCAGCAACAGCCGGCACGGTGACCTCATCGCGGCCGCCGTCGAGCGCACGGGTTGCATCCCGGTTCGAGGTTCAAGTTCCAGCGGAGGTCGGACAGCCCTCAACGAGCTACTTGAACTCGCCGAGCGTCGCGGCTCATTGCTCACGGGCTTAGTCACCGACGGTCCCCGTGGCCCTGCATTCAAATCCAAAACCGGCATCGTCTTGATGGCACGCGAGCTTGGCGTACCCCTACACCCACTGCGTATTTGGGCCAGCCGTCGTTGGCTTCTTCCAAGCTGGGACCAAACTGTGGTTCCGTTCCCGTTTGGGCGGCTGATCTTTCTCTGCGGCGAACCGCTCTCGATACCGAAGGATGCGGAGGGAGACAAACTCGAATCGTATCGTGAGGAACTCGACCGACGACTCAACGAGCTCGTGCGCATCTCACACGACAAGTTCCCGCTTACGCCGTCCGAACAAGCGTTCCGACGGCGCATGCAAGAGCGAGATCGCGCGATCCAAAACTAACGTCCGCTATAGCGGAGCGAAGTCCACGACAATCGTGGTCTCTTTCGTTTTAGGGTTGGTTTCAGCGATGATGTCCTCACCGTTGGCGGCCCTCTCATCGACGATGTCACGGGCCGCCTTGGCGAGCGTCCGATGCCCAGATCTAACCGTCAGCGTTGCTCCTTTGGCACCGGGATCCGATCTCTTTACCTTCTTGATCGCATCATCAATCGCGCCTCGAAAGAGATCGAGCGCGGTTTCGCGCCTAGTATTCATGCGCGTCAAGGGCGTAAGGTCGACCTCGCCTCTTCCGCCTGCGCCTCGCGTGACCTGTCCTATTGAGACACTGGGTCGCCCCGTATAACCCTTGCGTGCACCGCGTCGTTGTCACGGATCTCCATCGACGAACGAACCATTAGGTCTACGCTCGCTTCTCGGATCGCTCGGAAGGTCCCCACCGAACGGCGTGGGTGTCGGTGTCGGCTGCCGTGCGCGCAGGCGGGCAAGGCCCGCCTGCTAACGCGCTAAGACTGGTCGGGGCGGCCAGACTCGAACTGGCGACCCCCTGCTCCCAAAGCAGGTGCGCTACCAACTGCGCCACGCCCCGACTTAGTGCGTTATCGGGCGGCAAAGCCGCCCTGCGCACACGGCACGTTACTGCGTACCTGCTTCTAGCGCCACTAAGACCCCGGCAAGCCGCCTCGCGGCGCCCGCGTGATTCGAGAGGCGGACACGGAGCAAAGCGAAGCTGCGTAGCCGTGCGCGCAGGCGGGCAAGGCCCGCCGTTAACGCGCTAAGTCCGGACTCGCGACGTCCGGGAGGTCCACGCCAGGCTCATAGCGGTCGAGCTCGACCGTGAACTGCCCCCACGGCAACGGGACCTCGAATTTCAACAGCAGCGCGCGTGGGTCCCGCGAGACCCAAAGCACTATGGGCTCCTTAACGAGCGGTCGTTGCTCGCATTCGAGGTACAGATGGACCCGGTGGGCGTCGTAGGCCCCAAGTGCGATCGTGACCTGCCCTTCGCCTTGGCCCTGCAACGTCATCTCACAGAGGCGTTCATTATGGAAGAATGGAAGCGCGTGGATCTCATCTGAACTGTAGTCAAATGAGCGCGCATAGAAGACCGATGAAAACATATCTCGAACCCCTGGCGGAACGTCGTACGCCCCCTCAAACTCGAGTTCCTTTAATCCGAATACCTTCGAGGTCTTGAACTCCTGAAACCAGAGTTGATTTGCATTGGAATCAAAGATCGCGGTCTGTTCATAACGATCGAGTGAACGTTCGCGGCGCAGACGAAACCCGACCGCGGAAAAATCGTCGTTGTCGACATAGGTTGATATCCGATCTTCAACGGGTTGAATCCAATTCAACCAACGAGCGCCCCGTATCAAGGTATCGAGTCGCAACACACCGCGGCCATTGATCTCGATCGGTTGCATCACGGACCATTCCACAATACCGGGACAAATCGGTCCGAGGCATACACGGTATGCAGACCGTTCGCCGCCCGAAAAAGGCACGCTATGCCAGGCCCAGTCCGAGGACTTGGGTGCGGTCTCGACCGCGTTGATAAAACCGCCGTAGCGTTCATCGACGGGCGACGGTAGGCCATCGCCGCGATGAATGAAACAGAGCGGGACGCCATCCACCTCGACCTGATGAACAAACCCAGGCTGAGCGATTTGCCAATCCACTTTCTCGGGTGCACTCTCGACGAGATCCACAATAAAGTCAGCCTCGCTTGGGTTCTCTACTTCTTGCAGATGTGAATACGCGACAGCCTCAAGCGCGGGTATGTTACCTACCCTGGCACTGTAGAATCGCGTCGGACCATCGGATTCTGTTCCAATCCAATGCATGGCTTCGCGATAGCAGTTGCCCCAATAGTCGATCTCATAGCTTCCGTAGGCGCCCGCCACACCCCCGACCAGAGGGTTGAAATACACGACCTCGTTCGGATGATTGCGAAAATAAAATCGCATCGGTTCGATACACAGTAGAAGTAAGAGCAACGCCAAGCTCCCCGCGGCCAAACGTTGCGTTCCATTTCCCCGGGTAAGCTGTGCCCAGGCACCCGCCGCCAGCACAACCAAGGGTGGATAGATGAACAATAGATGCCGTGTACCGTTGTATAATACGGACTCAGCCATCACCACGTAGACAACGGGAAACACGACCGCAAAAAAGATCCAGCATGTCTTCGTTCGAAGTTCCAGCCGGAGCAGTACCGGACTTAGCAAGAAGCCCAATACAACAATAAGCGGCGCGGTGACCCCGAAGAAAACTGGTACGTAGCTCCAGGGTAACTGGCTTGCATCCACGAGTTCGCCTCGGAAGAGCATGTGACCACTCCACGGAAAATGCGAAGCCGCCTGGAGCGCCTCTGGAACCCTTATAAAGGGATTCTGCATGGCCCAAGGCCAAAACAACGTTCCGAAGAGAAAAGCGCCGAGCGCGACTCCACTGAGCTTCCACCCAAGCGAGAACAAGTCTCTTCGTTCCTGCCAAATACGGTGACGAAACAATAAATGCAGCGACAGCAGTCCGAGATAACAAATCAATAGCACGCCACCCACCCGGACATTGATCGCAAGCGCAATGCAAGCAACAAGTTTCAGAAGTGTTTTACGTGCAGGCTTTGGGAACTCATCCGCAAACACAAACATGTAATAGAGCGATGCGATGTAGAAGGTCGCGAACGGAATGTCCTTGGGATTGTTCATGCTATGCCCAAAGAACCGCGGCGATATCAACAAAAATAGAAATGTCAGTACACCCGCTCGTCTCCCATACGCACGCGATGCAAGAAGCGCTGCGAAGACCATCGCGATCCAACCGAAGAACGCATTCATCGCATGGCGAAGATCCCAAACATCGACCATTGGAAGCACGCGGTGCAACCCGGCGCAGAGCCCGTCAAAGAGCCCACCGTAGTAGTATAGATTGCTATAACGAAGCGCGTTATCGTCGAGCGATCCTGTGAGGTAGAAATTCAGTACATGCTCACCATACTTATGCTGTGCGTACTCATCTGTTGTGATTCCGTAGTCGCCAGATACCAGCACCATTCCGACCAATACGATCAGCCCCAAGAGTTTGGAAATTCGAGGGAACGTCAAGTTATTGCGCTCCACCAACCCGGCGCTGAATCTCCGGCAAAATGGCTCGAATGGCTTGCCCACGATGACTGATCTTGGCTTTTTCCAAAGGGTCGAGCTCCGCCATGGTTCGATCTTCGCCCACGGGTCTAAAGTGAGGGTCGTAGCCGAAACCATTTACCCCACACGCGGCATCGATGATCTCACCCTCTATCACACCGCGTGCGGTCGCCATCAGTTCACCCGCGGGATTCGCAAGCGACGTAACACAAACAAACCGCGCGCTTCGATTTCGCACGCCTACGAGTGAATCAATCAGCTTGGCATTGTTCGCGGCATCATCCCCATGTGTGCCCGCATAGCGCGCCGAATGCACGCCCGGTGCGCCGTCCAACGCGTCCACCTCCAGGCCTGAATCATCCGCAAGCGCCCAAAGTCCGGTCGCCAAGGCCGCGTGTCGCGCTTTCAGTGCTGCGTTGCCCTCAAAACTCGATGCAGTTTCTTCAACATCCGCCACGTCGGGATGGTCGATGAACGTTTCGAGTTGGATCCGACTCGACGCCAACATTTCACGAAGTTCGCGAACTTTGCCGGAATTTCGCGTGGCAACCAGCAATCGACTCATCCACGAAGCGCGCTTTTTTGTAGTTCCGTGAGCTCGGCGATACCCTTTTGACCCAAATCCAACATCTGATTTAGCTCGTCGCGATCAAACGTTCCGCCCTCACCCGTACCTTGTACTTCGACGAGTCGACCGGAGCCGGTTTGCACGATGTTCATATCGACCTCGGCCCGCGAGTCTTCTTCATACGGTAGATCCAGCAACGCTTCGCCACCGAAAATCCCGACGGAAATCGCAGCAATCGAATCACGCAACGGATTTTGTTTGAGGTACTTCAAGTCCAAAAGGCGCTGGCACGCCGACGCAAGGGCAACGTAGCCGCCCGTGATGGCCGCGGTTCGCGTACCGCCATCGGCTTGCAGAACATCACAGTCGATGTAAAAACAGCGCTCGCCGAGGACCTCCATATCCACTACGGCTCGCAGCGACCGACCGACCAGCCGTTGAATTTCCTGCGTACGTCCCGAAACTTTCCCCTTGGCCGCTTCACGTTGATTGCGCGTGTCGGTCGAACCCGGCAGCATCGAATACTCCGCCGTCAACCAACCTCGACCCGTTCCGCGCAGAAACCCGGGCACGGTTTCTTCGAACGTCGCCGTACAAAGCAC
This sequence comes from Deltaproteobacteria bacterium, assembly GCA_029261895.1. GTDB lineage: Bacteria > Myxococcota_A > UBA9160 > SZUA-336 > SZUA-336 > JAJDAK01. The sequence goes on from JAJDAK010000012.1 coordinate 78,045, forward strand.
CACGGTCTTACCCATGCGTATCAATGCCGAACCGGTCGGATTCTCCACAAAACCAATTTCAAACTCGACCGAACGCAACTGATCATTGGCTCGGCCATCTGAACGGATCATCAATCAATCTCCTTGGCCCGCGCGTGCGGGACCGTGCTTTCACGGGGTTGGTTCTCTAAAAATTCCACCACGGCATCCGCGATTTGATTCGCGACGCGCTTCCGATACGCCACACTCTCTAACTTCTGTTCCTCACCCGGATGCGTCAAAAAACCCACCTCCACCAAAGCGGCCGGCATATTCACGCCCATTAAGACCACGAACGGGGCTTGCTTCACACCACGACTCGGACCCGGTAGTTTGCCCAACTTCCGCTGAATCGCCGCCGCAATTCGACTCGAGCCGCGCAAATGATCGGTCCGAATCAAGTCGCCAAGAATCGCCCCGACCACATCGCCCCCGTCACTCGCGGTTCCCTCCTGCTTAAAAACTTGGTTTTCCGTCATCGCGACACGACGAGCCTCGTCATCACTCGCGTCGAGCGAGAGAAAATACGTCTCGGATCCACGGGCTTGGGGGTCCGGCGCAGAGTTCGCATGGATGGATAAATACAGCGTCGCGCCCGAGCGATTGGCAAGTTCGGTCCGCTCGGAGAGTGACACGAAACGATCCTCTTTGCGTGTAAAGGCAGACTCGATATCGCGGGATTTCAACGCATCGCCCAGCGCACGCGCCACTTTGAGCACCACGGCCTTCTCGTATCGCCCGGAATGCCCCTTCGCGCCGTAGTCCGTGCCGCCATGGCCCGGGTCGATCACGACCGCAGGTTCCCCAGTAGCGGCCAACGGAACCAAGAACGCCAGCATGAGAAACGCCTTGCGCCAACCTCTGGCCCCAGCTGTGGATGGGTCATCTCCGAGCGGATGGCCCTCAATTCGTTCGTGTCGCATAGTGTCTGTCCGCGCCCCCGTTCCGGCAAGCGAGCGTAGCAGCGTCCCCCCGCATCCTCTACCCTGCCGACGACGTCGCATACGCCGCTATTCAGATATGGTGGCCGTACGAAGGGTGCCCATGGCGGTTGGAAACGAGAAGAAAGTTCGGATTTTGCGGGCCCTCATCCGCGACGAACCGGGTTTTCTGGGTCGCCTCGCGCAAACGATCGGCGAGTTCGGCGCGAATATCGGCGATATCGTGAAACTCCGCGCGGCAGGCGACTTCAACGTCCGCGAGTTCGAGCTCTATTTTGATAGCGACGAACAAATCGAGTTATTGCTACGACAGATCGAGTCGCTCGAAGGGATTGAAGTCGATCGAATCTATGATCCGGTCCTCGAAATTCACCGAGGCGGGAAGATTCGTATGCGAAGCACGGTGTTGGTTGAACGCATTGGCGACGTACGCAAGATCTACACACCCGGTGTGGCCAGCGTTTGCGAAGCGATTCATCGGAATCCAGAACTGGTCTATGACTACACCGCGCTGGGTTCTTCGGTGGCGATCGTGACGAACGGCACCGCGATTCTTGGGCTCGGAAATATTGGCGTCCACGCCGGCCTTCCAGTGATGGAAGGAAAATCCGTTTTATTTGATCGCCTGGTGGGGCTCAGCGGCATTCCGATTCTGATTCCGACGCGCGATGTCAACACCTTGGTCGAAACTGTAATTCAGATCGCGCCCTCCTTCGGCGCGATCCAATTGGAAGATATCGCTGCACCCGAGTGTTTTGAGATTGAGCGACGCCTGATTGAAGCATTGCCTATTCCGGTGATGCATGACGATCAACATGGAACCGCCGTCGTTGCACTCTCTGCGTTGATCAACGCGACCGAAGCCACCCAGCAAGATCTACGGGACCTATCGATCGGATTGGTGGGCCTCGGCGCAGCGGGGATGGGCATCGCCCGTCTACTGGACGCCTACGGGGTCAAAGAGATTCTCGGCAGCGACGTTCGGAAGGACGCACACCATCGACTCGAAGAGCTCGGTGGCCGCCCGGTCGACCTAAATACACTGATGGCAGAAGCAAACGTCGTGATCGCACAAACCGGGCGCCCCGGATTGATCGAACCGCAGCAGGTTCGTGAGGGACAGATCATTCTCGCGTTATCCAACCCCTACCCTGAGATTCAACCCAAAGCCGCGCTGCAAGCAGGCGCGGCTTTCGCCGCCGACGGTCGCTTCGTCAATAATGCGCTCGGTTTTCCGGGATTGTTCCGCGGTGCGCTCAACGCGCGCGCACGACGAATTACACAGGAGATGAAGATCGCCGCGGCAAAAACCATCGCAAGTTTTGCCGAACCTGGCGAGCTGGTGCCCAGCCTCTTTCACCCCGATGTACACCACGCGGTCGCCGAAAGTGTGGAAGAGGCGGCCTACACGAGTCGTGCACTCGCAGCAGAGGATGAACCGCTGGTATGAGATGGATGCGCCCTATCGCAGTTCTTCTTCTGCTCGGTGTTTGGCCCGATGCGTTCGCCGTCGCACAGGATGTCGCGGCGCGACATCCTGATCTCGATCTCACGGTTGAAGCACCCGCTCCTGAAACGGTGATCGGCGACCCCGGGCAAATGGCATTCGTCGCCGGGCGCGCGCTGGCACATTTTGGCGAGTTTCAAACCTTCGACCTGGTCTTCGTACTGGATACATCGCAGAGCACATCCACTCCATCCGGGGCAGACATTGACGGTGATGGCGTGGTCGGCCATCGCCGCGGATCCAAGTATCTATCGATCCTGGGCGATATTCTTCCGCTGCCCAATAGTGACGGCGGCGACAGCATTCTCGCCGCAGAGATTGCGGCCGTGAAGATGATGCTCGATCAATTGGACCCGCGCACCACCCGGGTAGGAATCGTTTCTTTCGCAGGGGATCATGATTCCCTGCAGCCGGATGCCTTCACCGAAGTACCGCTCTCAACCGATTTCGAGAAGGTCAGGCGTGGACTCGACGATATTCTCGACCGTGGTCCGGCCGGCATGACGAATATGGTCTCGGCCGTGAACCGTGCGACGGTCGAACTTCTCGGAACGCAGAGCGCATACAGCGAAAAACGCGAGGGCGCCCGCAAGGTCATCCTCTTCCTCACCGACGGTGTGCCGACACTTCCATTTGAAAACTCGCGACTACAAAACGCGCGGATGGCAATTTCAAAAGCGATGATGGCCGCCAAACACGACATTCGAATCGATACCTTCGCCATCGGCCCCAAGGCGCTTGAAGAGCCGGTTGTGGTTGTGGAAATGGCCCGGGTATCGCTTGGCGTCTTTACCCCCATTCTTGAACCCAAGAACCTGCGTGCGGTTTTCGAGCAGGTGGACTTAGCGGAAATCGAAGAACTGCGGATTCGGAACCGTAGTAATGACAAGCCCGCGATCTACCAAATCCAAAACCCGGACGGATCCTTCGCGGCGCTTGTTCCGGTCAAGGTAGGTCGCAACACACTGGAAGTGTTCGCTCGAACCACCAACGGTACCGAAGCAACGCGCACTGTGACCGTGCGCTATCTCGACAAAGCTGGCATTGCCGACCTGCCACCTCGATTGCTCGCTCAACGCAATCGACTGATGGAAAATCGACTGCTTGATCTACAACGCCGTCGCCTCGAAATTGAAACCGCGCGCGATGACGACCTGCGCAAAGACCTACAGATTGAAATCGAAAAAGAGCGGGTGAAGGCTGAGAGGCGCGCAGATGAACTGCGACGGGATCTAGAGATCGAAGTCGACCCAGACGGCGACTAAGCCGTCGCCTCCTGCTCGACGCGCGCGGGCTTTTGCTCTTTTCGCGTCTCGGAGCGTTTCCGCTTCAATTTTTCGCGCGCCGCCTGGTACTTCGTATACGCCTTCGGCCGCTTCCGCTTCACCCAATCGATCATCTCTGTCGGATTGGTAAAACGATACTTCCAAGCCGACTCCTTGGTGGTCTTCTCACACTCGTTCCACGAGAAGTCGGAACAGATCTTCGGCCGCTCTTCGTAGATGCCACAGGTGGCTTCTTCGCTGAGATGCTCACAGACCGTTTCAAACTCAAGATACCAATCGCCTTCCCAGTCGATGTACACCGACACCCCGCGATGCGTGAGATACCAGCAGGTATTCTCATAATCGGTAAAAGAACTGGGATCATCGATCTCGAGCGCAAGATACTTACAACACGCACCGCATTCATGGCACGGGTGCTGATTCGGTAGCTGTAGTTGAGGGAGCTCGAGCGTACCGATCCCGTTCACACCATTCGACTTGTTGGCCAAGAGATTCCCCTTCTACTGCGTTTGCTCTTCTACCGTATTTGGGCGCGCTGAGACTAGCTTGTTTTTTCGCAACCGACCCGGGGTCGACCCCAAAAGACTTCCGGGAGATCGAGATCGACAAAATGCTGAACGCGTTCGTAGCGTTCGCTCGCGCGCTTCGACCAATCACCCGACACCTCATGCACTGCACGCAAGCGTTCATCGACCGTCATATAACCCACTTCCGCGGGGTGATGAACCGCACCTCGACTTGAAAGCCGACGCCCCAATTCAGCGCCGAACTGCTGCTCCAAGCCGATCGCCGCTTGCACGCGTACCGCATTGCGCCGAAGGTCGGTCTCAAGCAGCCGCACCCCTAGCCACGCCATCAAAATCTCCGTCCAGCTCCGCACATCGAGGGGGCCTCGCGCCAACTCCGCTGTATCCAAGTCCCCCGGATTCGTCGATGCAGCACGAATCAACGCTACCTCACCCGCCGCCTCGGCCTTTTCTAGCCGTTGAAGCCAGGCGCGGCGCGCACGCTTCGACCGCCAGCGCTCCCAGTAATCCACCACGGTCATCCATCCGGACGGCGCGGGTTCCACCAGAGCCGGATCCGGCTCTGCATCTGCGAGGCGCGCACGCAGTCTTTCCCATCCATGCGCATTCATCGCAATCCGACCATGGTGCAACGTAATCCACACCTCGGGGCACGCTTTGGTTTGGAGCTTCAAGCCACACCAGAGCGTCTCCATCGACTTCTCGAGAGGCATTTCTAGACGTGACCAGATGAACGGCATCGCGATACCATTCAACGGCTCCGCAAACGCGGCAAACGTCTGGCATGGATACACTGAATCAGGCGCACTCGTCGTTGGATACGACGGATCGGGTACAGCACCCAAGTCCCCTTCAGCCCCAGCCAAGCTCATAAGGCTGAGTGTAGGACTTGTTGCGAATCTTAGCCGGTGATCTGACTAGCGTTCAGCGACGGAAGTCGCCGGGAAACCCGTTTCGACACGAAAGTGATCGCTCTCGTTGAAGAGCTCGATCGGCTGCCAGTCTCCGACCTCGGACAATCGCACCATTGCGGACGTCACGACGCCCGTCGGATCCAGAACAAACGGATCGCTGCGATCGCCACCTTCAAACCAAAGCGTAACCATATGGTGCTGGCCGCTACCGTCTTCCACGACAATCGCACGAAAGATCTCATGCCCGCTAAAGCCGAGCTTCCGCAGGGTTTGAAACGTCAGTAGATCTAAACCGTCGCAGTCATCGCCACCGGTCCGAATCACTTCGCCAAGCGTAGCCCAATGATCACTTTCGCCATCGGGGCGATAGTGCTTGCGGCTCTGACCTTGAACCCAGGCCACAGTATCGGCCGCGACCTCGCGACGTAGCTCCTGCGAAAAACTCGAGTATGCCAACGCGAGATCGGTGGGGCCGTCATTAGGACCCGCTTTCGCGTCAGGCGCAGCATCAGCCGCGTGACGCTCCTGCCAATTGTCCACCTTATGAGTCCAAGGATCCGAGCTCGGAGCCGGGGCGAAGAAATTGAGCGAGTTTCGAGGTAGTAAAGGCGCGTTAGCGCAGGACAGCAAGAACCCTGCGAGAAGCGCGATGCGAATTCCGAGGCTGCGCACGATGGTCGTCCTCTCTTCCACTTTGAGCCAGCCCCTCCGGAAGAGAAAATCGGTAATGACGGTTTGCGACTTGAGGGTAAATACACCCGCAACAATGGCCAGAAATCTGCCGATCGATTGACCGTTGAAGACATACGAGGACGGGAGCTGACAGGAAGGTCAGCAGGAAGGCTCTAAGCCACGCGGATAGAACTCAAAAACAGGTCTTCAGCTTCGCGCCAAAGCCGTTCGAGGTCCAAACTGGGCAAGAACACCTTACGCATGTGCAAACCGTCGAGTGTTGACGTGAAATTGATCGCCGTGGCCTCGGCATCAACGGGCCGGATGGCCCCTTCTTCAATACCCCGATGGATCTGCGCTGCCATCACCTGGGTGAGAATCAGATAGCCATCACGAAACTTGGCGCGGATCGGCTCATCGCGGGTCGCATGGGCGAGGTACTCCAGGCGCAACTCCGCCAGCGGTAGGTTTTCCTTCACCAGTTGTTGGAATAGGCGGCTCACCGCGAGAATGCCATCGACTCCGCTCTCGACCCGTTCGATCGCGCTGCCCTGGGAGGCGAACTGACCGATGGTCTGATCCATCAGCGCGAGGAAGACGTCTCGCTTACCTCGATAATACCAATAGATCGCACCCTTCGATACGCCCGCGCGTTCGGCAATCTGGTCCATCGTGGTGTCGTGATAACCACCTTCGATAAAGCATTGCATTGCGCCCGCGAGAATCTGCTCACGGCGTGCATCTGCAGCGACGCTCAACCCTTGCGTCGCCCTCTTAGAATCCCCTGCGCTTTCCCTAGCCACTTGACCCAACAGTTTACGCCTCCAAAGGACTTCCCAAAAGTCCTCTATCCATCCAGAGGGAGTGGTCAGATCAGCCCAAAAAGTGTGACGTATACTGGCCTGGCAAGGAGATATTGATGATTGCTGATCGGTTACACCATGTCTCGATCTCGGTCCAAGACATCGACCGCGCGCGCAACTTCTACGGTAAGCTGCTGGGTCTGAAAGAAATCGAACGCCCCGACTTCCCGTTCCCAGGTGCCTGGTATCAGGCAGGCGCCTGCCAGATCCATCTGATCGTCGCACCCCAGGGGGTCGACGTTGGCCGCGTACCGGCTCAGCTGAGTCCACTCGCCCCACATACCGCGTTTCGGGTCGAGAACTATCAGCAGACCGTCGAAGGACTCCGCGATCTTGGTCTCGAGGTCATGGAGACCCGCGCGGAGGTCGGTCAGATCTGGGTTCAGGACCCAGACGGCAACGTACTGGAGTTCATCGCGCCTGCTCAGTCCTGACATTTCCGCGACGGGTGATAGTTTCTTCGCGCCATGAGTTCGCACGACGCCAAGAAGCCCTATCCGGAGGTTCCGCCTCAAGCACGATTTCCTGAAATCGAAAAGCGAGTCCTCGAGTTCTGGAAAGCAGAGAAGATCTTTGCGGAGTCGGTCGCGGGGCGGCCGGAGTCGAACGAATATGTGTTCTACGACGGACCCCCGTTCGCAAACGGGCTTCCCCACTACGGCCATCTACTGACCGGTTACGTGAAGGACATCGTGCCGCGCTACCAGACCTTGCGTGGCCGCCGCGTTGAGCGCCGTTTCGGTTGGGACTGTCACGGACTACCCGCCGAAATGGAAGCCGAGAAAAAATTAGAAATTTCCGGCCGCGCAAAGATCATGGACTACGGCATCGACCGCTTCAACGACACATGCCGCACGTCGGTGCAAAAGTACACCCAGGAGTGGGAAAACTACGTCACGCGTCAGGCGCGTTGGGTGGATTTCGAGAACGACTACAAGACCATGGACGTCTCCTACATGGAGAGCGTGATGTGGGCGTTCAAAGAGCTCCATCGCAAAGGACTCATCTACGAAGGCTATCGGGTCATGCCTTACTCGTGGGCGGCAGAAACACCGCTTTCGAATTTCGAGACCCGCCTCGACGACTCCTATCGCGAAAAACAAGATCCTGCGATTACCGTGCGCTTCGAGCTCGAAGCAACAGCGGACGACCCTCATCCGCTCGGTGTCTGGGTCTGGACCACAACGCCGTGGACGCTGCCTTCCAATCTCGCGCTCGCCGTCGGGCCCGAGATCGAGTACGCCATCTATCGCGCAGACGGTCAGCGCTTCGTTATCGGCGCCGCAGCCGCCGAAAAATATCAAAAGGAAATCGGCGACGCGGAACGTGTCGGTACACTCCAAGGCCAAGCGCTCGTCGGTCGCAGCTACCGTCCGCTTTTTCCGTTCTTTGCCGACAATCCAAAGAGCTTCGTCGTGCTCGGTGCAGACTTCGTCAACACCGAAGAAGGCACGGGCATCGTCCACCTGGCACCGGGCTTTGGCGAAGACGATATGAGCGTCTGCAACGCAGCTGAAATTCCCGTGGTTTGCCCGGTCGATGACGGCGGGAAATTCACTGAACCGGTGTCGACCTACGTGGGTCAACACGTCTTCGATGCCAATAAGCCGATCATTCGCGAACTCAAGGAACGCAGCGTTCTCATTCGGCATGAAACCTATTTGCACAATTACCCGCATTGTTGGCGTACGGGTACACCACTGATTTACAAAGCCATGTCATCCTGGTTCGTGCGTGTAACCGATTTCCGTGAGCGCATGGTGGAATTGAATCAGCAGATTCGTTGGGTTCCAGAACATATTCGCGACGGCCTTTTCGGAAACTGGCTCGAAGGGGCGCGCGACTGGTCCATTAGTCGCAATCGTTTCTGGGGCGCGCCGATTCCGGTTTGGCGCAGCGACAATCCTGAATACCCCCGCATCGACGTTTACGGCAGCATTGAAGAACTCGAAGCCGACTTCGGTGTACGACTCGATAACCTGCATCGCCCGTACATCGATGAGCTCGTGCGTCCGAATCCGGATGATCCCAGTGGCAAGAGCCAAATGCGGCGCGTATCCGATGTATTGGATTGCTGGTTTGAGTCGGGTTCGATGCCGTTTGCCCAGGTCCACTACCCGTTCGAAAATCGCGAATGGTTTGAGAATCACTTCCCCGCGGATTTCATCACAGAGTATCTCGCCCAAACCCGTGGCTGGTTCTATACGCTGATGGTGCTCTCCACTGCACTTTTTGACCGTCCGCCGTTTTTAAACTGTGTCTGCCACGGCGTCGTTCTCGACGAAACCGGCCAGAAGCTTTCCAAGCGTTTGCAAAATTATCCTAGCCCTGAAGAAATGTTTGAAACCTACGGAGCCGATGCGCTGCGTTGGTTTCTGGTCGCGTCGCCAATTCTTCGCGGCAATGATTTGCAGATCGATCGTGAAGGCCACGGAATTCGCGAGGTCGTTCGATTGGTGCTCAATCCGATCTGGAACGCGTATTCGTTCTTTTGCCTCTATGCGAACTCGGAAAATATTCGCGCGACATTCCGCACGGATTCGCCCCATGTCTTGGATCGTTACATCCTGAGCAAAGTGGGTGATCTGGTACAGGCGGTCGAGGATCGGATGGAGGTCTATGACCTTCCTGGCGTGTGCACCGAGATCACTGCGTTCGTCGACGCGCTCAATAACTGGTACATCCGTCGGAGTCGCGATCGATTCTGGCGACACGACGAAGCCGAAGAAACACAGAACGCGTACGACACTCTCTACACCGCACTCGTCACGCTGCTCAAGGTCTCAAGTCCATTTTTGCCGCTGATTGGCGAAGAAATCTACCGCGGACTCACGGACGAACGTTCGGTGCACCTCTGTGAATGGCCAGATGCCAAAGAACTTCCCCGCGACCAAGACTTGGTTACGACCATGGACCGCGTGCGAGATGTCTGTTCTACCGGTCTCGCGGTTCGACGCGAGCACGATGTACGCGTGCGCCAGCCGCTTCGTAAATTGACCGTCGCTGGTGCAAATCTAGACGGTCTTAAGCCGTTTTTGGAATTGATTCTGGACGAAGTCAACGTCAAGGAAGTCGAACTCTCTCTGGACATTGAACGCTATGCCGCGTTCAAGCTCCAAGTGAACGCCCGAGAATTGGGCAAGAAGCTTGGCGGAAAAATGCAGGACGTAATTCGTGCGTCAAAATCGGGCGAATGGCGGCAGCTTGACGACGGTACCGTTGAACTCGCGGGTATTACACTCGAGCCCGGTGAATACGAGCTTCTGGTCGACGCCAAAGAAGGCATTGCCTGCCGAGCACTCGGAACGAACGACGCGATCGTGATCCTTGATCTCGAACTTGATCAAGGCCTAGAGCAGGAAGGTCGCGCACGCGATCTCATCCGCGTAATCCAACAGGCGCGCAAAGAAGCCGACCTTCATGTCTCCGATCGCATTCACCTCGTCCTCGCGCTACCGGCGGAGTGGAAGCAGGCGGCAGAGGCATATCGTGAGACGATCGCCGAGCAGACGCTTGCACTTCAGCTCGAACTCAGCGGCGACGTCGCCGGCAACAACCGCTTCGTCCATCAGGCAAAGCTCGGCAACGATTCCGTTGAAGTCGGACTGTCTAAAGCGACTTAGTTCGCGCCATCGAGTGCGGTAACAACTTCGCTAGAAATCTGGCGCAATGCTTCTTCTAGCGCATCGCCGAACGCGCGCGACGCGGACTCGATATTTCGTCGCTCGACCTTAGACGTAGTGACAAAGGTTTTTTCCAGGAGTGAAATGCGTCGCGCATCGCTGAGCAATACGTGAATATCGACAACGGCCACACGCTCGTCGCCGAACACCAAGTCAAACGCTTGTAGTTTCACATCGAGCGTTGGATATGCACCCGCTTTTGCTCTGCGAATCCCGTAAACCTCGAACAGCTCCGCGGATAGCCGACGATCGACGTAGGCCGCCGGGGGTTGCGTCCAGCGATGCAGATCATAAAAGCCAAGCTCGACGTCAGCGTCACGCCATACCAAACGTTCCTTGAGATGCGCCGACGCAGCGACGGGGTTCAGACGTAGCGTCAAATCTGCCCGCGCATCCATGACCGAGCTATGTGCCACCACTGCGGGCTCGTAGTACTGAGGATTTCCGGGGCCTCTGCCCAGCACGCAGCCGGACATCAGCACGATTAAAACAGTAGCGATCCCCAATCGACACACTAGTTGCCCCCTTCCGGACCGGATTGCAACGATCGACCGCGCAAGAGCGCGCTCGGATCGCGCTCTAACGTGTCGGCCAAGGTTCGAATCGACTCAAGCGCATCCAGCAATCGAACGATACTTTCGCGCACGTCCCCTTGGAGCCCGGTTGCTTCATGCGCCGCATCCGCCACCGAGTTAGCAGCCTTGCGAATCGATGCAGTCGTTTGACCCACTTGGGCTTCCGCCATCGCTGACTCCAAGCCTGCGGTCGCGGATTCGAGATTGGCGGCCGCACCTTCAAGATGCTGTACCAAACCTACCAACCCGGCTTCGTCTTCGGTAAACGGATCCATCAGAGTTTGAATCGAGATCAACGTGCCCTCGGCTTCCTTAAGTGTCGCGGTGATTTGGTCTTGGAGCTTGGGGAACGTCGAAATGGCTTCCATCACCGCTTCTTCAAGACTGACCAAGGTGGACGGTGTGGAGGGCAGGTAGTTATAGGGCACGTTGAAAGGCAGATGTGGGGGTGGGTAACGCACGGGATCGAAGAAGTTCGCTTCGAGGAACTTCAGTCCCGTGATACCGATCGGCACCAACTGCAAACGCAGTCCAGCGGGAACCGCAGCACGACCGGGCGACGAGAAGTTGGTTGTATCCTGGAGACCCAAACGCTGCAGTTCAACTGAATAAACTTCGCAAGTGATTTCGACGCGGCGTCGATCGGGCGCAACCGCAATATCGACCACACTCCCGATCGGAACGCCACGAAATTTGATCGCTGAACCGATATCGAGACCCTGAACGGATTCGTCGAAATAGGTCACGACCTCAACACTGCGCCGATTCAGACCGTACGAACCGATCCAGATCAACACGCCGACAGCGATCGCCAGACCGAGCGTGATGAAAAGGCCGAGCTTCCAATGATTGGTGGTTGAGGTCGCCATACTAGGCTCCTGCGGCTTGTCGGTTAAAGAAGTTCACCACACGCGGATCCTGACTTTCTACGCGTAGCACGCGCGGGTCACCTTCCGCGATAATGCCCCGTGCATCGCGATCCAACACGATGCAGGTAGTAGCAATTTTTAAAATACTCTCGAGTTCATGCGTGACGATCACCATGGTCGTTCCAAGATTGCGATTTAACGTGAGAATCAGCTCGTCGAGTTCGACCGCTGTAATCGGATCGAGTCCAGCCGACGGTTCATCCAGAAACAGCAGCGGCGGCTCCAACGCCAGCGCACGCGCGATTCCGGCACGCTTTTTCATCCCACCGGACAATTCCGCTGGGATGTAGTTCTCAAAACCCTCTAACCCGACCAAGCGCAACTTACTGCGTACAATGGTGTCGATGATGTCATCATCAAGCCCCGTCCATTTCTCGAGTGGCAGCGAGACATTTTGGGCCAAAGTCATCGAGCCAAAGAGCGCACCCGACTGAAAGAGCACGCCAAACGGGGGCGGATCCCCCTCTTGAATCTTCAACGGCGTGCCTTGAATAAGAATTTTCCCTGCGATCGGCTGAAGCAGACCCATCATGTTCTTTAGCAGTGTCGACTTTCCGCAACCGGATCCACCTAAAATCACAAAGACCTGTCCGTGCTCAACACGGAACGCAAGGTGCTCCAAGAGAACGACGTTGTCGAAACCGATATCTAAGTTTTCAACTTCAATCATCTAAATATCAAACACGTGATATAGAACCGTGAACACGGCATCGATCACGATGATGGCAAAGAGGATCGCCACAACCGCAGAGGTGGTTGAGCGCCCCACCCCCTCTGCACCGCCCCGCGTCGCGAGCCCACGCTGACAGGCGATCAAAGCGATGGCACCCGCGAAAAACACACTCTTAAGCACGCCGGAGAAGACATCCCAGGCGTCAAGAGATAGTCGCGTCTCAATCAAATACGCGTTAACCGAAAGGTCTAAACCGGTGACGCCCACGACGAGGCCACCGAGAATGCCGACGAAGTCGGCGACGAGCGTCAGAAGCGGCACGACAATGATCAGCGCAAGCGTGCGAGGGAATACCAAGAAGCGATATGGATTGAGGCGCAACGTATGCAGCGCATCGACTTCCTCGGAGACTTGCATCGTTCCGATTTCAGCTGCGAACGCGGCGCCCGAGCGCCCCGCGACCACGATCGCAGTCATCAGTGGCCCGAGCTCGCGCGTCTGCGCCAGCGCGACCAGGTCGGCAACGAAGAGATTCGCGCCAATCTGTTTAAGTTGGACCGCGGCTTGAAATCCCATCACCAAGCCCACCAGAAAATTAATCAGCGCCACGATCGGCAGGCCATCCGCCCCCGCACGCTCCATCATTCGACCTACGTCGCGCCAATGCACCGTAGCGGGCAGCCGAATCGCAATCAGCGCTTGCGCAAGCACGTCTCCCACGTATGCGAACCAACTCTGCAGGGCATCGCGTATTTCCAAGCTGGTTCGGCCGATCTGTTCGAAGATCGGTACCCGGTGCGGTGCGGAATGCGGCGATGTGGGCGCGCACGCGCCGTGATTCTGATACAGCTCCAGCAGCGCACGCACACGGTCTTCCGCGCCAATGACTTCCGCGTTTTTTCCCGCTGCTTGAAGTTCTTGCTGCAGCGCGAGTAGGACTGCGGTAGAGCCACCGTCCAGCGCTTGGAGATTTGAGAGATCGAAACGAATCGTCGATTCCTCGGGTTTTAGCAGCCCACGAATTGCCCGCTTAAGCCGCGCGCTATCGCGAAAATCCAGCCGTCCGGAGATGAGCAGATGTGCCCCTTCTCTGGCCGCCCCATGCGGGTCCGCGCGCTTAACCGAAAATTCCTCATTCACCCAGCGCTAGAACCTGCCAAAATCCCTAACCGGGTCAACGTGTTGGCAAGTTTCAGCCCGAACGATAGGATCGTGGGCCGAAAAGGAGGACCGCTGATGTCTGATCGCGTGACTGTTTCCATTCGGGATGGCGTGGCCGATGTGAAGCTAAACCGTCCCGAGAAGCTGAATGCGTTGGATCCAGCGATGTTCACCGGCCTGATTGAAGCTGGGGAGGAACTCGCCCAGGACAGCGCCCTTCGCGCGGTCGTGCTTTCGGGCGAAGGCCGCGCCTTTTGTGCGGGACTCGATATGGCGAGTTTTGCCGCAATGGCCAAGCGGGATGAGGAATCGGATACCGGGATTCTGCTGCGGCGCATCGAACAGAGCCCAGCAAACGTCGCCCAACGCGCGGCCTATGTCTGGCAGGAAGTGCCGGTTCCGGTGATCGCCGCGATTCACGGGGTGACGTACGGTGGCGGCCTGCAGATCGCACTCGGCGCAGATATTCGCTTCGTACATCCTGAGGCCAAGTTGAGTGTGATGGAGATCAAATGGGGTTTGATCCCGGATATGAGCGGTACGCAAACCCTACGGCGGTTAGTGCGGCTCGATGTCGCGAAGGAACTCACGTTCTCGGGTCGGGTAATTTCTGGCACCGAAGCCCATGCGTTGGGGCTCGCAACACGCGTCTGTGAAGATCCCTACACTGCTGCACATGAGACGGCCGCAGAAATCGCGAAGCGATCGCCGAGCGCCATCCGTGCAGGGAAGAAACTTCTCAACGAGTCAGGACTCGTATCGCTCGAAGAGGGCCTGCGTCTCGAGGAAAAAATGCAGCGATCGCTGATCGGGAAACCCGATCAGATCGAAGCCGTCAAAGCCAACCTCAAGAACTGAATGCAATAAATGGGGACGTTGGTTGAAA
>JAJDAK010000013.1 GCA_029261895.1 Deltaproteobacteria bacterium
GGTCACGATAAACGCGGGGAAGTCTTCGACTTCGATGCGCCAGATCGCCTCCATACCTAGCTCCTCGTACTCGAGAACTTCTACTTTCTTAATGCTGTGGTCCGCGAGTCGTGCAGCGGGCCCACCGATCGATCCCAGATAAAAACCGCCGTGGGCTTCGCATGATTTGCGTACCGCGTCGGAGCGATTGCCTTTGGCAAGCATAACCATGCTACCACCGTGACTCTGGAAAACTTCGACATAGGAATCCATGCGCCCCGCCGTCGTGGGCCCGAACGAACCCGACGCGCGCCCCTCGGGCGTTTTCGCGGGACCCGCGTAATAGACCATATGGTCTTTGAAATACTGCGGCAGATCTTCACCCGCATCGAGACGTTCTTTCAGCTTGGCGTGTGCGATATCTCGCGCAACCACCATCGTCCCCGAAAGCGAGAGCCTTGTTTCGATTGGATAGTTGGAAAGCTCCGCAAGAATCTCAGACATGGGGCGATTGAGGTTGATGCTGACGACGTCACCACCAAGCTCTTCAGGCATTACATCCGGCAAGTACTTCGCTGGATGGGTTTCGAGCTGCTCCAGGAAAATACCGTCGCGTGTAATTTTTCCGAGCGCCTGCCGGTCAGCCGAACACGAGACCCCAAGTCCCACGGGACATGAAGCGCCATGACGCGGCAAGCGAATCACCCGCACGTCATGTGCGAAGTACTTTCCGCCAAACTGTGCGCCGATTCCGGTTTCGTTGCAGAGCTTGTGAACTTCTTCTTCCAGCGCCAGATCACGGAAAGCGCGACCCTGCGCATTTCCTGTGGTTGGGAGTCCGTCCAAATAGTGGGTGCTCGCAAGTTTGACGGTCTTCATGGTGGCTTCGGCAGAAGTACCCCCGATGACCAATGCAAGATGATAGGGCGGACAGGCACTCGTGCCGAGGGTGCGAATTTTCTGGGCAACGAATGTGAGCAGGCTCGACGGGTTGAGCAGCGCTTTGGTCTCTTGATACAGAAAACTCTTGTTCGCAGAGCCGCCGCCCTTGGCGATGAACATGAAATGATACTCGTCACCGGGATCGGCATAGATATCGATCTGCGCGGGAAGATTGTTCCCCGTGTTTTTCTCGGTGTACATATCGAGCGGTGCCATTTGCGAGTAGCGCAGATTCTTTTCCTGATAAGCACGATAAATGCCTCGAGAAAGCGCTTCTTCATCGTTCGCAAAGGTGAAAACGTTTTCGCCCTTGTGTGCGACCACGATCGCAGTCCCGGTATCTTGGCATCCCGGCAACACACCACCGGAAGCAATATTCGCGTTAACGAGTAACTCGAGTGCGACAAAGCGATCATTATCTGACGCTTCAGGGTCGTCGAGAATTTTACTTAACTGAGCGAGATGCGCTGGACGAAGCAGGTGTGCGATATCGACCATGGCTTCGCGCGCAAGCAATTCAAGTGCTTCCGCTGCCACTTTTAGGACCTTGCGGCCCTCGAATTCGGCGACAGAGACATGCTCCGACGTGAGCTTCCGGTACGGGGTCTCCGGTTCGGCCATTTCAAACATAGGTTGATAGACGAATTCTGTCATGCCACGAAGAATAGCTTATCCGCGCTCCGCGTCACCGAAGCGCCAGGCTCGCATATTAAGCTGTGTTGGAGCCTCATGGGGCGACGCGATCAACACGGTTCGATCCTCTAGACTTCGGAGCACGCCAATCAACGCCTCGGTTCCCGCTGAGTCGAGATCCGCGAAGGGCTCATCCAATAGCAGCAACGCGGGATCCAGCACCAGCATGCGTGCAAGGGCAACACGCTTCAGTTCGCCGCCCGAAAGTGCGTCCACCGCGCGCGCTGCAAGATCAGCGATACCGAGTCGCTCCATCCAAAGCTCTGCGATATTCCGCGCGGCTTCGATTTCAATCTGCCGGGCACGCAAGCCGTACATCACATTCGAACGCACACTGCCGCGAAAAAGATAGGGCTTTTGATGTAAGTACCCTCGCCGCTCATCGGCAATCGACACTTCGCATTCACCAAGGAAGTTCTTTGATAGACCCGCGAGCACACGGAGCAACGTGGTCTTGCCCGAACCATTGGCGCCGATGATGGCGATCCGCTCTCCCGCCGCAACGTGCAGCTCGGGTACCCGACAGATGATTCGGCCCTCCACTTGTACGGAAAATTCGGATAGTCGAATCATCTGCGCGGTCTTTCCTCGCGACCCAGCCACATCACAAACCCAGTGACGCCAACCGCGATCAAAAAAAGTACGAACCCCATCGCCATTCCCCGTGCAAACTCACCTTTGCCGGTTTCCAATGCGGTCGCCGTGGCGAGCGTCCGCGTGCGACCTAGAATATTCCCGCCGACCATCATCGCGATGCCAAGCTCGGTCACGCAACGTCCAAACGCGGTGAGGTATGCCAGCAGAACTCCGGAACGCGCTTCGGAAAGATAGGTGAACAGCCGGCGCCACGGTCCCGCACCCAAGACCGACGCGGTTTCTGCAACGCGCGGATCCAGTGCGCGCACCGCGCCGTGGACCAAGCTAATCATAATCGGCAGCGCGAGCGCCATCTCACCGATCATGATCCCACCGCTGGTATAGAGCAGCTCTGCCGGCCCCAAGGGTCCGCGTCGTGAAAACAACGCGTAGCAAACCAATCCAATAAAAACGGTTGGGATCGCCATTCCGGCTCGCGATGCCAAAACAAGAGCTTGGCGCCCGGCAAACTCTCGCTGTGCAAGCAGCACCCCGATCGGGATCGCTACCAGCGAGGATGAAACGACCGCGGAGATAGAAATCCCCAATGTGCGGATCGCTGCCGAAACGACCAACGGTTCCAGCGTCCAAATAAGATGAAATGCCTCGGCGATCGCATCGCGAATCAGATTCATTGACCGTGACTTGGCGTAAAGAGCGATTCGCCTGCGACACGAAACTCACCGATCCGCGCCTGGGTCGTCGGGGCAATTAAAAAATCCAGAAATCGATTGGCGAGCTCAATGCGTTTTCGATATTCGCCCGGTTGCGCGACCGTGATTGCGCCATATGGATTCATCAACTTCGGAGAGTCCGAGACCAACGGCACGAGCTCGATCTTATTCTTGAAGGCGAGGTACGTGCCTCGATCGACCAGCACGTAGGCACGCATCTGATCCGCGATGATCAAAGTTCGCCCCATCCCCTGCCCCGTTTCCACGTAGTCGTCCCAGGTCTTTCGTTCGCCCTCCCAGAGCTGGAGTTCACGCTTATGCGTGCCACTGTCATCCCCACGCGAAACAAAGCGTGCTTTCGAGCTCGCGATCGCGTGTAAGGCATCGGTTGGATCAAGACCCTTCACATGGGCAGGATCGTCGGTCGGCCCGATCATCTCGAAACGGTTGTACATCACGTCCACGCGACGCAGACCATGCCCGCCGGCCATGAACGCGTCCTCAGCTTTGCGTGCGTGTACGAGAATCACGTCCGCATCACCCGCCACACCAAGTTGAATCGCTTTGCCCGTGCCAGCAGCAATAACATCCACACGAACCGCCTGTTCTGCTTCGAAGAGCGGCAAGAGTTCATCCAAAAGGCCTGAATCCCGTGTCGATGTGGTCGTCGCTAGGCGTAAAACATTCGCCGGTCCCGACGAATCGGTTCCCATGCCGCATCCGGACACGAGGACCAACATCATGAGAAGTCTTGAAAACAATCTAAATCCCTTTCTCTGGCAGCGCTCTGGCGCACGATTATACGCGTAAGCCGCACTCTGTTCTCAAGAATAGGGTCGCGATGAGTCGATCCATACAAAGTATGGAAATTCCCGCGTCCCAAGCCCCTACCGCCCCTCCGAAGCAGATCCTACACGCTCGACGCTTCGAAGAAGAAGCACGCTTGCGTGAGCAAAGAACAGTTCGCAAGAAAGATGCAGACGGGCCCCAGCTAGTTTCGATCAGGGTTTAGCTCTACCGATCTGACCAGACCTAAACGCTCCGATATACTTCCTGGCAGTGAAAGATCCTTCCATCCAGCCCGATGCCTTAGCAGTCGTGATGTCGCGCTTCCCCGCGGTCACCGAAACTTTCATTCTGCGAGAGCTGATCCAGATGAAAGCGCTCGGCCAGCGCGTCGAAATTGCGCCACTACTCAGGGAGAACGCGCAGACTTTGCATCCAGAAGCCGAAGACTGGGATCGCCGCGCACTCTATACACCGTTTCTAAATCCCGCGATCATCGCGACCAACCTTTCTGTATTGTTTTCTAGCCCCATTACGTACTTCAAGACGTTCGCGACGTTGCTCTGGGAGGCACGAAAGAGCCTCAACGCTTTCGTCGGAACGCTCGGGATTTTCCCAAAGTCGGTGTACAACGGTCAGCGCTTGCGCAAACTTGGCATCTCCCACGTCCATGCACATTTCGCTACGCATCCCGCGACCTGCGCCTACGTTATGAAACATGTGAAACGGCGCAATCAACGCGATCTTCCCTACAGCTTGACCGTACACGCGCATGATATTTTCATTGGTCGCGCTGGTCTACTTCGCAAACTCCAAGCGGCCGCGTTTGTGCGATGTATTTCGCGCTTCAATGTCGACTACTTACTCGAACGTTTTCCGGGGAAGCTTCACGAGTCGAAATTTCGCGTCATCCACT
Source organism: Deltaproteobacteria bacterium (assembly GCA_029261895.1). Classification (GTDB taxonomy): domain Bacteria; phylum Myxococcota_A; class UBA9160; order SZUA-336; family SZUA-336; genus JAJDAK01. The sequence continues at coordinate 4,627 of JAJDAK010000013.1, forward strand.
GTGGCATTGAACCAGGCCGCTATCATCACTCGCCTCGTACCGGGAAGCCGGGAACGGAGCGAACCTGCAACCTGCTCTGCATCGCCGCCCTTCGCCCCTACAAGGGACTCACCCATCTCATCGAAGCCGTCCGACGCATGCGGGCAGACGGCCGAGACGTTCGCTGCGAAGTCATCGGTGGTGGATTTCTTCTCCCGCAGCTCGAGAAGCAGATCAGCGACGCTGGCTTGAACGAGCACTTCAAACTCGTCGGTACCCGCACACAGGACCAAGTTGTGGCAGCCTTGGCGAATACCGACGTCTTTATTTTACCCAGCATTGTCGCGGATGACGGTCAGATGGAAGGAATTCCCGTGGTGCTGATGGAAGCGCTCGCCGCGGGCATCCCAACCATCGCGACGCGTATCTCTGGGATTCCGGAGCTGGTAATCGATGAAGAGACTGGATTCCTAGCCACACCCGCAGACCCCGACGCACTCGTGGGCGCATTGGACCGCGTGCTTGCCGACTACGAGCGCGCGCAATCACTGGCTGCAAACGGTACACGCCTCGTCGAATCCCAGTTTGAACTTCGCGACAACGTTGCGGCCTTGCTCACGGAGATCCAACGCTCCAACTCTCAAGGCAGCGACTGAGCCAACCGATTCTGCTGGCGTAATGGTAGGGGCCAGCAACGGTTTTGCCGTAGATTTCGAACGCCGTGAGGCTGAAGTCGAAAAGCTGGCGGCAGAGTTCGTCGCCAACCGCCCCTTTCCACATATCTGCATCAATGGCTTTCTAGAGCAAGAAGTCGCGGAGATGCTTGCCGACGAATTCCCCAGCGGATCAAACCAAGATTGGATCCACTACTCGCACTACAATGAAGAGAAGCTCGGTCGTAATAACGTCAATAATTTTCCGCCGGTTACCCGCCACATTGTCGAGGAACTCAACTCAAGACGGTTTCTAAGCTGGCTCGAAAAGCTTACAGGAATCCATGGACTGATCGCAGACCCGTCCATGGAAGGCGGAGGACTTCATCAGACCGAGACCGGCGGCTTCTTGAATTTGCACACAGACTTCTCACATCATTCGCAGCAGAAACAATGGCGACGCCGATGCAATCTCATTCTCTTTCTCAACGATGAATGGAATAAGGACTGGGGCGGCAATCTCGAACTCTGGAACGAAGAAGTTTCCAGCTGCCAAATCAAACTGGCACCGATTCTTAACCGTGCCGTGATCTTCGAAACTTCGGACCGAGCCATCCACGGCCACCCGGAGCCCCTGAACGCTCCTGACGGGGTGACGCGGAAAAGCCTGGCACTCTATTACTACACGGATGACGGGCGAAGTGGCGCGAAACGTTCAACCCAGTATCGCCCCCGCCCAAGTGACAAGCTCGGCGATACCATGCTCATCTGGCTCGACAACCAACTGCTACGCGCCTACTCCTGGCTTAAGCGCAATCTAGGCTTCTCAGAGGAACGAATCAGTCGAGTCGTGCGCCGCGTTCTCGGACGCGAGCGACGTTAATTCGCGAGCGGGTTTATACCCGCTTACGAAGGTTCGACGGAAGAATACGCTTGCGTAGGCGCAGAGATTTAGGCGTGACCTCGAGCAACTCGTCCGCCTCAATCCATTCAAGTGCGCTCTCGATTGTAATTGGCCGGGGCGGCGTCAAAATCGCTGCATCGTCTTTACCGGATGCACGAACGTTCGTAAGCTTTTTGCCGCGGCAAATATTGACGTTCATATCTTTCGGGCGACGATTTTCACCAACAATCTGGCCTTCATAAACCGTCACACCCGCGTCGAGAAACATCGTTGATCGCTCTTGAATATTATTGATCGCATGCGCGGTCGTCTTGCCCGGTTCGCTTGCCACGATGGCACCGACACCGCGCGCGCTCAGATCGCCCGAGACCGGCTCATAGCCCGAGACGGTCCGATACAGGATTCCTTCGCCACGGGTATCGGTTAGAAACTCTGCTCGGTAACCAAACAGGCCACGGCTTGGGACCACGAAACGCAGAACGGTTCGGTTCTCCCGGTGCTCGAGATGCGTCATGCGTCCTTTTCGTGAACTTAATTTTTCCATCACCGAACCGGCGGATTCCTCCGGCACTTCGATCAAAACATCTTCTACCGGTTCACAGTTTTGGCCCGCGATCTCACGCACAATGATCTCTGGACGTGAAACCGAAAACTCGTAGCCTTCACGCCGCATCGACTCGATCAATACCGCGATCTGCAATTCACCGCGACCCGCAACTTCAAAACTATCGGGTGTATCTGATTCCGAAATACGAACCGACACATTGGACAGTGCTTCGCGAACCAACCGCTCCTTGATCTGCCGACTGGTGACAAACTTGCCCTCCTGGCCAGCGAGGGGCGAGGTGTTTACGGAAAAACGCACGCGAACCGTAGGCGGATCGATCTCGATCCGCGGCAAGGCTTCGAGGTGGTCGGGGTCGCAGATGGTGTCACCAATCTCAATCGAATCGACACCTGCGATCAAGCAGATCTCACCGGCCACGGCTTGTTCACGCTCGACGCGGTCGAGACCATGCGCGGCAAAGAGTTTGGTCACGCGAAAGTTCTCTTTCGAACCATCGCGAAGTACACGCGTAACGATCCGACCGCGATCGAGCTTACCTCGCTCAACACGGCCAATGACTAACCGCCCCAAGAAATCGTCGTAGCCGAGTGTGACCGCCTGAAATTGCAGCGGCCCGTCGGGATCCACATTCGGCGCCGGCGCGAGTTCCAGAATCATGTCGAGGAGCGGGCGTAAATCCTTACGCTCAGCATTCGCCTCCAATGCCGCCGTACCCTGCTTCGCCGAGGCGTAGACGACCGGAAAATCGAGTTGCGAATCGTCGGCCCCGAGCTCGACCAATAGGTCGAATACCTCATCCAGGACGGCCGCAGCCCGCTGCTCGGGACGATCAATCTTATTCACGACCACGAGGGGCTTCAATCCACGCTCGAGCGCCTTGCCGAGCACGAATCGCGTCTGAGGCATCACACCTTCAACGGCATCCACCAGTAGCAGCACAGCATCCACCATGCCGAGGACGCGCTCGACCTCGCCACCGAAATCCGCGTGGCCGGGGGTATCGACGAGCTGGATACGAACACCTTCGTAGTCTATCGCCGTGTTCTTGGCATGGATCGTAATACCGCGCTCGCGCTCGATATCCTCACTATCCATCACGCGGTCTTCGACCTCTTGGTTGACGCGAAAGACTCCCGTCTGCCGGAGCAATCCGTCCAGCAGCGTGGTCTTCCCGTGATCAACGTGCGCAATGATCGCCAGGTTGCGTATTTCTTTACGAGATTCAGTCACTTCGGGCGCGGAGCCTAGCAGAAGCTTTCAGAAACTGCGCCCCGGGGACTCAAAATCTACGGCCGGATCTCCGATCCGAGCTCTATGCACAAACGCCACCGCCGGAACGACGGATTCACGCTGATTGAAGTGATCACGGCGGTCGGCATCCTGTCCATTCTTGCGGCCGTGATGCTCCCCCGTTTCTCGGATCTGATCGGCAACGCGCGCAGTGCCGGCTTCAACGCGATTCAGAAGTCCTACACGAGCGCAATCCGCTTGTCTCACAGCGTTTGGATGGCACGGAACATCGGTGCCGCGGGCACCATCACGATGGAAGGCCAGCCTATCGAAATGAACGCGAATGGCTGGCCTGCGCTCGACGCCGCGATTCCCGCGCAGGATACCGCGACCGAACTCTACGACATGCTGATGAACACGCCGCTTCCGAGCGGCTGGACTCCCAGCCAAGACCTGGGTGCGGGCACCGCGGCGTACAACTACAGCAATCAAACGTTTGAGTATGACGCCAACACCGGCCTCGTGACGACGCTACCGTAGCGCAAGGGATGAAGAAATGAGCCAAGAGAACATTCGAGGTTACGTGCGAAAACCTTGGTGGATCTACGCGATTGCAATCGGGTATGCGTTGGTTCCCGCAGTTACGTTGGTGCAATTCGGTCATCAATTCGGCTTCAATTCAAACGTCCTCATCGGGGTTGCAAGTTCGAGCTATTTCATCACTGAAACGCTCGCCGCGCTTTCAGGAGCATGCGCGGTGTTGATCGTATCGCGTTGGACCTTTGCGTATTTTGTTGCGCTCAGCTTCTCGACGGTTTCGTTACGGATTTTCCAATACTCACAGGATCAATTGTTAGGCACGCCGGTCGACGGAATTCTGGCCGCATTTTGGTTGGTCGCCGGGGTGATCGCGCTCTCAAAGGAGTTGCGTACGCCATATCTGAATCCCCGCGTTCGGTGGTGGTCACAACCCGAACGCGTCGACTTCATTTCACATAGCGCGCTTGAGTTCGCGGGGGTCCACTACCCGATTGTAACGCTGAACATGTCCACCGGCGGCGCGTTTATCAAACTCGATCAGCGACGCTTCTCAGAGTACTCGGACGGGGCAAGCGGCATGGAGAGACGGAAGCGCGAACCGACGGGCGGCGTCATTCTCAGCGCCGATCAAATCGAGGAAGCCCACGCTCACCTCGATTCCTTTCCCAACCAATTGGGGGATCCAGTCACGCTGCACATTCAACTTCTACCCGAGGCAGCGGAAATGTTCGACAGTCCGACCTGCGACGTTCGCGCCGAGGTCGCCTGGGCGGCCGCGCAGAACTCGGACTATCGCTACGGGCTAGGCCTTCGCTTCGTCGATCAATCCCGCGAGGCGCGCGATCAGCTCGCGGCGTACCTAGAAAACTTGCAATCCAAAGGGTTTGAAACACGCACCTCGAAGCTTACGAAGCGGTAAACATCCCTTCTAGACCGGCGTCAAAATCACAACCGGAATATCGCGCGGCGAACGCGCCTGGTAGGCCGCATAGTCGGCATAAACTTGGACCAAGCGCGGCCAAAGTGATGCCTTCTCATCCTTATTCGCGGTACGTGCACGATACTTTCGAACGTCGCGCCCGATCTGAACCTCGACATCGGGATTCGCATCGAGATTCAGGTACCAAGATGGGTGATTGGACGAGCCACCCTTAGACGCAACAAGCACAAGGTTCTCGCGATCTTGCATGTAGATCAACGGGAATGTACGGGACTTCCCACTCTTGCGACCCGTCGTCGTAACCAACAGCACCGGTGCACCACCGACAAACTTACCGCCAATCTTTCCACCGGAAAGCTTAAACACGAAGTTGTTGATGGGCGTCATCAGCCATGCGGAGACAAAATGTAGGATCGCCTCTTCATATGACTTGTAAGGTGACGGCTTTGGGTCAGACATCTCTACTCCTCTTCTGCGCGCTCGCGAAGATTTCGAAAATTAGGGGGACGTTTCTCTAGGAACGCTTTGATCGCTTCTATATTCGCAGGTGAACCCGCCTGTGCGACCATTCCCGCATCTTCTGCTGCGCGGGCGGCCTTGATGGCATCGCGATGCGGCGCCATCAACGTTTGCTTCGTGGCCCGAAGCGCAGAGACCGGATGTTTTGCGATCATCTTCGCTTTCTCCAGGGCAGCAGCAAGCAATTCGTCATCGGGGTAGACCCGCGCAGCGACTCCGACTTCGAGCGCGCGCTCCGCATCGATCCACTCGGCGGTATAAAACAGCTCCGCCGCACGTTGGCTTCCTATCGCGTGCGGCAACGTGTAGCTCGATGCGGCTTCCGGCACGAGCCCGAGACTGACGAACGGCAGCTTGAGTCGCACACTCTGACCCACGTAGACAATGTCACAGGCGAAGAGGAGCGTTGCGCCAATGCCCACACCAATGCCTTTGGCCGCGGCAATCAACGGCTTATCCAAGCTAAACAGTGCGTCCATGGTGCTCTGATAACCCGCGCCCGGATCAACGTCGCTACCCTCCGCAAAAGCCGTAGAAAAATCTGACAGGTCCTGGCCCGCAGAAAAGTCCTGCCCCGCGCCGGTCACGACGACGGCTGCAACCGAATCATCTTCCCGCGCGGCGTTCAGCGCGTCACTAAACGCATTCCACTGACTCATGTTGAAGGCGTTTTTCTTTTCAGGACGGTTCAATGTCAGCAGAAGTACGCCGTCATCGAACTCTCGGATCACTGAATTCTCGCTCATACCGCCACTCTATCATGTTGAAGCCCTGCACCAAATCGTTCTATAAGAACCCATGCCACAAAGTTCGAACGATATTTACGATCCGGATATCTATGCCGAGGGTGTGCCCCATGAGACCTTTCGGCGACTCCGCCAGGAATCACCCGTCTATTGGCAAGCACTCGAGGACGGGGGGTATTGGGCATTGCTACGACACGCGGATGTACTGGCGGCGTCGAAAAATTGGGAAACCTTTTCGGCCGCACGCGGTGGCATCATCATTGAAGAGCAGACTCCCGAAATGCTTGAGAAGATGCGAACACAGCTTCTCAGCATGGACCCGCCCGAACATCTCCGCATGCGCCGGACCGTACTAGATGCTTTCACGCCGCGGCTGGTACAAGCGATGGAGCCCTTCTTGCGCAAACAGGCAATCCAAATCATGCAGATGGCACAGCAGAAACGGGATTGCGACTTCGTCAAAGATCTCGCGAACGAGCTGCCGCTACAGGTGATCGCCGAGATGATGGCCATCCCTGAGAGTGAACGCGCGCGCTTGGTCGAACTCGCCGACGGAATCATCGGCCGGGACGACCCCGACTTCGCACCCGTGTCAGACGCTACGGATCCGACGCTGGAGCTCGGGTTGCTGGGATTCGAACTTGCTCAACAGCGCAAAGCCGAGAAAGGCTCCGACTTAATCTCACTCTTACTGACCGCCGAATTCGAGGGTCACGCGTTAACAGAAGTCGAATTCGCTGCATTGTTCGTGCAGATCGCGGTCGCGGCCAACGAAACTACGCGGACCTTACTCTCAGGCGGTTTATTGGCACTCATCGAACATCCCGAAGCGTTTCGACGCTTGCACGATGCACCCAAGCTCCTGCCTGTCGCCATCGAAGAAATGTTGCGCTGGGTCACGCCGGTCCACTATTTCCGGCGGACCGCGACTCGCGAAATTGAATTGCATGGGAAGACCATTCGTGAAGGGGATCGTGTCGCGCTGCTTTACACCTCGGCGAACTTCGATGAAACGGTTTTCGACCAGCCCGAGCGCTTCGACATCGCCCGGAACCCCAATCCCCATGTTTCGTTTGGCTTCGGCGAACACTTTTGCCTTGGCGCACGCTTGGCCCGCTTGGAGGTGCACGTATTCTTCGATGAGTTCTTCAAAGCGTTTGATTCGGTCGAGCTGACCGGCACCCCCAAGCGCCTACGCTCAAATATGACAAATAGTCTAAAATCCATGCCCATCCGACTCACAGCTCGGAACTAGGAGGACGCGATGTCTCAGCAATGGACGCCCGATCAGATTCCCAACCAAAGCGGCCGAACCATCGTTATCACCGGTGCGAACAGCGGCCTCGGCTTTGAAGCCGCGCGCATGCTCGGAGAACGCGGCGCTAAGATTATCCTCGCCTGCCGAAACGCGCAGAAAGCGGCGGATGCGGCTGCGAAGTGCGGCCCCAACGCGGAGGTCATCGCCCTGGACTTGGCCGATCTCGGGTCGGTACGAGGATTTGCGAAGACCTTTACAGATCGTCACGCGAAACTCGACATATTGATCAACAACGCCGGCGTGATGGCGCTGCCCCGACGAGAAACCGCAGACGGTTTTGAAATGCAGTTCGGCACCAATCACCTGGGGCATTTCGCTTTGACCGGTCTACTGCTTCCCCATTTACTCCAGATTCAGGGCTCGCGCGTGGTGAATCTGAGTAGTACCGCGCATAAAGCGGGCCGTATGAACTTCGATGATCTACACGGCGAGCGTAGCTATTGGCGTTGGCCTGCATACGGGCAAAGCAAACTCGCCAATTTACTCTTTACCTACGAACTGCAGCGGCGCCTCGAAGCCGCCAACCACAAGACTGTCGCTGCTGCCTGTCATCCCGGCTGGGCGGCGACAAATCTACAGTTCGAGGGCGCACGAATGGATGAGTCACCCTTCATGTCGAAGGCAGCAGGCTTGGCGAACCGGATCTTTTCACAGGACGCGATCATGGGCGCATTGCCAACGGTATACGCAGCGGTCGCACCTGAAATCAACGGTGGCGACTACATCGGGCCCGACGGCTTCCAAGAGATGAAAGGGCATCCCAAGAAAGTGCGGTCGACCACGCGCTCGCATGATCTCGAGAGTGCGCAGCGGCTTTGGACCATCTCCGAGGAACAAACGGGCGTTCGATTCGGATTCTAAACCGTCCGCCTCAACGCATCGGCGACGTCGTCCATCACATCATCCCAATGACCGATTTGCGATTGCCTAAACAGCCGCATCGTCGGATACCAGGGCGAATCATCTCGCGCCTGCAACCATCGCCAGTCGCAAGGACGCGGAAGCAGGATCCAAACCGGTTTTCCGAGTGCACCTGCGAGGTGCGCAACCCCGGTATCGGCGGTGATTACGAGGTCGAGTTGGTCAATCGCGCTTGCAGTCTTGTTGAAGTCCGTACATTCACGCGCTAGGTCTCCGAAACCTTCGGGTGCCGCTGCACCGTATTGTAAACTATGCGCGCGCACACCTTTCACGTTGGCAATTTCGCTGAAGCATTCGGGTTTAAGGGATCGTGCGGCGTCATGCGGATGCTGCGAGCTTCCTGCCCAAACCACGCCAACATTCAGCAGCGAGGAATCGAGATCGTAGTGGACGTCATTCCCTGAGGTGAGGTAAGCGTCCTCGGACGGAATCGTCTCGAGCTTCGTGCCGAAGATTCGTGGCAGACTCAGCAGTGGTGCATGACAATCGTACGTCGGTAGTTTGCAACCGTAAGTGACGACGTCTTCACAAAAAGATTGACGCGATAACAACGTCACCAGCTCGGGTTGGCACTCTAGAACAACGCTTGCACCCTGCTCGGCAGCAAGCTTGGCATACCTTACAAACTGAAGAGTATCTCCCAGGCCCTGCTCGGCGTGGAGCAGCAACCGGCGACCCTTGATCGCCGAACCGTCCCACGCTGGCGCAGACAGGTTTCGTCTCAGGTGGGCGAACTCAGGATTGCGCCAGCGCCATTCATATTCACGCCAACCCAGTTCGAACTGACCCATGAGCAACAGCTGATGCGCCCGATTCGCGCGCGTGCGCGCATCATCAGGGCGAAGCTTTAACGCGGCGGTGTAGGCGTGGATCGCATCTTCAGGTCGATCCAGACGCTCGAGCACATACCCGCGTTGCGCCATCAGATCCGGCTGGTTTGGTTGTTCGGGCAAGTCAGAGAGTGCGGCCTCAAAATTCCCCATGCAGATATGTACCAGCCCCCGCGCAAAGCGTGCAGCCGCGGAACCAGGGGCGATTCGCAGCGCCTCCTCACAAGCTTGGAGCGCGGGTTCGAATCGGCCCAGCATGCGTAGACAGTTTCCCAGGTTGATTCGGTAGGCCGCGGCCTCGGGTCGCAGACGGATGGCGCGCCGAATCAGCTTAGCGGCACGTTCGTAGCGCCCTTGTTGGCCCTCTCGAAGCCCTTGCTGGTGCAAGGCCTCGGCACTCGCAAGTGCATCACGATCGCCCGTACGCGCGGAATCGGGTTGCATCCTATGCAAACTATCGCTCGGCTCGCGGGCGACCATTGAGCCACCCGATAACGAACGCCCCCTAGGCGCAGTGCACACTAAGGGGCGTCAGAATCGCCATCTCGTTTCCCGCCCACGGTGAAGCACCGCGGCCGGGTTTACGACTGGGCTATTTCTCGGGGATCAGCTCCACGCGTCGATTACGCGCACGACCCTCACCCGTGTCATTCGAGGCGATCGGCTCGCTTTCGCCCTTTGCTTCGGTATTGAGTCGACCTGAATCGATACCGCCACTTGAGAGGAAGTTCTCCACCGTGGTCGCACGACGCTCGGAGAGACCTTCGTTATAGGCATCTGTTCCCAACCCGTCAGTATGGCCTCGGATGGTGATCTTCACATCCTCGCACTCCCCAAGTCGGCTTACGATCGCGCTCAAAGTCTGCTCCCCCGAGTCAGTCAGGTTCGCCTTGTCGAAATTGAACTCTACCGCACGGAGTCGAACGGGCGTCGTGCAGGGATCAATCGCACCAACCGCAGGCAACGTACCTGGTATGGCCGCAACCAAAACATCTCGCGAAAAACCATTCAGGTTGCTCGCGGACTGTAGATCCGCCGCGGTTCGAACCGAACCGCAAGAAGTTAGCTGGCTCAGGCCGGTCAAGAATGCCTTGCCCTCACCACCAGCAGCGGTGTGCACCGTATGGATGCAAATCCCGGCGGGGATACTCGCAACAAGTTCACGACCTGCTTGCATCGCTGTTGCCTCCGAGTCGGGTTGGCCGTCAGAGAACAATACCAACGCAGCCGGACCCTGACCATCAAGCGTGGCATGGGCTTCAGCCAAAACATCATTCAACGGTGTTCGCGGATGCGGAACTCCCAAGAGGTGAAGATTCTCAGCATCGCTCGCCAATGCGCCACGATCGAAGGTCGCAAGCGGCGTGGTTTTGCGATCATCACCACCGAACGCGATGGCTCCCGCGGAATACGTTGCCGCGTTTTTGCTACGAACATTCGCTTCCGGCAGCGCGGAAATAAATTCCTGCGTAAGGGCCTTCGCTTCCGAAAAGCTTCGGCTGTCCTTCATGCTTCCCGAGGCATCGGTCACGACCAATACCTGATCCACAACCCGGGCTTCGTTGCCCGAGAGCTGCAACGGGTCCACAGCGATCGGATCACGCGGCGGCGCGTACGACACACAGCCAATACCAAAGATTGCTACCAAGGCCACTACACTAAAAAGCTTCATGAGTTCGAATCCCCCAAAAGTAATTCTGGCGAGATCGTCTCATGCCAGATCAGGTATGACCAGAGCTGTAGCTCAACGTTTTATCCAAGCTGTAATGAAGCCCAGCTAAAATCGTGAATCGGCTGATTTTACTGGGTTATTCGTCAGGATTGAGCCGTTCGAGCCGCTCGACCGCATCGAAATATCCCTGAACCAAGTCGTAGATGACTTCGCGCGACGAGCGTGTTTCGTTCATCTGGCCGACCACCTGGCCAATCGGGTTGAACGCGACTTTCTGCGCGGCCTTGGCGTAGTGGTGGGTGCGTCGAACCGCATCCATCGTCACCATGCCCTGCAGTGGCATACCCAGTGGCTCGGGTGTGTCTTCGCTTTCCCACGCTTCCGTCCAATCATTGCGAAGCATGCGGCAAGGCTTACCGGTCCAAGAACGCGACCGCACGGTATCTTCGCTGGTCGCAACAAAGTACGAATCCATTTGCTCCGGCGGGCACATCGACTCTTCCACGGTCAGCCAAATCGAACCCGTCCAGACGCCTTCCGCTCCCAGCGCCAACGCTGACGCAACTTGGCGACCTGAGCCAATCCCACCCGCCGCAAGCACCGGCGTCGGCGCAACCGCATCGATGATCTGTGGCCAAAGGACAAGGCTCCCGATCTCGCCGGTGTGTCCACCGCCCTCGGTACCTTGCGCGATAATAATATCGACGCCCGCTTCCTTATGACGCTTGGCTTGACGAACCTTGCCACAGAGCGCCGCGACCCATCTACCGTTGTCGTGAATGTTTTTAATCACTTCCGCGGGCGGGGTACCCAACGCGTTCGCGATCAACTTCACTTTCTCGTGTTTAAGCGCGACCTCCACCTGTGGTATCGCGGTCGCCTCAGTCCAGCCGAGAAGATCGAAATGCTCTTCATCCGCCGGGAGCTCGGGCACGCCGTGGTCTGCCAGAAGTTTCGACGCGAACTCGCGATGCTGCGCGGGAATCATCTCGCGCAATTTCTTTTCGAGCTCACCAGGATCGAGTTCGCCCATGCCTTCGTATTTGCCGGGGATGACGATGTCGACGCCGTAGGGTTTGTCACCGATGTGTTCATCAATCCACTTGCACTCGATTTCCAGTTGCTCGGGTGAAAACCCAACCGCACCCAAGACGCCAAAGCCGCCCGCCTGACTCACCGCCACCACGGTGTCACGACAATGGGTAAACGCAAAAATCGGAAACTCGATGCCTAGTTTTTCGCAGAGCTCGGTACGCATGGCCCCTCCTTAGTAGGGCGCAGTGTATCAAAGCGCTTGTATAAACCGTGAACACCATTTATTTAAGTGAACATGATTCACTCTCTAAGCGAAAGCGGCCGCATACGGCGACACCACGAAACCCGCCAGCGCATCATTGCCAGCGCACGCCAGCTTGTAGAAGCCGAGGGATTTCAGGCCCTTAGCATGCACCGCGTGGCCGCGGCCCTCGCTTACACGGTGGGTGCGCTGTACCGCTACTTCCCCAACAAAGATGCATTGATCCTCGCTCTGCTCGGGGAGGCCGCGGAAATCCTGCACGACGAGCTCGATGAAGCCCAAGGTAGGGTCCGGGCATATGCGCGCCGGCAACAAAGCTTTTCAGCTCATGACGAGGTACTGCTGCAAATCCTGGTCGGCGCGGTGACGTACCGGGCGCTCCCCGAGCGCCGACCCGCAATGTTCGAAGCGTTGAGCATTCGCATCGCGGACCCTAAAGGCGTGCAGGGGGATGACGAAGTTCGAGCCATCACCCCCGCACTCGCGAAGCCAGTACAAGTATGGAGTCGCCACTTTGAACGCGCGGCAGAACTCGGCGTACTTCAACCCGGCGACTCGGGCCATCGCACCGTCGCACTCTGGTCCGCGGTACATGGCACGATGTTGATGGAAAAATTTGCGGGTCTTGGCTTGGCGGCTTTTGATTCCAAACGCCTAGCCTCAAGCGTTTCGCAGACTCTGCTCGTTGGCTGGGGCGCCGATACGAAACAAGTGAAAGCGATGTCGGATCGTGCGGAGCGACTGATCCGTGCACGAACGACACGTGTGATCGCGAACTAAGATTCGTCGCGCAAACGGATAGGACCGAACCAGTCAGGAAATTTTCCGATTTTGTCCGAATAGAATACTCGTACGTCGTTCATCTCGTCGCGAAGATTCCCCTGCGGATGCCACTTCGGCCCGAAGCCGCCGCGTTTACGACGATAGTCCAGATACCCCATCACGATCGGAACCTGCGCTTCTTTCGCCATGTGATAGAAGCCGGACTTCCAGTGCTGCGCATAGCCGCGCGTACCCTCTGGTGGCACCACGAGAACGAGTCTCTCGGAACGACGAAACACTTCTGCAACTTGCTTCACCAAGTCTTCCCGACGGTCACGCTGTACCGGCACTCCGCCGAGGCGCTTCATCAGACCGCCAACGGGCCAGGGGAAGAGCGTGTGTTTACCGAGCCAAGACAGCTGAATGTCGATCGTCCAGCCAATCGCGAGCAGATAGAAGAGATCCCAGTTCGAGGTATGCGGGGCGGCGATGAGGATGCATTTGTCGGGGATAGAGCGGTCGCCTTCTAGCTCCCAGCCAGTAAGGTACAGGCACAGTCTCGCGAAGCCGCGCTTTAGCATCTCCGAAGATTAGCACCTGCTGGGCCAACGTACGCGTATAATGCGAAACCCTGAGAAATGTTGGTGAAATCGTTTGAAAATTCTTGTTACAGGTGGCACCGGGTTTCTCGGATCCCACGCGGTTGAAGCATTCAAAGCCGCGGGGCACTGGGTGCGCGTTTTTGTACGGAACCCCGAGAAGGTGGAACGCGTTCTAGGAAGTCGCGGTATCGTTCCGGACGATATCTTCAAAGGCGACATCGCTGACTCCGCTACGGTTGCGCGCGCTCTTGAAGATTGTGACGCCGTGCTTCATGCCGCTGCGGATTTTGTCGGTGGCGATCAGATTCAAAGCACGAACATCGATGGCGTCCGAAATGTCGTCGGAACCGCGTTCGAACTGCATAAACAACACATCATTTACATATCGAGCGTGGTCGTACTTTTTCCGCCGCCTGGGCCGACACTCGAAGCCAATGGGCCCGTCAGCGAACGACCGGTGACGGGCTACTCCGCCGCAAAGTCCGCAGGAGAAATCTTCGTTCGTTCGCTCCAAGATCAGGGCGCATCGATCACGACGTTTTATCCCAGCGCAATGTACGGCCCCTATGACCCCGGACCGACCGAAGCCCTCAAAGGGGTCCGGGATTGCCTGCGCTGGGTCTGGCCGGTCACCAGTGGAGGGATCAGTTTCGTCGACGTTCGTGACGTCGCGGATGCCTTGGCGGCAGCGCTTCGACTCGAGCCCGGATCCAAACGCTTCTTGGTGGGTGGGAATTACTTTCCATGGGCTGAATACGCAGAACTCGGCGACCGTGTCACCGGAATTCACGGTCGGCGTCTTCGCCTGCCACCGACGCTGTTACGCATGGCAGGGCGTTTGGTCGATCTGATCAAGCGCGTTTCGAATTTCGACTACCCGCTTACGCTCGACGCAGCCCAGGTCATGACGCGACTGGTTCCTTGCAATGACCAACCCACCATCGACGCGCTTGGGATCAAGTTTCGCCCCGCCGAAGAAACGCTTCGCGACACCATTCGCTGGCTCTACGAGTCCGGCGAAATCGACGTCAAGTTTATTGGCAAGGTATTGGACTAAGCCGCAGCCTTGCGAATCTTTCTCTTCAGCTTGTGAATGTGACGGCGCACTTTTTTGAGCTCCACAGAGTCGTGTGCCTGCTCGGCAGCGTCGCGTTGCGCCTTGAGTGCACGAACCTGGGCTTTCAATGACGCCTTATCATCACCCGTCGGGAGTGGAGCCGATTTCTTATTCGCCGCCTTGGGTTTCGGCGCCGCAGCTGTTGGCGCGGCGCTGGCGCCACCCGTAGCGGCGAGAATCGCTGCGATCAAATCGCTCTTCTTCATACTCGAGTAGCCGGTGACAGCCTCGTGCTCAATTCCCTTCGCGATCTCGCGGAGATCCGCGACGGTCTTCGCTTCAAGATCCTCTGCTGTATGACTCATGGAATTCCCCCCGAAAGATTCGGCAGAAAATTGTAGGGATTTCATCCCTGACTTGCCCATCTATGCGGCGGCAGAACGACCGCATGTCGCATCTCGTTGTAAACTGGGGCCTATGAAACTTGCTTTGTTGCCAGAAAATGGGTTGGTGGCACCTCACTACGCGGCGGATGTGGCGATGCTCGCAGAACGCCTGGGGTTTGAATCGCTTTGGTGTCTCGAGCAGGTGATTTTACCGAGCACGACTAAACTTTCGTATCCGTATTCGGGCAGTGAAAAGCTTCCGATCGAAGACCTGCCACTACCCGACCCGATCACCTGGTTGAGCTTTGCGGCCGGAGTAACGACGAAGCTTAAGCTCGGCGCGGGCGTGCTGATTTTGCCGCAGCGTAATCCGGTTTTATTCGCGAAGGAACTCGCCACACTCGATCAGCTGAGCGGCGGCCGCGTGTTGCTCGGTATGGGAATGGGCTGGCTCCGCGAGTCAGGACGGTCGAAAGAGATCGCCTTCGAACCACCCGCACTGCGGATGGATGAATACATAGAAGGCATGCAGCGCCTCTGGCGCGAGCCGCGTGCGAGCTACGCCGGTAAGCATGTCTTCTTTGGAGACGTGCGTGGGCATCCGCGGCCGGTCAAAGCAGAGATTCCGATTCTGATCGGCGGAAATTCTGTGGATGCTGTCGCTCGTGCGCATCGCTTGGGATACGGGCTCGCGCCGTTTGGCGCACCTACGTCGGAGATTGAAAACCTCATACGCAGTTCGCAGGTCCCAACGACATGTTTCGGTGCGCCGAATCTTGAGATTGCAAAGCGTTACCGCGAGCTGGGCGTCGATCGCCTGATCGTCCGCACGGATGAAACTGATCTAGAAACGCTTGAGCGTGAACTTAAGCGTTTCGCTACGGCGCTTGGATAGAGATCGAACCGTCTTCACCGTCTCCAAAGAAACCATCACCACCCGTACTTGTCACCGCGCCGCCCACGCTCGCAGAAACGGATGCGTTAATCGCAATGCGACCTCCGCCACCACCGGTTCCGTCGGCACCGCTACGATTCCCACCGTCCGCGCTGACGGCTCCGATGCCTGAATAGGTTTCAACAGCGAGGTTGACGGTACCACCCGAACCTTCACCCGCTCGGCTGCCATTGCCAAGACCACCGTTCGCTCGAATCGCGCCGTTGTTGATGACGTCGTCCGCGATGATGAGGATCCGTCCACCGCCGTCGCCGCCATCGGTGCCCCCAATTGCACCGCCACCACTGCCAAGGTCGACCGGGTTCAAGACGTCACCGTACACTGGATTGGGGACACCCGTACCAGCGCTAGTTCCATCTCCACCTAACCCGCCGTGGCTTCCGCCCGTTTGCGAGGTCGAACCCGTGGTAAATCCGACGGTGGTTCCGCTTTCGCTAGTGTCCTTGCCACCGAGGAACCCAAGTCCCGTAACATCAATGGCGCTATTCGGATCGATCACGAGTGTGCCGGTCATCACATCGAGCTTGCCCGCGTAGCTATCGGACGTCTTTTCATGAGTGAGCCGGCCGAATTCCTTGAGGTCAATCGTGCCCGTCACATCGAGCTGGTCCGACGTATTGAGATGTCCACCACGGCGGAACTCGAGGTTGTCGAAGATGAAGTAACCTACGTATTCCGCACTAACCGATGCAACACTCGAAAAATCAACACCATTGCTGTTCGGTGTGATGACCGTGATCGAGTTTGCATCGTTTGACGTGATCTCGAAAACTTCATCTTGCGATGTATCCGGGTTCACGAAGTTACCCACGAAGCCGTTGGCCAAGAACGGTCCGAGTGCGCCGTCGACGGTGAGCACATCACCCGTGACAGCCGCAGTGATTCCGGGTCCGATCAGCATCAGGTCGGTCGCAACCGGCCACGTGGCCCCGGGTGTGCCGCCATCGATGATGAGGTCACCAGCCAGTTGCTCGTTCGTATTCGTAACGATGGTTCCTGCAGCACCATCGGGACCAAAGAAACCATTCCCACCGAAAGCGGAGACGTTGCGCAGGCCACTGAGATCATCGGTTGCGTCGAGTGAATCCATGTAAATCGCAACGCGACCGCCGCCACCGGCCGTGCCATCGAAACCGCCACGGCTGCCGCCGTTCGCACGGATTTCACCCGTTCCCGCAAGCATGCCCGTGGTAATCCAAATCGAACCGCCTGAGCCTTCACCCGCGCGTGAGCCGTTACCGAGCCCGCCGTTGGAACGGATCGCCCCATCCACACGAAGCTCGTTGGTCACGATCAGACGCACGAAGCCGCCGCCGTCGCCACCGTCGGTGCCACCACTCGCGCCACCGCCACTACCGAGGAGGCTCGGGCGCTTGGGATCCCCATACACCGGATCCGGGAAACCACTGTTGCTATCGCCGTCGCCACCGATGCCACCGTAACTACCACCCACTTGATCATGTGTACCGGTAACGCCACCCAGAGTTGTACCACGCTCGCTGCCGCTCTTACCGCCGCGATAGCCACGGCCCGTCACGTCGATTGCGCTACCGGCCTCAACGAAGATCGAATCTGCGTTGATCAACAATCCTGCTTCGCTCTGCTTTGCGTGCGTCAGCGTTGAGTTCCCGCGGATTTCCAATGCACCGCTCACACTGATGCCCGCTTCGCTCACCGTGTGCGCACCGTTCCTCAAGATGATGTTGTCGAAGCTAAACCCTGAAGGAATGATTGACGCGTCATCAGGCTCTGAGGTTCCGAAACCATCGATGATGAGATCACCGAACGTCTGACCCGGGGTCTTTGTAAAGACGGTTCCGTTTCCACCATCGTCAAAGAATCCGTTGCCACCGAGCACGCTCACGTTGGTCAACGGCAGCGTCGCCGTGTTATAGCGCAGCGCGATGCGCCCACCGCCACCAGCGGTACCGTCCACGCCATTGCGACTGCCGCCGTCCGCTCGAATGACGCCCGTGCCGTCAAGTGACGTGGTTTGAATACCGATCGACCCGCCTGAGCCTTCGCCCGCTCGACTTCCATTGCCAAGGCCACCGTTCGAGAGAATCGCGCCATCGTTCACGATCTCGTTTGCATCGATGAAGATGCGACCGCCGCCGTCACCGCCATCAGTGCCGCCGCTTGCGCCGCCCCCGCTGCCGAGATCGATTGGGTCGGTGAGGTCACCGTAGATGGGGTTCGGAATAGAGCCGCCCCCAAATTTTCCGTCGCCCCCAAGCCCACCATAGCTACCACCGGCCTGATCCGTAGCGCCCAGGACATTCCCGAGCGTTCTACCGGACTCGCTAGTCGCCTTACCACCAAGATAACCGCGAGCCGTCACTTCGATGCGACTGTTGGGATCAATCAGCAATCGATCCGTAGTGACATCAAGTGTCGCTTCGTACACGAGATTCGATTCTGGATGCGTGAGCAAGCCGAATTCCTTTAGGTCGATCGTGTCATTAACTCGGAGCAGATCCGCCAAGATCAGATATCCGCCGCGGCGGAACTCAAGATTGTCGAAAATCCAAGAACCCGCGTAGGACGCACCTACGCCTGCAACCGATGCGAAGTCGACGCCATTCCCATTGGGCGTGACGACCGTAATCGAGTTCGCGTCGTTGGAAGCAATCTCGAAGACCTCGGCCTGAACGATATTCGGATTCAGGTGGTGGCCAACAAAAGCGTTTGGCAGGAATCCTGGCAGCGTGCCGTCGACGGTTAGGCTGTTCGCGGTGACGGCTTGCGCAACACCAGGACCCATAGGTAGCAATGGCGTTCCATGAGTCGTCGTCTTAGACGACTCAGCATCATCGATGATGAGATCCCCATCGGATTGGCCCGTTTGATGCAGAAAGATCGTTCCGGCCGTGGCACGCGCGAAGAAGCCGATCCCACTGAAGGCCGTGATGTTACGCTGACCGTTCAGGTCATCGAGCGGATCGATGAAATCGTACTCGATCGCGATACGGCCACCGCCACCACCGGTGCCGTCCACACCATTACGACTGCCGCCGTTCGCGGAGATCGTACCCACACCGGATAGCTTCGATGTGGTAATCCAAATCGACCCACCCGAGCCCTCGCCCGCACGACTCCCGTTGCCAAGCCCACCATCGGCACGCAACGCACCATCAACGTGGACTTCGTTGCTTACTATCAATCGGAGGTATCCACCGCCGTCGCCGCCATCAGTACCGCCGCTCGCGCCGCCGCCGCTACCCAGTCGGTTCGGTCGCTTGGGGTTGCCGTACACCTGATTGGGGATTCCACCCCCACCAGAGACGCCATCGCCTCCGAGTCCGCCGTAACTTCCACCTGACTGGGACGTAGAACCCAGAATATCGCCGAGTGTTCGACCCGACTCGCTGGTTGCCTTGCCACCACGATGGCCACGCCCCGTGACGTCGATCTCGGAGCCGAGCTCGACAATCACGGAATCCGCCGTGATCAGTAAGCCGTTGGGATCCTCGCTCGGATGCGTGAGTACAGAGTCACCCGTCAACAGTAGCGTGCCGCTTATCACGATCTTCGAACGCGCGATCACACGCGCACCATTGATGAGCGTGAGGTTGTCGAAGACCTGCCCCGCGGGCAACACGAGATCGGTAAACGGCGAGCCCGGGCCGACGCCGCTGATGACGAGATCACCGTCGACCTGGTCGTCCTGCTTCAGAAAGACGGTGCCGTCTGCGCCGTCATCGAAGAACCCATTGCCACCCTGTGCGGTAATGTTACCCAGGTTGGCGGTCGTCAAATCCAAGTACGAGATCGCGATACGCCCGCCGCCGCCACCGGTACCATCGACACCATTGCGACTTCCACCATCGGCTTGGACGGTTCCCATACCCGAGAGCGTGCGCGTGGCGATGTTGATACCGCCGCCGCTGCCTTCGCCGGCGCGGGAACCGGCGCCCAATGCGCCGTTGCTTCGAATGGATCCGTCGACCGCGACGTTGATCGCGTTGAGCAGAAGCAGGCCGCCGCCATCACCTCCGTCAGTGCCGCCGCTTGCTCCGCCGCCACTACCGAGTTCCATCGGGTTAGTGAGATCGCCGTAGACGGGATTGGGTGTGCCACCACTACCGGAGACACCATCGCCGCCCAGGCCGCCATAGCTGCCGCCGGTTTGCGAAGTGGACCCTGGCACGTTGCCGAGCGTTTGACCCGACTCACTCGTCGCTTTACCTCCGAGATAACCGAGGCCCGATACATCGACGGAACTCGTCATATCGACCGTGAGCGTCCAAACGTCCAAGTCGAGCTCGAACTCGTCCACGAGGTCTGTCTTGCGGTGCGTTAGTTTACCGCCGTTCACGATTTCGACGTTCCTAAAGGCGTGCGCGCCGACGATCGTGACCGTCGCACCATCGATACGTATGTTTTGATCATCGAAGATCGGAGCCAGGATTTCCGTATCAAGGTTGAACGTCGCGACTGCGGTGCCCGTGCTGAAAGTCGTGGCCGGCAGAATGTCTGCGACTGGCTTGCCGATATTCGGATCGGTCATCACATCTTCGAGATTACCCGCGGCATCCACACCCAGCGTGAAGAATTCGAAGTCGCCGTCTCCGCCCATGCGCGTGGAGTCGAATTCGATGGTTCCGTTAGAACCGCTCTGCGGTACGAACTCGCCGAGCGGATTCCCGCCCGCAGGGTCGGTAAAGCGGTTGAATGTGCCGATGCCGTCGCGCCTGAAGAAGAGCCGCACGTGATCGATGTCCGCGACGCCGTCCGTGATTTGGTAACCCACCGTCGTTGTCGCGGAGCTACCCGGATTGCCAACGCTAATGACTTCAGTCATCGGTGGTGTGATATCCGCATCGGTGATCAGAATGTCGACCGGTGCTGCATCGGTTTCATTACCCGAGGCATCGCGGGCAAATGCCGTGATGCGAACATCGGGATCGGTGAGGCCGAAGGGCACGTCGAAGGTGAGCGTGGCGTTCGCATCGTTGCCCGAGACCACAATCGAGTCCGAGGTCACGAGTGCGCCTGAAGTATTGAAACCCACTTCCGCAAGTGCGACGTCATCCTGCGCGGTCACACGCAGGGTAACGGTATCGCCGAAATTAAATTGCGTATCGGGGACGGGGCTTAAGAGTTGCACTGTTGGTGGCGTGTCATCGACCACCGTGAGGGAGATCGAATCGACCGGGGAAACGCCTCCGCTGGTATCTTCAGTGAAGGCGTCGATGTCAATCGTACTGCTGATCGGCGCATTGGCGTCCACGTTGAAGTTGAAGAGCTGAATCGTATTTACGGACGGCGTTCCAAGGACTCTAACTTCACTGAACGTGGCGCTTCCCGTCACATCAACATCGAAGATGGAAACGCCGCCCGGCGCGTCCGTTCCCCGGACCGAAAGCGTAATCTGTTCGCCGCGTTCGAACTCCGCGCCGTCACCGGGCGATAGAATCTCAACGGTCGGCGGCGGATCGGACGCGATATCTACACTGACCGGGATCTCGATCGGAATCTCACCGCTGCGAGATACGAAGACTGATGTGCTACCTTCGCCGATCGCGGTGACCAGTCCCGAGGTGTTGACCGTGGCGACACTCGGATTGCCGATGGAGTAAGCATTGCCCTCGGTGAGCGGCGAAGAGCTTCCGTCACTGAAAAATCCGGTCACACCGATCTGCACTGTCTGCTGCAGGAACGTGAACGAAATGGTGGTCGGAGCCACCGTGAACGAATCTAGCGTAACGACATCCACATTCACCGGGATCTGATCCATAACACCGTTCAGCGTAGCGCTGATGTTCGCCGTACCATCGGCGATCGCGAGCACGCGACCGGTTCCGCTTACAGACGCAGCCGCGATATTGTCGGAGTCATAGGCCACTTGGTTGGTGACATCCGTAGACGATGCGTCACTGAAGAACGCCGTCACCGTCACATCTGCGAAATCAGCCAACGCGTTGAACGTGAGTGAAGTCGGCGTGATCTGCAAACCGGTCAGTACCGCTGCGACCGGAGCCACAACATCAGTCGGCGCGCTCGGGCTCGCGGATTCCGAGAGACTAAACGCAATTAATCGAAGAACGTCCCCGGAGATTGCGTTGACGGTGGTAGTGAAGGCGCCTGTGGCGTCAGCGAAGACGGTAGATTCGGTGGCATCGGTGAGGTTGGTGACGTCGATGCGAGCGCCAGGAACGCTCGTGCCTGTGATGGTGGTTTCACCGTTGCTATCCGGAACTGAGACTGTACTCACGAGCGGGGCGGCAGGCGGGTTGCCAGTTGGCTGATCCAGGACGATAAAATCGAGTACCGCGTCAGGGTTTGCGGCGCTATTCGTCACACCGACGTTATTCGTGGCTTGAATGATGACCTGATGCGCACCCGCGGCGAGCGCGGCGGTATCGACCAAGAAGGCCTCGCTACCCTCGAAGAGTGGCGTACCACCGAGCGTATCGAGGAAAAAACTCACGGACGCGATGCCCACCGGGTCGTCCGCATTGCCGTTGACCGAGAACTGCGAACCCACGATGTACTCGGCACCATCGGCTACACCGACGAATTCAACCATCGGCTCGTTCGGATTCTCGACCAGCTCAAAGCTAAACGTGTCTTCGGTTGTTTGGCCGAGACCGTCCTCCGCGACGGCGCGAATGGTATGCGGCCCCAGTGGCAACTCGCTGGTTCGCAACGACGCCTGGAACGGTGAGATGAACACCGTCTTAAAGGGTTCGAGTTCGGCGTCGAGGAAGTACGTGATCCGCTGCACCGCACCGGAAACAAACTCGGGAATCACCGTGACCGAAATACCCTGCAGGACCGGATCATTCGGATCATCGGGCAGGATCAATGTTGGCGGTGCATTCGAGGTCGCGATCACGGCAGCGACGGTCGCGTCTTGACGGTTGCCCGCCTTATCGAAAGCGCTGCCCTTAAACTGATAGGTATGGCCGGGCACGAGTCGACCTGAATCGATCGCAAACACGCAGGGCAAGGTCGTCGAATCAAAGACGGTCTTCTGATCGATCAACTCAAATGTGGGATTGTTGGCATCCTGGTCTTGGATCCGCAGTTCAACGCGATCGAGTCGACTGCCTTGGTCGGTGGGGAATGCGTCGATCTCTATGATCTGCCCGGGCAAGACGTTCGTCGGGTCGACCGGCGGTTGAATCGCCATCGTGAGGAACGGTGGCGTCGTGTCGTTCGTTGGATCCGTCGTCGTAAACGTGCTGGTCCACTCATTGAAGAGTTGATTGCCGTCGAGGTCTCGAATGCCGTTGCTGACAAAGATGGTGTACTCGGTGTTGCCATCGAGCTTGCCGAAGTTATCGAAGCGCTGCCAAACCGCCGCCGTGCGTTCCAAAATGATATCGGTCTGAATAAACCCGGGAACGGCCTGGCCCAGATCATCGAAGACAGTGAACGTTGATTCCGACTTGATCGTGTCGTCATCCATCTTCTCGCTGAAGAACGCGACTACGGGCGAATCGGGATTGATGCCGAAACTATTTGGGGTCGGTAGCACCGAGACGGTGGGAATGCCCTCGGGCTCACCGAGATCCGGCGGGAATTTTCCTACGACACAACCCAAGTTCCCAACGAAGACCTCAAGCGCGATGTTCTGATCTGAGACGCCCATGCATGAGCTCAAAGGTCCGGTCGAAAACGGTGTAACGGTAAAGATCTCAAGCACTTTTTGACCGGGCAGAATATGGCCCAGGTCTCGCGTCTGCGAGCCTTCGATCAATACGCAATCCGGTTCCATCGTCGCTTCGTTGATGGTGCATTCCGTGAGTTCCGCATCCGCACCCACGTCGAGTTCAAGCGAGGCATAGAGCGCAGGAATCTCATCGGTGTTGGTGATCTCAACACTGAGTTCGTACGGTTCGAATGCCGTGACCGTATCTGGGTGCACGACTTTGACCGTGAACTGCGGCGGACCTTTGACCTCGACCTCCGTCAATGCCGAGCCACTGAACGGAATCGGATCGTTGGGATCGATGCCGGGGCCCGTGAGCTCGCCACCAAAGTCCACGCGCACGGGCTGAACACCGATCTCATCACCGCGAATGATGAACTCTCGTTCCTTTTGTGCGGGCGATGTCGGAGTTCCCGGAAGAATCGTGTTGAAGAGCGCGATGCCGTCAGCCGGGAAGGTATTCGAGAGCCCGCCTTCGGGAAAGTCGATCATCGCCGTCACGTTCTCCAACGTGAAGATGCCCGATGTGTTCATCAGCAGCAGACGCACGCTGAAGAATTCTTTCAGTGTCTTGATATCACCCTGAATGATAATGACACCCGGGATTCGGGGTCGAATCTCTAAGTCGCCGGGCGGCCTAGTTTCAAAAACGATGATCTGCGTATCCGAAACCCTTCCTGCTCGACCGCCGCCGAGCACACGCTTCTTTAACAGAATCTCCTCGAATTCTTCCTCTGGTACCTTGGGAATCGCGACGGGAATATCGAATACGAAGGATTCCTTCGCGATCGTGAGCGCGATCGCGAAGCTCGACACGTTGAAGTTCTCAGGGTCGTCGAGGTCGATGATGCCGTCTTCGACGAGTTGCTCGATCTCCTCGACCGAGAGCCGTTCGGCTTTAACTTCGGCGACAACGATTTCATCCAGGGAGATCTGTGTAATTTCGAGGTCGCGCGAAACTTCATTGCCCGCATTGTCTTCCGCAGTCACGGTGAAACGGTTCACCGCGTTCTTACGCAGCGGGACATTCGGGAAGACCCACTGCCCGGCCGTGTTTGGATCCTGCGGACCAAGTCGCGCGCCACCGTTCAGCGAGATCGTCGTGTCCGCCGAGGCGGTCATCGCGAAGAGCAGCATCAGCGTGGTGAAGAAAGGCCTCATGGCAGCTGAAGCTCCCGTCGTGACAGACCCACGGGCTCCATCGGGATGACGACGGCCTGCCACTCGTCTTCGCCGGTCGCTACGTTCGAGAGCTGAACCCGCGCACGGATCTCTCGGCGCTGATGATCGAACTCGGTCGGATCCAGCACGAAATGCGGATTGCCGTTACGGTCGAGCCTCACCAATACGTCGTTCTCCTTGCTGAAGTTCACCGTCTTCATCGCACGGATTTCGTTGGTCTTCTTTACAACCACCGGCAGCAGGAACTGCTGAACACCCGATCGAGTAGATACCACGAGCTTCTTGCGTTCCTGATCCAGCTCGATATCGAATGGCGAATCGTTGACACTAAGGATGGGCACTGCGTTCGGCGGGTCGGCCAAGACGTCTTCGAGTGCCCTGAGCTCGTCGATCGTGATCGTGAAGATGTCTCCCGAGTTGAAATCGGCAAAGTAGAAGTTGCCGGCTTCATCAAACGCCATCCCTGAGAACTGGCGACCCGATTCAATGATCAAGGCGAGAAGCGAACCGGTGCCCAGACTCACGTTGTGGGTAATCAGCCAGATTTTATCTTTATCGGAGAGATAGATGCGTTGGATCTCGCTGCCCTCTTCCCGCGGCAGAATTTCCATATCCGACGGCCCACTGAGATCCAAAAGGTCGCTTTCGATCAACGTCTGCCCGACCAGGCGGATCCTTTGAAATTGCGTGCCATAAGAGTTGGGGAACGCTTCCGCGGCTCCGACCGGAATCGCCTTGATCTGTTTGCGCCCCGCCCCTCCGGAGTTGTTGTTGTTATCGAGGAAGTCGATATTCGCGATGAAGTAAGTCGGCACGTCCTTACCCGCCAGATTGAACTCGCCGATCGCACCCGTAATTGGATTGGCGGGTCGCGCGTAGAGGAGCATCTGACTGAAATAGTTGATCGAACCCGCAAACTCGCGACGGAAGTTCTCTCCGGGGAACCAGCGGAAGTTGCGACCGCCGTAGCGTTGGTTCGAATTGAAGTTATTGGCGTAGATCAAGTCGTTCGGGTCCACGGATAAAAATTCGGGAGGGAATCCGGCACGGATCTCAAAGAAGTCCTCGCCTGCATCGGGATATAAGGTAGTAAGCCAACCCTGCTTGCGTTCGTCGAGCTGTTCACCGGTCGCCGGGTCAATGACGGGTTGACCGTCGTCATCCACCACCAATGTACCCTTGCGCCCCGCAAGAATACCGCGGAAGTTATTCAAGTTCGGATGCGCTTCGATGACAATCGGTGCAGTTTCACGGCTAAAGTTCGTGAACATGTGGACCGCAGAGAAATCGCTGTAGATGACCTTGAACGCTTTGCTGAAATCGTTCCAAACGTCTTTGAGCGCGATGAAGTTTGCACCCGCGGACGCGACCTGTGCACCGCGTTGGATGCCCTTCTTGTTACGAACTAACACATTCTGTTGGTTGCGAGAATTTGCGCGCCGGTTTTGCATGCCGACTTCAGCCCGCTGATAGTCGACTTGCGCGTTTGTCCGATTGCGCTCCAACGAGCGCTGAACTTCAGCGCTGTCCTTAATCCGAGCCTTTTCAGCATCCCACTCCGGCCCAACGCGCTCCCGTACCATATCGTCGGATAGGCGATTGACCTCGGTATTGGCCGCCTCGAGCTTCGGACGCGCATCCTTAATCGTTTCCTTTTCGAGTTCGATCGTGTTGTTCACGAACTCATCAAAGATCGCAAGGTCGGCTGGGTTACTCGGATTCACATCGAAGTCGAACGGAATGACCGAACCATTCGGCTGGATCTGGTCGAATTGGACTTCAACCGTCCGAGTGGAACCGAAGTTCCGAAGCCGCTGCATATCAGTTTTGAGCTGATCGATATCCGCAAGCGAGTCCTGGGCCAGGTTGATGCGAGTTTTTTGGAACTCCGCGTTCTTGGTTTCAAGCGCGATGCCGGTGAGGTTCGTTTCCACCCCAGGGGGCAAGGTCCGCAATGGATCGCCGAGAATGTCTCTTGCTCGCCCGTTCGCATCCGATTCGACGCGCACGAGGTCGAAAGGGTCCGAACCACTCGCACCGTGCTCAATCGCAAGGCGCTTCAGCTGATCCGCTTCGCGGATACCCTGCGCGTGCTCGTTGCGGAAACCCGCGAGGTCGGTCGAACTTCGACTACGGTGCCGCGATTCAGCGGCCCCCAACGCATCCATCTCATAGCGAGATTGATGGATCGCCTCATCGAAATCGACTTGAAAGTCTCGCTGAAAGTCAGCACGTGCGCGCATTTCAATCAGTGCAGCTTCGGATTCGGTAAGGTCGAATTTAAACTTCACAATCGTACTGTCGCTCACCGTATCAGGGATCGAAGTGTTCACACCTAATTGCGACTCGAAGGGGAACGCGATCCGTGCCGCATTCAGACTGAACTCCGCCTGGGAAACGTACTGCACGGTTGCGATGCGGAAGAAGTGCACGCCGATCCGAAGGCGTGCTACCGGAATCACGAATTGCAACTTGCCGGGGTTGTCTAACGATTGTTCAAGCGTGGCAAAGTTGACCAACGTCGCGTTGCCGATGTTGAGTGTCTCTGGGTTATTGAATTCAAAGAGCTGATAGGTAAAGCGCACCCATTCATCGGGAATCCCCGGTGAAAACGGTGGCGCGGATTCCGCGCCACTGGGCGAGAACACCAGAATAAACTTATCGCCCTCGATTCGGCTCGACTCCGGGATCGGTGGCGGCGGTTCAACGCTTTGCGCAGCGGCGGCCAAACCCAAGCCGAAGAGCAGCTTTTGAATGATGGCATCCATCACACCGCCGAGCAGCGCGGTTACCGCGGCAGTCGCTGCAACCGCACCCAACGCACCGCCCGTCGCCCCCGCAGAAGCCGCGAGTGCGACCTGCATCGCTACCGCGATGGCCGCGCCAATCGCATTACCGATCGTCACTTCAGCCAGGAATGCCTTGCCGGAGTAACTCATGATACGCGTAAAGGTTCGAGCGCGGAACGGGTTGTCGACACCACCCGCGTTATTGAGTGTGATGCCACCCTCTTGCGCGTGCGCCACACCGGTGCCGATGAAGTCCTCAACAAGTGAATCGATTGCGGCGTAGAATTGGCTGCGCGACTCGAGCGAACGCGGCGCGCCGGCGACAACGGAATTCGGATCCACGCCCTGGTCGATGATGATTTCATCGATCGATTGTTCGATGGTGGTCTGATTGAAGACCAGGAAGCTCTGAAGGAGTAACGCGGCCTGCACGCGGTTGAGGCGCGTGTTGGGCGAAAGCAGCGGCGGCTCGACGCTGACCTGGGTACCGTCATTAAAGAGTGTGAGGGCCATCGCGTTGAGCGGGTTTTCAGGTTCTGCCCAAGCGACGTTGACGGCTTCCTGCCAACCGAGAATGGCGTTTTCGAGCACCAGGTCTTCGCCGAAGAAGCTGAAGATATTCGTCAGCATCCAGACGATGTCTCGGAGCGTGTAGACATCGCCGCCGATCAGTGCGCGTGCTTGAGCTTCGAGACCCTTGGGCGTGAGGGAAAGAATGCCCTCGCCAACGATATTCGGATTGAGCTGATTGCCGTCTTCATCGAGCAGCCCGACGTCGTTGCCACCGACCGTGAGATAGACATCGCGCACCAACTCGATGGCTTGATCAAGATCGAGGCCACCGCCGTCTTTCGCGCTAAAGCCGCGATCCAGAACACTCGCGGGTGAAGGTTCTGCCGGCAACGAACCCGCGGGTGCCGCAGGGCGTGCCAGAGCGCGCAAGCTGATTTCATCGCCGAGGCTGATCTCCTGGTTGGTGTCGACCGCGATTTCGATCTTATTGACCTTGAAGTTCGGCGCCATCACGAGCAGCGTTTGAATGCCATCCGGCACGCCGTCCAAGAAGAAGCTGCCATCCGCGCCTGTCGTCGTGGAGATATTGGTGCCGTTGATGGTGATCAACACGCCAGCAAGCGGTGCCTGCGTGAATGGATCAATGACCTTACCCGCAACACTGGCCGCGCCTTCGGTCACATTGAAGGCGACCGCCGAATAAATCTCACCGTCGGCTTCCACCATCTTGACCTGGCGTTGACCGACTTCGGCGTCTTCGTCGATTTGCACCGTCGCATGTGCTGATGTCGGCGACAGAATCTCAAAGTCGGTGACTTCGGTACCGGGACCGAAGTCGGGCACGCTCTTTCCAGCCTCAAACGCTGTATTCAACGCGTTGAGGTCGACCTCAACGGTGCGTCCCTGTCGTCCGGTCGCAGGACTCAGTCCGGTGATGAAGGCGGGAATCTCAGGTGCGGCCGGCTGCCCCGGCTCGCCCGTCACGTTACCCGAGATCGTTTGGCGCGTGCGGAACGTCGGCGAAACCGTCTCGTCAACCACGAGCTCCAGCACCTCTGCCGGTGGGGTCACGTCATTGATGAGAATCGTCACCGTCAGCGGAACCATGACGGTGCCATCGCTGACTTCGAAATCTACGTCAACGCTACCCGACTGATCGAAACTCGGCCGAAATGTGAAGACGCGCGTGATCTCGTTGAAGAAACTATTTTCAAGTGCCAGCCCCGGTGCGCTGAAGCGGAGTGGATCGCCGTCGGTATCCGTCGCTGAAACCGCAAAATTCAGCTCCTGGCCTTCATCAACGGTCGGCGAACCCGCAGGATCGAAGATCGGGGGTTGATTGTCCTTGAGGACCTCAACAGTCACCAACGTCGAAACGTTTTCGTTCGCGAAACGCGCGCTGAAGGCAAGCGTGTGAAACCCGACCTGATTGGGATCAGGCGTAAAGGCGAAGAGGCCTGAATTCAGATCCGCGTTCGATGGCAATGGGTCCACACCGAGAATCGCATCCGCGTAATTTGAACTGACCGGGAGTTGCAGCTCGTCACCCACATTGACCTGGAACGCGCCACTCGGTGAAAGCAATGAGAGCGGGTCATCGATAATGGTCAGATCAAATGACTGCCGCGCGTTCAAGCCATTCGGGTCTTGCACACGCAGGATCAACGTAACCGGACCGACGGCACCCGTCGGGGGTGTCCAAACAACCAGGCCGGAATTCGGATCGATCGTCATGCCAGTCGGTGTATTGGCATCAAAGAGGTAAGTGAGCGGATCCTGCTCAGGATCGAACGCTTCTACGTCGTAAGTGTAGAGCTCGCCGACTTTGGCATAGGGCTGGGGAAACGACGTGATGATCGGAGGATCGTTCGTCGTCCCTACATTGATCGAGTAAATCTGCTTCGATGCCTGACCCGCTGCATCGGTGACGCGAACCTCGACATTGTGATTGCCAAGTTGGCCCTCGCGCGGAACCCAGCTCACCTTCCCCTCGCTCGACATACTCATGCCGGCGGGGCCAGCACCCAAAGTGTAGAACAGCGCCGCTTGCTCGGGATCTTCCGCTAATACGGGATAGTCGTAGATGCGATTCTCGAATCCAGTAACAGGCGGCGTCGAAAGAATATTCGGTGGCAAATTTCCGGCGCAGAGCGCCACGTCGTCGACTTCGCCATTGCAGTCATCGTCGATCTGATTCTCACAGAGCTCCGGCAACGGCGCACCGGCTTCGCAGGTTTGGAGTTCACCAAAGAGACAGTTGTCGACGGTCCTGAAGCAAGCACCGATGCCGCAGCTGCTTTGGCCGAGCTCGTCATCGATCTCGCCGTCGCAATCGTTATCGATCCCGTCACAGGTTTCGATCTCAGGATTCGTCGCCGCACAGATGGAATCACCAAAGGGACCATCGGGGCAAGTGGTCAGACCATTAGCGCAAACACCCTCGAGCCCGGTCTCACAAACCTCACCCACGATGCAGCTGACCACCTGGCAGAGTGGCGGATCATCGACCACGCCATTGCAGTCGTCGTCGAGATCGTTCGAACAAACCTCGGTGACCGCGCCCGCATTGGGGTCGCAGAGCTGAGGCTGACCGTCCTGGCAGTTATCGACGCTCTTCGCGCAGATCCCGATGCCACAACTGGTCTCGCCGAGCTCTTCGTCGACGAGATCATCGCAATCGTTGTCGACACCATCACAGACCTCGTCGTCGGGGATACAAGCGGGCTGGTTGGGATCATTCGGATCGTTGGGGTCGATCGGCGTAACACAGAGTTGCTGGATGCCGGGCGCAAGACCGAGCAGCGCACGGTGAATCGTGAGCCAGTCTTCGATATCGCAGTCGTCGGATCCCTGAACATTGCACTTCTCGGGTGCCGCCATGCCGGGGCCGAGCTCGGCAAGGCTGCGCTGAATAATGGTGGCGTCATTCAGATGAACCAGACCGTCGTTGTTTACGTCACCGCATTCGCAGCCGTCGCCACGACCGTTGGGAACGAACGTGCCTAAACCGCCGGAATCCCGCTGATCCGCATTCGGGGTATCGGGACAGTTGTCGACGGTATCCAGTACCCCGTCCTGGTCCCGGTCCTGCGCATAGACCGTGCCCGAAGCGAGCAGGAGCACCAGGCCCACGATCGCGGGCCAGAGGAAGTTTGAATTGATAGGACGCTGCTGCACAACCACCGATCCCGATACGAGTCTTAGCCAAAAATTACGTCGCAATCCCATGCCCGGCGGGCCGCAGTCTATCACTGCGATTGCTGAACTGGAACGTTCGAGGTTATGATCCAGCCATGTTTCGGACGCTCTATTTACTGACGCTCAGTCTGTTTTTGCCCATTGCGAGTGCAAACGCGCTCCCAGCCGTGTATGACAGCACCGGCAACAACGGCATCAACACCGGGATCGCTCAAGTGAATTCAGGAGGCAGCCCACGCGCGCTGAACCTGTTCTTCGATGCTGGCAAGACGTCGTTCGGCTATCTCCTGACCCTTCAAGCCGACCTAGGAATGGAACTTATTTCATTCACAGCCGAACCCTCTCTCACGCTCGTGGACTTTGGCGCCGGCGATGGCGGGTTTCTCAATCTCACCGGCGGAGACACACAGAACGGTAACCCAGGCGCGACACGACTGGGCACGCTCGTCGTCCGGGGCACAGCCCCTGGACGCGAGCTAAGACTGATCAACCGTGATCCGACGGGTACAGGACCGGTCTTTGTCGACGATACGTTCGCCTTCGTACCAATTCAGACACCACAGACCATCGCGATCACAATAGGAAGCAACAGCATGCCGGTTCCCGAGCCCCGTGCTTGGGTCTGTTTTGCGATGGGATTGGCGCTCGTTGGCTGGCGCGTTTTGCATCGCACGCCGACACAACTCAGTCCTTAAGGTTCTATTTCTATCGACCGAGCAGAGAGCTGAGAACTCGACCTCGGCTTTTTCAACGGTTGGCCCACGTTTGGTTGACAGTGGCGACAGCGGAGGAACGTGGCGCCAAACCAAATGGGGGATTCGAACATGGCAATCACAGCGCAAGCGAGCAACGCGACGCTAACGCTTAACATTTCGGGTAGCTTTGACTTCAAGGCGCAACAGGAGTTTCGCAACGCCTACAAGAACGTAGATGGCGAAATTAAGAGTTACATCGTCAACCTCAGTGCGACTGAATACTTGGATAGCTCCGCACTCGGGATGATGCTGATGCTCCGCGAGCACGCGGGCGGTGACAGTGCGGATATAGAAATCCGCGGCTCCAACGATGAAGTCGGGCGTATTCTAAAAATTGCGCGCTTCGACAAAATGTTCCGCATCGCGTAACGCTCACCCATGAAAATTCTGCTCGCAGAGGATGAAGCGGTCAGCCGCTTGATGCTCAGCCACTACCTCGAGTCCGAGGGATACGATGTAATCACTGCCCAAACCGGCATCGAAGCGGTGGAAGCGTTCGAACGCGAGCAACCCGACATCATTCTGATGGACGTCATCATGCCGCAAATGGACGGCTATGAGGCGACACAAATTATCAAGCAAAAAGCCGGAGAAAACTTCATACCGGTTCTCTTCCTTACTGCATTGAACGACGAGCAGCAGCTCGCGAATTGCGTTGCCTGCGGTGGCGACGACTTTCTGACAAAACCGTATTCCAAAGTCATCCTTAGGGCCAAACTCGAAGCGCTAGAACGCCAACGCGACCTGCATACGGCACTCACAGAAGAGCGTGATCGCGTGCAGTACCACCAGAATCGGCTAGTCCAAGAGCAAGCAGTTGCTGAATCGCTCTTCAGGCGCGTCGTGCATTCAGGTTGTCTCGACGCGGAAAACATTCGCTACCACCTATCACCGATGGCAATCTTCAACGGGGATCTCCTGCTAGCAACGCCGCGGCCCGAGGGTGGCCAGTACATCCTCTTGGGTGACTTTACGGGTCACGGACTACCCGCGGCTGTCGGCGCGATGCCCGTCGCAGATATCTTCTATACAATGACCGCGAGTGGCTTCTCTGGGCCCGAAATTCTGAACGAGGTCAATGGAAAACTCCGGAACATTCTGCCCACGGGCGTCTTCCTAGCAACCTGCTTCATCGAAACCGATCCCGAGCTTCATCGTCTCTGGGTTTGGAACGGTGGGATGCCCGACATATTGATTCGGGGCCCAGAGGGCATTAAGTACCGCATTGAATCTAGTCATGTTCCGCTCGGCATCATCGGAAACAAAAAACTCGACATCAAACCCGAACACTTAGAAATTGCCGAAGGCGATCGCATCTACATGTACTCCGATGGTGTGGTTGAAACACAGAACGCGCTTTCAGAAATGTTTGGATATGATCGCCTGGATGGGATCATCGACAAAACGAACGACCCCAATAACATTTTTGATCTCGTCTTAGAATCGATCACTGACTTCCGTGGCCCGGAAGAACAGAGTGATGATGTGACGCTGATCGAAGTCGTCTGCACGCGCAAAGGCTGCGACGCGATAGCTCGAATCGATTCGAGCGAATGTAACGAGACAGCAACCCGGTGGACACTATCGTTCGAACTTAAAGCGGATGCACTACAAAACATTGATCCCATTCCCGTCGTCACAAATATGGTCGGACGAATTCAAGGACTGGATCGCTACAAGCGTGACCTGTACGTGATTCTGATCGAGCTCTTCAACAACGCGCTCGATCACGGAGTACTGGGTCTAAAGTCTGCGCTCAAGAATTCACACCAAGGCTTTACCGAGTTTTACGAGGAACGCGAACGGCGACTTAGCATGCTCAAGGAGGGCTGGATTCGAATTGACCTCAAGCACCATCCCCAAGACAGCGGCGGCCTGCTTCATATTCACATACACGACAGCGGACCTGGGTTTGAGTATCAGAAACCTGACGCCCGGCTAGAGGCCAATCGGACGGCCGCAGGACGCGGCATTCCATTGGTACGGAAGCTCTGCAAATCGCTGGAATACCGCGACGTGGGAAATCACGTGGAAGCCCAGTACGAATGGGGAATGGGCACCTCGAAAGCTTAGCAAGTGGTGATACTCTAGTCCGCGTTGATGAACTCCGCGCGTGCGTTTCCGATCCTCATAATACTCTTGTCGCTTTTTGGCGGGAGCCACTCGCGCGCGCGAGAGGTCAGTGATCTCGATGTCTCGCGATCGCCGGCAAAACGTTTGGAAACCCCACTTTCGGTCGCGGTGGTTTCTGGCGACGAATTTCGACCCGCGCAACCCAGCCTCGGTCTCGACGAAGCATTGGATCGTGTCCCCGGTGTTTGGGTACAACAGAGCGGAAACTTCGCCCAGGACACGCGTGTGTCGATCCGAGGCTATGGTGCACGATCGGCTTTCGGCATTCGTGGGATACGCGTGCTCGTCGACGGAATTCCGACCACGTTGCCCGACGGCCAATCGGAGCTTGATTCAATCGAGCTCGGTTTCGTGGACCAGATTGAAGTGCTCCGCGGTCCAAGTTCATCGCTCTACGGGGCTGAAGGCGGGGGTGTTTTAGCACTCAAAACTGTTGGCCCGAGTGACCGCCCTGCCCTTCGAGCACGGACGCTTTTTGGCAGCGGACATCTCTCCCGCCACCAAGTTCTCGGCACCGGTCGCTATCGGCACACCGGATATGTCATAGGCATCGCTACCACAAGAAACGGCGGGTACCGCGATCACTCAAGGGCCGAACACCAGACGCTACTGACGAAGTTCGAACACACGCTTCAAGACGGCACTTGGTTGGAGTTTCAATTCGCTGGCGTTCACGCACCCGAAGCCCAGGACTCCGGCAGTGTCACCGCCTTCGTGCGCGACATGGATCGGCGTGCAGCCCGCGGGTCTGCGCGTTCCTTCGACGCGGGCGAATCGGTCGATCAGCATAAATTCGCAATGCGAATTCATCGTCCGCTTGCGAACGAACGGGAAGTCAATATTTCGGCCTACTACCTAGGCCGGGACTTCGAGAATAAGCTGCCCTTCAATCGACAAGTCGATTTGAATCGCAGCGTATACGGTGCATCGATTATTGCATCGGGAGAAGTCGCCGCAACACCATGGACACTTGGTTTCGAATTCGATGAACAATCGGACGACAGGCGCAATTTCGAAAATATCAGCGGAGCGCGCGGTGCAATGACTCTGGACCAGCGCGAAGAAGTCCGTTCCTATGGGGTCTTCGCGCGCGCAGAGCACGAAATCTACAACGATTTCCGAGTTGTTGCAGGCATCCGCTATGACTCGAAACGTTTCCAACTGCGCGACCAATTCTTCACCGACGGTAAGGATTCCACGGACCGCCTACGTTTCAATGAATGGTCTCCTCGGGTTGGGCTGATCTGGACCCCACACGCTTGCTTCAATCTCTACGCCAACTGGAGTACGGCCTTTCAAGTGCCGACGCTGACCGAGCTACGTCCTGCCAGTGGTAACGGCGGATTCGACGCGGACATTAAGCCAGAAAGAACATCTGGTTTCGAGTTAGGCATCAAAGGAATATTTGCGAACCGAATCGTATATGACGTGGCGGCGTTTCATCTGAACATTCGAAACGGACTTGTACCCTTTACAGATGGCGTCGGCGATACCTTTTTCACCAATGCGGGGCGCGTTCAGCGTCGCGGACTTGAGTTTGGAGCTTCGGTCGAAGTCATCCCTGGAACCACGATCCGCAGCGCCTACACCTTCAGCGATTTTAAATTCGTTGACTTCGATCGCCTGCGAGCCATGACACTTGCCGATCTGGACGGGAAACGCGAGCCTAACATCCCGCAACACCATGTTTTCATCGAACTGCGCAGCGAGCTTGAGAACGGATTTTTCGGCGCCATCAACCTGACCCATGCATCCAGATCCGAGCTGAACGATGAAAACAATGCCAGTAGTTCCGGCTTTTTTCGTTCCGACATACGTGCAGGCTATCGGGCTCGAATACGACAGGGGACGCTCGCACCATTCATCGGCATCCGAAATTGGAGCGGAACCTCTTACGACGGAAGTCTGCGACCCAACGATGCGAACTTTCGCTATTTCGAACCGGCGCCCCAACGCGAAATCTACGGCGGCCTCGAATTCGAATGGGGTGGAGACACGACGCGCTGAGCACGGTGTCCCGCCGAGTACTACTTCTTGACGCTACTTGGGTCTTCTTCGCCGCGCGCCTGCAGATAGGTGCCTATTGCATCCTTTTGCCGCGCGGTCAGACTCAGAAACTCCACACCGAAAAACTTATCACCCAGACCTAACTCGGTGTTGTGTCGAATCTTGCTTCGCACAACGAACGACTTGCGACGCGGTAGCGTGATCACAAGATCCACTTCACTCGAGATATCGCAGCCGACAAAGCCATGACCAATCCAAACCCCCACGCCACCCATACCGATGTCGCGCGCGCGCACGATATCAAGGAAATCGTCGCCGATGATCTGAACCTCAATCGGAGCGGTCTTCGACGGTTCGACTCGGGAGCAATTATTGCGACGACGGGGCATACGGACTGCATCGGCGTCACTGAGCTCCTTCTCAATACCACCCAAGTCTTTACCTCTGCCAACAGCGTATATTCGCCAACACTTGGGTACATCGCTGTCAAAGCTATACTTGCGGCTAGGAGGACACAGATGATGGACTGGCGACAAGAATGGGCCAAACGGCCGCTCTGGATGAACTTTGCGCTGCTGTTTTGCGCCTACATGGCACTCCTCTACGTGCCCTGGGATTTCTTCTTCAAACCCGTTGAGGAAGACGTGGAAGTCTGGTTCGGCGTGATGTTTCACGGGGAGACTGCAAAGTGGCTCACCCCACTCCACTGGATCGTTTACGCGGCCGGCACGATCGGGTTTTGGCAGATGAGTCGTTGGATGTGGCCATGGGCCACGATCTACATCGCCCAGATTGGGATCGGGTTTCTGGTCTGGAGCGTAAATCACTGGAGTGGGAGTTGGCTCGGTTGGGCGCTCGGCATCACATCGCTGGCACTCTGGGCGATTCCATGTGTCGCGCTCGCGCGCAATCGCAAACTCTTTGGTGCTGACTAGTGGTCCGATGGAGTCTTTCGGCCAGGGGTTAAAACTATGGATGCAACACCTTACTCCAGGTCTTTACTGAAAAAGAAATCCGTTCACGCTGAACCTTTACGCCACAAAAAACTGTTACATAGAGACTGTCTCCCTCTATAACACCGGTATAGAAAAGAAAACGTCCTGCGGTCGTCGGACAATCCTTAGGTGTCTCAAGATTGAACTCCGAGTAGTGAAAGTCATTGCCCGTTGGAAAAACCAACACGATGCGACCGGACCAAAACGTCACGACCACTTGGCCCTGCGCGTTTACTTTCACATCCTGCGCAAAATCCAACGGGTCACGTGCGTCGAGCTTGATACGACCGACTTCACGGCCCTCCATCGTAATCCGAATCTGCAACTCGGGACCGTCTTCAACAAAATATCCACGGCCCCAGGCATCGAACGCCACGAAGAGCAGCTCAGGCGGCGCCGAATGACGACTCAGCGTGGTGCCGTCCGCCGCGAGCCGAATGGATTCAAAACGCAGCGTACCATCGGGGAGAAAAGTGTCTGTGTTGAGCCAGATGTCTTTGGACTTCGGGTCGACAGCAACCGACTTGACCGCGGTAAAAACTCCCAGCACCTGATCGAAGCGGACCTCCTGAACCACCTGACCATCGGGTGTCAACTCGAGCACACCCGCGTAGGTCTGCTTTGACACGTCCGCGGGAGAATCCGAATACCGCGTCACGTAGACATTGCCGTTCGGACCTTCTGTGAGCTCGTTGAATCCCGTGCCGATATCCTTGAACAGGTGCACATCACCCGACATGGGTTCGACATAGCCAAACTCCTCGAAATAGGTGGTGAAGTACACACGGCCATTCGAATGGGCCAGTACGTCCCAAACACTGGAACGCGCACCGGAACCCTTTCCGCGCAGGAGCAACGGTTCGAGAAACCGGTCACGCTTCATATCAAAACGACCCATCAGATGGTCGCCGACTTCGTGCAAATCTACTCGCGGATCTCCATCGTGCCGCCACCAGAGTTCCCAGAAAGGGCTCAGGCCGAAGTACAGCACGCCGTCACGTGCGTCGGCGTACCATGCGGAATAGTTCTCGCGCCCCGAGTTCCGATCCCGCTGCTCAAAGATTCGACCTTCGCGACCACCGGGATGGTGACACGCGAGTACCGCGACCCCAACGAGCACGAAGACGAGTTGACGAAGACTAGGCATCACGGCCAGACTAGCGCGCATCATGGCAGATACACCGAAATCGTTTCACCTGAGTCCAGAGATTCATCACTACCTCGTAGAGCATGGCACTCCGCCCGATACGATACTGCAAGGCCTGATTCAGGAAACCATGCAGCTCGGCGGCGTGTCGGTGATGCAGGTCGCCCCCGAGCAGGGTGCGTTCCTCACTCTCATCGCCAAGCTCATCGGCGCGCGCCAGGCCGTCGAGATAGGAACCTTCACGGGCTACTCCGCACTTTCTATCGCACGCGGACTTCTAGACGACGGGAAGCTGCTCTGCTGCGATGTCAGCGACGAATGGACGGCGATCGGTCGCAAATACTGGGAGAAAGCCGATGTCGCGCAGAAAATTGAGTTACGTATCGCACCTGCGCTCGATACCTTGCGCGCGCTGCCGAGTGAGCCATGGATTGATTTGAGTTTCATTGACGCAGATAAAACGAATTACCTCGGGTACTACACTGAGCTCGTCTCGCGCACGAAACCCGGTGGGTTGATTTTGGTGGATAACGTGCTTTGGTTTGGTCGCGTTGTGGATGCGACGGCGAATGATCCGGACACGATCGCGATTCGTGAGTTCAATTCAGCGATCGCCGCGGATGCTCGAGTCGAGGCGGTGATGTTACCGATCGCCGATGGTCTAACGCTGATTCGAAAATTTTAGACCGAATTGCGCGCAGCGAACTGTTCCCCGAGAAGGAACAGAATTGCGTCGTGGAGGTCAGCCTGGTTCACAGGACGTACAAGATAGGCGTCGAAGCCGGCATCGATGAGGTCCGAACCCTGTTGCCGATCGCCAGACTGAATGAGCGCCATGAGTCGTAGCGCAACGAAACGTTTGTCTTCCCGTAGTGTCTGGGCCAACTCGATTCCTTGTGGATCGTCCGCATTTACTTCGATCAATGCGGCGTGATACGGCTTTTGCGCGTTGATGTCCTGCTCGATCAGAACGCACACATCCGTCCCATGACCGATCTCCGTAACATCGCAGTCCCATGCGCGGAGTTGGTCTCCCAGAATCAAACGTCGCGTCGACGACGCTTCAACCAGCAGCAGGCGAGCGCTACGAATATCGCGGTCCTTCGCTTCGACAACCTGCGCTTTCTCTGAGATCTCGAACGAAACCTCACACCAGAATGTGGATCCCATCTCGGGTTCGCTTCGCACACCGATTCGTCCGCCCATCAGCTCAACGATTTCCTTGCAGATAGGTAGTCCGAGCCCGGTTGCCGCGGAACTATCGTGCTCCAACGCGCCCTCATCGTATGCAGAATTAAATAGTGTATCGACTCGATCGGCTGGGACCCCAATTCCTGTATCGTGAATCTCGAATCGAAGGTGTACGGCCTTGCGGCGACGATAGAGTTGGCTGACACGGACGTTAACTTCACCACTATCCGTATATTTGATCGCGTTGTTGACTAGATTCAAGAGCACATGGCGAAGTCGTGCGGGGTCGCCTTTCAATCGCGCAGGCACATCGGAACCGATCTGAACATCCAAGTATAGGCCGCGCTCTTGGGCTCGCAGATCGAGAATTGCGTAGAGGTCTTGGATGCAGTCGCGGATATCGAAGTCGATTGATTCGAGATGGAGCTTCGACGCTTCAATTTTCGAAAAATCAAGAATGTCATCGATGAGCTCGCGCAGAGCATCGTTGCAACCGCGCACAGTTTCCGCGTAGCGCCGAAGCTGATCTGGGGGATCGGACTCAAGCAGGAGATTCGTCATACCCAGGAGTCGATTGATGGGCCGACGCACTTCATGACTCATATTGGCCAGAAACTCACTCTTGATTCGAGATGCGCGTTCTGCTTGACACCGGTCGTCGTCGATTCGATGTACCAGCACCTCAACCGTGTCATACGCAATCTTCACCCGAAGCGCAGAACGAACGCGAGCGGAAACGATCTCCATATCGAACGGCTTGATGACGTAGTCCTGCGCACCTGCATCAAGACCCTGGATGATCTGATGACTGTTTTCCTCTGAAGACATCAGCAGTACGGGTACGCGCCGAAGTTTGCTATTCGTCTGCAGCCGACGACATACCTCGATGCCATCCACTTCTGGCGTCATCACGTCGAGCAAAATGACGTCCGGGCTTTCGACACGCGCCAGTTTCAAAGCTTCGGCGCCGCCCCCGGCACGCACGACCTCGTACCCCTCGCGCTCGAAGCGCGCCGCAAGTAACAGCAGCGTTTCGCGGTCGTCGTCGACTATCAGAAGCTTGGCCAAGATATACCCAAATCCACAAAGGGTTCACGGCTACTTCGGCAGATGATTGCGCACTCTTGAGACGCTATTCCGTCAGAAGGCTCAGCCAAATGACACCGGTAGCCACGATCGCCGACGCAGCCAAACGGCGCTTACCGAGAGGCTCGCCGAGAAAACGCGAACCAATCCAGGCGGCAAATACGACGCTCGTTTCACGAAGTGACGCCACATAGGCAAGCGGGCCTTGGCTCATCGCCCAGAGCACGATCGTGAAACCAAGGGTGCCGAGTACACCCCCTACGATTCCGCGAAGAACGTCCCGCCGTGGCGTACGAAATAACTGTGAACCACGA
Organism: Deltaproteobacteria bacterium; assembly: GCA_029261895.1. Taxonomy (GTDB): domain Bacteria; phylum Myxococcota_A; class UBA9160; order SZUA-336; family SZUA-336; genus JAJDAK01. Next base: position 45,476 of record JAJDAK010000013.1, read on the forward strand.
CGCCAGATACAGACAGCCAGTACCGGAATGCCATCGAAAACGAAGATCCAAGCCACGTAGGAAAAAGGATTCATCGTTGAGCGAACACCCAACCCATCCAACACAGTGTACGTGCCTATCATGGCCGCTGTTGCTAAGCCGACGATAACCGGTCGCAGGTCGCGTACGGTTTCACCTCCAGGAAAGGCGAGCAGAAAAATCCCGACCGAAACCACCAGCAGCGCCACCCCCTGCATCGGTGTCGGTACTTCGTTCGCATATAGGGCGGAAAGTACCGCAACCAGAAGCGGCGCGGTGCCACGCGCAATGGGGTAGACATGACTCAGATCTCCAATGCGGAACCCCAATAGGAGAAAGGAATGATAGAGGGCATGAACGACGATCGACATCGCGAGAATCGACCACGCTGAACGGTCTAGCGGTGCTACAAAGCACAGGCCGATCAGACCCATCAATGATCCCGTGCAGTTCACCAAGGTCTGCGAAACGAGCCGATCGCTACTGCTTTTGACGATCGCATTCCAGGTTGCGTGGAGCAACGCTGACAGCAGTACCAAGCAGACGACTATGCTTCCTAGACCGGACACGTGGCGGAGGCTAACACGCGCGTACAGTCTTCGAAGGTCGTCGCCGATGCCCCCCCTATGGGTACCGACGTCTTTATGAAAGCCGGCATGCTTCTGGGTGGCAGCTTAATGCTCGCAATCTACTTTAAACCTGTGGACATCAGCCTGCCTGAAATTCCCAATCCTAAACAATGGATTCAAGACATCGCCACGGGAAAGAAGAGCCCGACGATGAGCTCCTCGGAACCCAAGATCACTGTGATGGTCGTTGACACCAGGGCTAACGTCGACGCCATGCGTTCCGCAGTCGAACCCGGACGCATCATTGCCGATTCGCCAAACGCATTTGCACTGAAAGAGGGCCGCGTGTTTACGACCGATGTCGCGTCGGCAAATATTCCTATCAACGATGCGGGCTGGGCGGGCCGACCGCTCGACATCATTCAACCGCCATCACGTCGCGCAGATGTAACGGGCGAACTCTTCGATCCCGAGGAGAGCGAGCATGGTGGCGACAACAGCGACCTGATCAATAAAAAAGAACTGAGCTACGGCGAAACGATGCGCGTACTCAAGAACATGAACTAGTGCGCGTCGACTTAAGCGGGCTACTGCTCTGCAAGTGATCCACCGCACGATCCGCCTCTCGCCGCTCAGCCTCTAGAAACTGCCCTACCGCTTCACGCAAACGAAGATCTTCGATGTAGTGCATGCTGCGCGTTGTCTGTGCATCGAACCCGCGCACCTGCTTATGCTCGCCGCCTGCACCCGGCTCAAAGCGACGCAAACCCTGCTCGATGCAATACTCCACGGCGGAGTAGTAGCTCACATTGAAATGTAGGTGTCGTAGTTGCCGGGTACATCCCCAATAGCGGCCATAAAATACGTCGCCTTTGACAACATTGAGTGTTCCGGCAATCGGCTCGCCATCTAAATATGCAACGATCAAACAAAGTCGGGAACGAAACCGTTCCCAAATCAGTTCAAAGAATTTTCTATTTAGATACTGGCGGCCCCATACATGCGCCGACACATTCGCACAGTAAAACCGGTACATCGGATCTAAGAGCGAGTCGTCAATGTCTGCGCCCGCGTGCACCTTGATCTCAACACCCTGCTCGACGAGCGCCCGACGTTCTCGGCGGATCTGATTGCGCCGCTTGCTACGGAAATCGCTGAGATAGGCGTCAAAATTCGCATAGCCCGGATTCTGCCAATGATATTGGATGCCGTGACGAAGCTCGTATCCGGCCGCCCGCAGCGGAGCGACTTCATCATCCAGACAAAAACATGCGTGTACGCTCGAAAATCCCTGCTTTGCGCAGAGCTCGCGAACCGCGTTTCCGAGGTCCTGAATCCAGCGCGCTCGATCCTGTAATGGATCAACCAAGAAGCGGGTTCCGGTTACGGGCGTGAATGGAACTCCGATCCATAGCTTGGGATAATATTTCTGCCCTGCCCGTTCGGCAGCATCCGCCCAGCCCCAGTCAAAGACGAACTCACCTTCGCTGTGTTGTTTGATGTAGAGCGGGCTTGCGGCGAGGAGTTCTCCGGCCTCTCGAGCGACAAGGATTCGGGGGTACCAACCGGATTCAGGCGCTAGCGCACCTGAATCTTCGAGAGATGCAAGCCAGTCCCACTCAAGAAAGGGCGAATCCGCGCCAACCAGCCGATCCCACGCATCACGATCCAGCTCGGCAACGCCATCTATGACCTCGAGTTTCGCCATGGCGTCAGTCTACTGCAGATTCGCTGTTACAATCTCTAGATGGCCGACAAACCGCAAAAACCCGAGCGCGCTCCCGGCACCGATCGAGAGCTCGGCGTAAAAGAGCGTCTGCGAGTCGCGCGACCGAAGCGATTCAAGGTCGTGTTGTATAACGATAGCTACACGCCCATGGAGTTTGTGGTGCAATTGCTTGAACAGCTCTTCCAGAAGGGACCCGCGGAGGCCACACAATTGATGCTGGAAATTCATCACAAAGGCGCAGGCATCGCGGGGGTCTATGTTTTGGAGGTTGCCGAGACAAAAGTCGTCGCGGTGCACCGATTGGCAGAAGAAAGAGGTTATCCTCTGCGCGCTGGAGCCGAACCCGAATGAGTCATATCAACAGAGAGCTTGAACTCGCACTTCAGGCAGCTTTTCGCGAAGCTGCAGCGCGCCGACATGCGTACTTAACGGTCGAACATCTGCTTTATTCGCTCCTACACGATGAGAACGGTGCACGCATACTGCGGAACTGTGGCGTGAATCTCGACGTTCTGCGTCGTGGCTTGGAGCGTTTCTTTGATGAGGAGCTTGAATCAAGTGAGGGCGACGAGCCCGTGCAGCCCTCACAAACGCTAGCGTTTCATCGTGTAGTGCAATCTGCATTGCAACATGCCGAAACCGCGGAGAAGGAAGAGGTCGAAGCCGGCGATCTGCTGGCCGCGCTGTTTCAGGAACCTGACGCCCACGCACTGGCACTGCTTCGCGCACAGGGGGTCTCGCGAATTGATGTGCTTCGGTACATCTCGCACGGCGCTTCAAAAGGCGCCGAGGACGTGACAGGTGCGACCCCGTTCGATGATGACGGCGACGAAATCGCGGATCCACTGACCGCTTACGCGAGTAACCTAACCGCGCTCGCGCTCGATGGAAAACTCGACCCGATGATTGGAAGAGATATCGAAATCGAGCGCACGATTCATGTGTTAGCACGAAGGCGCAAGAACAATCCGATTTTCGTTGGCGAAACCGGTGTTGGAAAAACCGCGCTCGCTGAAGGTTTGGCATTGCGAATTCATCAAGGCCAAGTGCCGGACTTACTAAAGGATGCCGAAATCTATTCTTTGGATATGGGATCCTTGCTCGCAGGAACCAAGTATCGGGGAGACTTTGAGGCGCGGTTTAAGGCGCTGGTGGGTGCAGTCGCGGAACGACCCAATGCGATTGTTTTTATCGACGAGATTCATTCGATCCTGGGCGCAGGGGCCGCGCAGGGTGCAACCGTCGATGCCTCGAGCATGCTCAAGCCATTGCTCCAGTCCGGCGAACTGCGCTGCATGGGGTCGACGACATTTGCAGAATATCGACGCTTCGAGAAGGACCGCGCACTGGCTCGGCGTTTCCAGCGCATCGATGTTCCTGAACCGTCGATCGACGATACGGTGAAAATTCTGCAGGGCCTCGCGCCACGCTACGAAGAGCATCACCAGGTGCACTACACCGTCCCCGCATTGCGGGCATGTGCGGAACTATCTGCACGGCATTTGCTGGATCGGTTTCTGCCTGATAAAGCGATCGATTTAATGGACGAGGCAGGCGCTGCCGTTCGACTCCGCCGCGGCAAGGATCGGCGCAAGACCGTTGGCGTGCGGGATATCGAAGTCCTGATCGCGCGGATGGCGCAGATTCCAATCCCATCCGCGACCACGTCCGACCGCGACCAGCTTGAAAATCTCGAATCGAAACTTAAGCGCGCCGTCTTCGGTCAGGACGCCGCCATTCGCAAAGTCGTTCAGGCGACCAAGCGATCACGCGCCGGACTCGGCGGTGAGGATCGACCGGTCGGGTCATTTCTCTTCATGGGCCCCACCGGTGTGGGAAAGACCGAACTCGCGAAACAACTTGCCGCGAGTCTAGAAGTGCCCTTTCACCGCTTCGATATGAGCGAGTACGTGGAGAAGCATGCGATCGCACGCCTGATTGGCGCACCTCCCGGTTACGTGGGCTATGACGAGGGAGGAATCCTGGTCGAACGCATCCGGCGCAGTCCTCACGCGGTTCTGCTGTTGGATGAAATCGAGAAAGCTCATCCTGACCTCTTCGATATTTTGTTGCAGGTCATGGATCATGCGACACTGACCGACAATCATGGGCGCGAGGCAAACTTCAGGCATGTAACCCTGATCATGACGTCGAATGTGGGTGCACGCGAAATGACGACCCGGTCCATCGGGTTCTCCGGTGGCGCTGCCGGAGACGGCAGCCGTGAAATAGAACGGCTCTTCAGCCCCGAATTTCGAAATCGACTTGATGAGATCATCAAGTTCGAACAACTGACACCGGAAGTAATGCACCGTGTCGTGGATAAATTCTTGGACGAAATTCGCGCCCAGCTCAAGGAAAAGAAGGTATCGCTAGAAATTTCCGATGCGGCCCTCGCTTGGTTGGCCCAGCGTGGCTTTGACCCTCTCTTTGGTGCGCGACCATTGGCACGGCTGCTTCAGACCGAACTCAAGGATAAACTTGCAAATGAGCTCTTGCTCGGCGCACTGACCAAAGGTGGCGTCGCGCGTATCGATGCCGGCGAAGACGAACTCACCTTTCAGTTCGATGGCGAGTAAAGCTGCTTAGATGGGCGAACCCGCGCGCTTTGTTGAACTCGACGGCTGCTTGAACTTCCGAGACATCGGCGGTTACCCGACGCAAGATGGCCGGCGTGTACGCTGGCGCCAGGTTTTTCGGAGCGACGCGCTACACGGCTTGTCGGAAGCCTCTGCGGACCATGTAAAAAGCGAATTAGGAATCACATCCGTGATCGATTTGCGTTCGACGGATGAACTTCAGGAGACCGGACGAGGCCCGTTGGAAAAGCGACACGTGGACTTTCATCATCTATCTCTTTTCGCAGAGGTGGAACGTACCCGGCAAATGCCCACCATTCCCGATGTACCACACGGTTTCTATATGGTGATGGCCGATATTGCCGCATCGATTCTGGTTCGAATTGTCCAGGAGATCGCGACAAACTCCGGAGCAACGGTATTCCACTGTGCTGCAGGAAAAGATCGTACGGGGATCGTCGCCGCGGTGACGCTGGGTCTGCTTGGTGTGAGCGACGATGACATCGTCGAGGACTACACGGAAACTGGCCGCCATATCGAAGACATCCTTGCGCGATTGAGTGCTAACGCGACATATCAAGCACGATTCGCTGAGTTGCCACCGAGCGCGCTCGAAGCAAATCCGACAATGATGGTCGGCCTTCTTCAGTACCTGCAGTCGGAATACGGTGGCATTCTGCCTTACATGCGTGATGCGGGACTCGTCGATAAGACCGTCGATCAGCTCCGATCTCGCTTGCTCACACCCCCTGACTCAGAGGAAAGAACCGATGCACGAAAATCTAAGTCTCAGCGGTAAAACAGCGATTGTCACGGGCGCATCCAGTGGCATCGGCAAAGCCATCTGCATCGCACTCGGGCGCGCGGGTGCGAAAGTTTATCTTGCAGGTCGGACGCTGGCGCCGATGCACGAAACCGCCAAACTCATTGTCGATGAAGGTGGTGAGGCTGAGGTCGCCACACTCGATGTACGAGAACCCGCGCAAGTCCAAGCGTTGGTTGCGCGCGCCGTCCAGGAGACAGGCCGACTCGATATCATGGTCAACAACGCAGGCCTTTCTTATCCAGGGGCCATTGCAGAGGGAGACCCAGTGCAGTGGCGGGAGATGCTCGATACCAACGTGTTTTCGCTACTGGTCGGTTGCCAAGCCGCAATTCAGGCGATGCGAGCGTGTGGTGCTGACGGTCATATCGTGAACATTTCTTCGATCGCCGCGCGACGCGACGCAAGTGGTGTATACGGCGCCACCAAGGCTGCAGTGAACGCAATCGCTACCACATTGCGTGAAGAACTCGAGGATGAATCGATTCGTGTGGTCAACATTATGCCGGGCGCGGTTGCGAGCAACTTCGCCAGGCACTTCGATCCAAAATTCGTTGAGGGCTTCGTCAAAGCCACGGGGATGAAGGCAGATTTCACCCCGGGTGCCCACCTACCGGATGAAGTGATCTCGAAGCTGCAAGAAGTCGCATCGAAAACCTTGGCTCATGTGGACGACATCGCCAACGCAGTTCTCTACGCTGTGACCCAGCGGCCGGAACTCAACGTTTTCGAAATTGTAGTGCGCCCACAGAAAGCGCTCCGGCTCTAAACAAGGGAGATAGACATTGCGTTGGCTCAGACGATTACTGGTGTTTTTGTCCATCGTCGCGTTCGTCCTCGTGGCCGTAATTTGGATCCGACACGGGGGCGGCGACCTCTTTCCCAATCGAACCACCGACCCGGAAATGACCTGGGATCAGGTGGAGGTCGTGGCGAACCTCGAGCTTCCACCGGGGAATATCGCGGTCTCGCGCAGCGATCGTGTCTTTTTTAGCTTTCATCCAGAAGCCAACCCCGAAGTTCAGCTCGCGGAACTCATCGACGGCAACGCAATCCCGTACCCGACTGAGAATGCGCCAACATTAGAATCGATCCTGTCACTGCGAATTGATCGCCAAAATCGACTTTGGGTACTCGACAACGCAAACCACGGAACCGGAAAACCCCAGATCCTCGCTTTCAATTTGATTAATGATCGCATGATCCACCAGCATGACTTCGACAAAGTGATCGCGCCGCTCGGTTCTCATTTGAACGATTTCCAAGTCGACCCCGCCGGGCGCAAAATCTACATCGCAGACGCAAGCATCATGGCGAAAAATCCCGCGATCATCGTCTATGACACCCAAACCAAAATCAGCCGTCGGTTGCTAGAAAATCATGAGTCCGTGTCACCTGAACATTACGTGCCGGTGGTCCAGGATAAGAAGATGCAGATTTTTGGTGTCTTCGCGATCCGACCCGGCGTTGATTCCATCGCGCTCGATCGTACGGGCGAATGGCTGTACTTCGCTGCAGTGACGGCTCGACATCTGTACCGCGTGCGTACGCGAGACATAAACGATGAGTCGCTATCACCAGGCGAACTCGCGAAACGTGTTGAACCCTATGGGCGCAAGACGATGAGTGATGGCATCAGCACCGATAATCAAGGCAATGTCTACCTCACCGATCTCGAGCATTCCGCGATCGTACTCATGGGCGCCGATCGCAAAATGCGCACGCTGCTGAAGGATCGGCGCCTACGCTGGCCCGATGGGCTTAGTTTCGGGCCGGGCGGCTGGCTTTACATCACCTGCAGCTCCCTTCACACGGTGATCATGGAGTCGCGAGAAACCGTACAAAGCCATGCCCCATATCAGATTTTTCGCTTCAGGCCACCCGCTGGCGCAGTTCCGGGTCATTAGAAACGCCGAACCTGATACCATCCGGCGACCAAGTTTGACCTGGAGGAATCGCCGCCGTGAGTACCCCGATCCCGACTTTTGACGCGCCCTTAGTAGTCGGTGCTCAAATCGAAGCACGCGCCAATCATCCCGAAGTCGCGAACCGCGTTTTTCTGCGACACGGTGACCGAAATTGGACGTTCCTGAGATACCGTGACGAGTCGGTTCGCCTCGCGCACTTCTTGCTGCGGCGCCTCGGCAGAACCGATGAAACTCGACCCGGCCATGTGGCGATGATGCTCGACAACCACTTCGAACTGCTATCGCTCTTTGGCGGCTGTGCGTACGGCGGATTGACACTTTTTGGCATCAACACCGGCCTCCGAGGAGAAACACTCGCTGGCGTACTCAATCACTCGCGTGCACGAATCCTCGTGATCGATGAGCGGTACTTGCCCGAGTTGCAACGCATTCAGACCTCACTGAAGCATATTGCGCCTGAGAACATCCTGGTATTGCGTACTCAAGGCGGTGAAGTCGACGCAGCCAACGACTTCGAAGCACGCGTGACGGACGAGGTCGCGAAGCCTGGGGCTTCTCTCGATGCTCCCCTCGTGCAAGTCGAGCTCGCCGACAATCTGATGGTTATCTACACCTCCGGTACTACGGGACTCCCCAAAGGCATCAACAACAACCACTTTAAACTCTGCGCGACCGGAATCGCGGTTTCGCAGCGTCTGGGAATCACGCCCGATGACATGGGCTACGCCTGCATGCCGCTCTTCCATTCCAACGCGATGTTCATCGCCTTCATGCCCTCTCTATGGGCTTGCGGCGGTCTCGGCATTCGCGAACGCTTCAGCGCCAGCGGTTTCCTGCCGGACATCCTTAAGTATGGGGTGACGTTTTGGAACTACGTGGGCGAGCCGGTGCACTACGTGCTTTCGTCGATCGAAAAGCAATTCGAAGGCGATGCGGCGCGTATCGAAGCCGAAGTTACGAACAATACGCAGAACAAGATGCGTTATGCGGTAGGAAATGGCGCAGCACCTCCTGATATCGACCAGTTCGAGCGTTGGTTTGGACTCGAAGATATTTTCGAGCTCTACGGCTCGACCGAAGCCGCGATTAGTACGTTCAGGGTCAAGGGAGACCCGCGAGGCAGCGTCGGTGAGATTCAAGATGAGGCGGTCAAAATTCTGGACGAACGCGGCGGCGAATGCCCACCGGCAACGCTCGACACCGAGGGGAAAATCGCCAACTACGAGGAAGCCGTGGGCGAAATCTGCCGCAAGGCTGAGGACACGGGACTGTTTCAGGGATACTTCGACAACGATGAAGCCAACACCAGCAAGTATCGAGACGGTGTCTATCACTCGGGCGACCTGGGACACGTGCTCGAGCGAGACGGGAAGCGATATCTCTTCTTCGATGGGCGCACCGATGATTGGATTCGCAAGGACGGAGAGAATTTCTCCGCGCTCCAGGTCGCTCGGTTGCTTCAGGAATATCCGGACATCGACCTCGCTGCCGCGTACGGTGCGCCCTGCGCGGTATCGGATGAGCTTGTGATGGTAGCGGTACGCATTCGCGAAGGTGCTGAGTTCGACCCGCAGGACTTCTTCAAGTATTGCGACAATCAGGTTTCCAGCGGAAGCATGGATAAAAAATGGTTCCCAGACTTCGTTCGCTTAGTAAGCGAATTTGAGTTTACGGGCACGCAGAAGATTTTGGTTCGAAACCTCAAGCAGGTGCACTTTGACCTGAATCGATTAAAGGACGAGCCTATCTTTTGGCGCGAACGTGGGGACACCAGCTACAAGCCTCTCACGCAGGAAGACTACGCGCAGCTTCGTGCTGAATTTGAGAAGGCTGAGAAACTCGATGTTCTCGATCGTTAGAACGGGCTCAGTTTCCGAAAGAACTTGGGGACTTTGCTCACAACCTGGGTCTCTGCCCAGTGGGTCAGCCTGTGCACTAACTTGATGACGTCCCCTTTGCCCGACCAATGAAAACGCACGACATCTGGATGAACCCCATTTAAAATGCGCGATAGCGCGGCGGTGACGACGAAGAGATCGTCGAGCAACGCGATCGGCGCAAACAAGATATCGGGAATGATATCGATGGGTGAAAGCACGTAGGCGACACCAAACGCTGCAAGCACCTTTGCGCCGATGGGCACGCGATCATCTCGCATCAAGCGAATCAACAGGACCGTCAGATCTGGAAGCAGCAAAACCAGGTCGCGAATACCGGACTTTGATCCCGGTTCATTTCGAACGACCATCGAACGTACCCGATCGTAGAACCGCCGTTCGCGCGCCGTGAGGTCGAGCGTAATCTTGTCTTCGCCTTCCATGGCAGAAGTCTAGCTCATGCCGCCTGCTCGAGTTCAACCCCCAGCTTTGTACGCCAACGCCCGCGCAGGAACGCCCAAATCACCCAAGCGCTCCGCGCAAGATGATCGAAGACCAGCGCGGACCAGACCCAGATCACATCCCAGTCGAGAACACGGGCGAAGAGAAATGCCAAGGGCACACGGAAAACCCAATTACCGACCAGCGATCCCCAAAAGGGAGACAATGTATCGCCGGCGCCACGGAGCGCGCCACCAAGAGTGAAATGAAGTCCGAGCAACGGTTGCGCCAGCGCGAGAAGCAACATAAACGGAACCAGCGCATCAATGACCAGCGGATCAGTCGTAAACAATCTAGCAATCGGAACACGCGCCACCGCATACACGATGCCTAGCCCGACAGAAACCATCAGCGCGAATCGGGTCGATCGCCAGCCCGCCCGTTTCGCTTCCTCGAGATCCGACGCGCCAAGTGCTTGTCCCACGAGCGTCGCTGCGGCAACGGAAAAACCGATACCGGGAATCCATGAAAAACTGAGCACACGCACACCCACGGTATACGCAGCGATGGCGACTGAGCCGTACTGTACCAGCACGGCAAAGTAGACCAAAATCGCGAGATTCATCGCGGCCCGTTCACCAATTGCGGGTAACGCAAGTCGAGTCGCCTCTCGAAAAACACCACGAGCCGCTTGCCAGTCACGGCGCCGCAGTCGCATCACAGCCGCCGCACGACGGCGCTGACTTAACCATAGAAAGAGCAATACGCCGACGAACTGTGAAACCAGCGTCGCGATCCCCGCGCCCACGAGATCCAGCTTGGGAAACCCAAACAGTCCAAAGATCAGCAACGCATTTAAAACAAGTTTGCTCGCGGTAACAAAACCCGTGACCAAGAGAGGAGTTCGCGCATCCTTGGTGGCGCGGAACGCACTCTCGATGGTGAAACTCACGGCCATTAACAGCGACGAGGCCAGCGTGAGCTTGAAATACGGCAGCGCTAGCTCGATGGTGGATTCTGCGGCACCGAGTACGCGCAAGAGGGGTTCCGGTGCAGCAAATATGGCCCCCGTGAAGACCAGCGCGAAGCCAATCTGCAAGATCATGCATGCCGCAAACCCAGCACGCGCTCGTGCGGCGTCACCGCCACCGATCGACCGCGCCATCAATGCAACGCAAACCGCACCCACAGCAAGAAATATCGAAAGACCCAGATAGAAGTACTGCGTTACATAACCAACCGCCGCGAGTGCTTCGGTGCCGAGGCGGCCGAGCATCGCGATGTCAACGACGGTCACAATGCTCGCGAGCGTGTGGGAAAGAATCGTGGGCCAGGCGAGCTGCCAGATCTGACGATCTGTCCCCGACCGTGCAGAGGCAAGCGACTCCGCCGCCTGCGCAGCAAGCGCGGCCGACGGAATCGCTGTGGACTCGTTGTCCTGAACCTCTTCTATACGATCACCGTCGTTGATCAGGCCGCAAACTCGGGCTTGCGATACATCGTCACGACCGCTGCACCGCCGAGTCCGAGATTGTGCTGAAGCGCGGCTTTGGCACCGTCGACCTGGCGCTTGTCCGCTTCACCACGAAGCTGCCAATTCAGTTCCGCACACTGCGCCAATCCCGTAGCCCCGAGCGGATGGCCCTTTGAGATCAAACCACCGGATGGATTGACCACGACCTTACCACCGTAGGTCTGCGCGCCGGATTCCACGAACTCGCCGGCTTTGCCCTCATCACAGAGTCCCAGAGCGTCGTAGGTGATGAGTTCGTTCGCCGAGAAGCAATCATGCAGTTCGACAACATCAACATTTTCCGGCCCAAGTCCTGATTGCTCGTAGACCTTCAGCGCGGCGTTCTTCGTCATATCGAACCCAACCATCTTGATGCAACTTTTGTCCTCAAAGCTACTCGGATAGTCGGTCGTCATAGCCTGACCAGCGATCTCGATCGCCTGTGCCTGCAGTCCGTGCTTCTTCACGAAGTCTTCACTGCAGAGAATCGCAGCACCGGCGCCATCCGACGTCGGGCAGCACTGTAGCCTTGTTAGCGGATCGTAGACCTTCGGCGAATTCAAGATATCTTCCAGTGAATATTCATCTTGGAATTGCGAATACGGATTATTGACCGAATGCTTGTGATTCTTCCAACCGATCTTCGCAAATGTTTCGGGTTTAACGCCGTACTTCTCCATGTATTCGCGGCCCGCGTTACCAAAGAGTTGCGGCGCCGCCGGTGCCTTCGCAAAACCGCGAAGATCCACCATCAACTGGAAGTGCTTGTCCATTGGGTTGGTTCGATCGGTGTACTTGATCCCGAGCGAGCCCTTCTCCATCTTCTCGAAGCCAAGCGCCATCGTGCATTCCGCCAAGCCACCTTCAACGAACTGCTTAGCCATGAAGAGTGCAGTCGATCCCGTGGAACAGTTATTGTTCACGTTGTAGATCGGCACACCCGTCAGACCGAGCGTGTACGCAGCGCGTTCGCCGCATGTGCTATCGCCGTAGCAGTAGCCCACAGCAACCTGTTCGATTTCGTCATATTTGACACCAGCGTCAGCCAAAGCCTTTTCACCGGCTTCCTTCGCCATATCGGGATAGTCCCATTCTCTCGAACCGGGCTTCTCGAATTTGGTCATGCCGACACCCACTACGAATACTTTGCGTCCCATTTTTTATTCCTCTATGAAAAATTATTCCGCCAAAGGCACGCGCGACGCGTGCCGTGTGGGCAGCACAGCTTTGCTGTGCGCTAACCCACTAAGTGTATCGCGGTGTTTTTAAGGACAGGTTCACCGCGCTCCTTGGTCGTGGCCGAAAGCAGTAGTTTGTCGCCCTCGTTCCAGACCGAAGTCACGATCGTTTCACCCGGGAAGACCACACCTGCGAAACGCGCCTGGTACCGCGCGACCTTCGTGACATCGCCACCGAGTACGTTGTCGACCGCCGCCTTACAGACGACGCCGTAAGTACAAAGCCCATGAAGAATCGGTGTATCGAAACCGCCCATCTTCGAGAACTCTGGATCCGCGTGCAGCGGATTCTTATCACCACAGAGGCGATACAGTAGCGCCTGCTGTGGCAAGGTCGGCGATTCGATCACGTGATCCGGTTCGCGATCAGGCGCCGCGTTGCCGGGCTTTGGACCTGGATCACCGCCGAACCCACCTTCGCCGCGCAAGAAAAGTGTGAAGCGATTGGTAAACAGCGGATCTCCGGAATCGTCCTTGGTGTTCATCTCAATCACGACGACCGCGGCCTTGCCCTTGTCATAGATCGCCGCGATGCGACCGGAGCTTTCGGCTTTGGCTTCGACCGGAATCGGCTTGTGGATTTCGATGTCCTGCTCCCCGTGCAAAAGCATCGCGAAGTTGAACTTGAGTCCAGGTACCGAGCCCAAACCACCCATCGCCCCGAAAACGGGAATCACCGCGAAACTCGGCATCACCTTGAGATTTTTCTCATACGTGTACGCCAACTCGCGCGGATCGGTTTGCGGTACGCCCGCACCGATACCCAGGTGATAGAGAATGACTTTGTCTTTATCCCATTGCCCGACACCACCACTCATCTCGTAGCCGAGCGCTTTGGCTAGATCAATCGGCATGACGACCTCCTACGAATTGAAGAGTTGGCCGAGGATTTTGAGCTCCTCAGTCGCGTTATCGGGAACGATGTGATCGTCCAGGTTGCGAATCGATTCGATATTGTCACGAACCGTTTCCACCGTCGGCGTCACGTCCTTGCCGGCAAACCAACCCTGATTCACACCCACAAAGGCGCGAGCATAACGACCCCCACCGATCGAAAAGGTCTCGTGTGTGATGTCGCATTGCTCCGAGCAGAGATACGCGACCAGCGCGGTGACCTGTTCAGGATCGAGCAGGTCAGCCATCGGCCCGAGCAACTCTTCGGTCATGCGTGTACGTGCAATCGGCGCAATCACGTTCGAACGGATGTTGTTCTTGAAACCTTCGATCGCGAGAACCTGCGAAAGACCCACGAGCCCCATCTTTGCCGCGCCATAGTTGGCTTGGCCGAAGTTTCCAAAGAGCCCAGCGGCTGAGGTTGTAAAGATCAAACGACCGTAGCCTCGCTCCTTCATCACTTTGAATGCCGGCTGCGTGACATAGAACGCACCGCGGAGATGGACGTCGAGCACGAGGTTGATTTCATCAATACTCATCTTTGCGAACGTCTTATCGCGCAGAATACCGGCATTGTTGATCAGAATGTCGACTTGACCAAAGTTATCCATGGCGGTTTGAACGATCGCCTCGCCACCTTCGGGCGTCGAAACCGAATCGTAGTTCGCTACCGCGGTTCCACCGGCTTCGGTGATTTCCTTGACCACGGTATCCGCTGCACTCTGGCTCGCACCGGAACCATCGGTCTTGCCACCGAGATCGTTTACAACAACCTTCGCACCACGTGAACCCAAGAGCAGTGCATGACAACGACCTAAGCCGCCTCCCGCACCGGTCACGATCGCGACCCTGTTATCAAATCGTATGTCACTCATTATTTGTCTCCTTTATGAGAATCGAATTAAACCGTAGGCGCGATGTCGTGACTCAGTAGCGAGACCGCCATCGACTTCCAACGTTCAAAAAGACGGCGACGCTCGGCATCGTCGTCACGCAAAATCTTTTGGAGGGACATCCCTCGCAATAGATGAAAACTGAGCTGGAGTATCTCATCAAAACGCGGATCTACGTCCGTGATTTCGTGGGCGAGCTCTTGCCAGAGCGTGGCGATCGCACGCCAGACGTTGCGCTCGAAGTCGTACACGCTGCCATGCAGTTCTGTATCGGTGCGAGCCGCGACCCAGAGCTCGAGCGCGGCGTAGAAGAGCGGACCCGAAAAACTTTCCCAGACCAATTCGAGAAGCAGCGCGGGTTCATCGGAATGCTGCTCACGCAGCAGTGAAGCGCGTTTACCGAAGTCCTCCGCTTGCTTCTGCGCCAGATGGGCTACCGCGGAGAGCACGAGATCGGTTTTGGTCGGAAAATGATGGAGCTGCGCGCCGCGAGAAACCCCTGCTCTTTCAGCAACTTCCGTGGTTGTGGTCCCGGCATAGCCAAGGTCGATCAAGCATTCGATCGTCGCATCAAGCAGAAGCGCGCGGGTGGTCGCGCTGCGTTCTGCCTGGGTACGCCGAGGCCGAGTTTGGGTGGGTGCTGCCGCCATTTGCCCGATCCTATGCCTCCAGAAACAAACAGTCAAGCCTGAATGTAAGTAGTTATTCTGAGCAACGGCGCAGCGCGCAGGTGGCGCCTAGACTCTTGTCCCGCCATAAGGAGGATTCGAGTTGATCGTGAGCAACATAGAGACCGTCCCGGGCAAAACCATCATCGAGTTTTACGGCGTCGTCACCGGCAGTACGGTTCGCGCCAAACATATCGGCCGGGACTTCATGGCGGGACTGAAGAACTTGGTCGGCGGTGAGCTCAAGGGCTACACCGAACTGCTTCATGAAGCGCGCACCGAGGCTTTGGCACGAATGGCCAAGGAAGCCCAATCGATGGGCGCAAACGCCGTGGTGAACGTGCGCTTCTCTACGAGCTCCGTAGCGCAGGGCGCCGCAGAGCTCTTTGCTTACGGCACTGCCGTAAAGGTTGAGTAGATGCCCGAACTCATCCAACTTGGCATCCAATACGGTGGCTTTCTCTTACTACTGGTTGTGACCTATTTCATCGGGTCGATGATCGAGCGACGACATTTTCGCAAACTCCGTC
This sequence comes from Deltaproteobacteria bacterium, assembly GCA_029261895.1. Lineage (GTDB taxonomy): Bacteria > Myxococcota_A > UBA9160 > SZUA-336 > SZUA-336 > JAJDAK01. The sequence goes on from JAJDAK010000013.1 coordinate 61,176, forward strand.
TGCGCGAAGAAGCTTCCACTCACTTCCCATGCGTCACCTTCAGAAGCGTTCCGTCTGATTGGCAGGTGACCGAAGCAAATTTAGTTACCGGAAGCGTAGTGGTTTCGCTGGACTACTTTAAGCGTTTCCTTGCAGGCCTTCGTGGCATCGTCGGAGGACGCATCCGGTCGTACGAAACATTGCTCGATCGAGCGCGACGAGAAGCCATCATGCGAATGAAGGATGCCGCTCATACGGCCGGGTATAGCGCGATCATCAACGTTCGCCTCGAGACATCGCGCCTTGCTAGTACGGCCCGAAACGGTGAGGGAACTGCGGGCGTAGAGATTCTCGCATTCGGAACTGCGATCAAGCTGGCGCGCTAAATGAAATTCGACCCTCGATTGCCGGACAAAGGCATCAATGTTTCCCACGACAGGCCCATAAGAGAAGCCTTACTGCTCATCGCCGGTGTTACCGGCGCACTCGCCGTACTGATCATCGTGCTGAGCTTCACAATCGATCGGCTCGTACCCTTTGTCCCACCGTCGGTCGAAACTTGGATGTTCAGCGCTTTCAAGCCTTCCGACAGCATCGATCCAAGCGACGCGCGTGTAGATCGCGTGCAAGATATCGTGGATCGCCTCGCTATAGGTTGGCCCGACTGTCCCTACGAGTTCGACGTGATGATCATCGACACGGGCCAGGTAAACGCATTCGCGTTTCCAGGTGGTGTGATTGGCATTACGACCGGGCTGCTCGAGTCCGCAGAGAGCGAGAACGAAGTCGCATTTGTTCTGGGCCATGAAATCGGCCACTTCCGCGCCCGAGACCACCTGCGTGGGCTCGGGCGCGGCCTCATCATCAGCCTGGTCGCCAGCGGTTCTGGCGCACATAGTTTGATTCAAGCGGCACCGTTGATTGCTGCACGAAGTTTTGATCGCAATCAAGAACGGCAGGCTGACGCATATGGGTTGGAGCTGGTAGAAAGGATGTACGGCCATGTTCGCGGCGCGGGCGATTTCTTTTCCACACTCGACGAATTCCAGCCCGACACGAAGAAGCGCCATCTCGCGACCTATCTCTCGACCCATCCAGGACATGCAGAACGCTCCGAGGCGTTAGAAGATCTCGCGCTCGAGAATGGTTGGTCTGCGGACGGAGAGCTCGAACCCGGCGAATTCTAGTCGCGCTCGTAATGCCAGCCGTCTGCGCGCGACCAGAGTCGATGACGCGCACCTGCCGCATCGGGGTTTCGGTCGTCGTAGCCCGCGTCACCCGGGTACAGGATGCACGCACCTTGGTCGTGGGGAATGATCCGCGGGTGAAAGGTGATCAACTCCTGCTTGGAAAGCGCACCCATCGCAGCCTCGACGGACGCGTGCTCGAGCAACCAGTGGATTGTCACGTACGTTGGCGGCGCCAGACGAAGCTCCTGCGCACGATACGCAGCAATTGCAGCCGCCGGGGTCATCCAGCGATGATCGTCAATCTCGGTTCCGTCCACTTGGACGTTGGCTTCGTCAGCGATCGCCGACAGAAAGAACCAGGTATCAAATCGCTTTGGACTCATCTTCGGCGTAATCCAACGCGAGATTGGTAATAAGCGATCCGTGGCGAGCTCAAGACCGGCCTCTTCGCGCGTTTCGCGCGTAGCCGCGTAACGTGCCTGGCGCTCCGAATCATCCGGCGCAAGGGCACGATCGGAATCTTCGACCTTGCCACCCGGGAAAACCCAAACACCGGGCTTCTCGGGTTCGCTTGACGCCCGCCGGAGTAGCAGTAACTCCAAACTCCGCCCGGGGTTTCGCAGCACAACCACAGTCGCTGACGGCTTCGGTAAGTCACTCATGTGACCACTTTACGCGTAATTCACTAAACTTCCACACCGATGCCTACACCACGTTTCATTCGAGTCCTCGTCTACGCCCTGTTCCTTCCCTGGATCGTGGTTTGTCTTTGGAAGACGTACTACGGCTTTTGGATTTGGTTGGCGCATATTCCTCTGGTTCTTGCTGCAGCGTACGCTCTACGGCGGTTCGCGGAACGTCGCTGGTTTCAAGCGCTCGAGATTACGTTATGGAATGTCGTCTTGATCTTGGTGCTCTTTGAAATCGGACTGCGAATGTTTATCGCGTTTGGAGACGCGCCGATTTGGATGACGCCGGAGCCGAACCACGTGGTCTACCGCCTCAACCCGAATGCGGAATGGATGGGCGATACACCTAACTCCAAGGGCTTCTTTGAGGAGGAGTTCGTACCCAAAGAAGCGGGGCGCACACGCGTGGCCGTACTCGGCGACTCGTTTGTCGTAGGGATGGTGCCGTTCGCCCAGAACTACATCACCTTGGCGGACCGCGCTCTGGGTGACAATGTCGAAGTCATCAATCTCGGTGTGGTCCATACCGCACCACCGGAATATCTACAGATCCTGAGGACCGAGGCGCTACCGCTCGAACCCGACCTCATCGTACTTTCGATCTTTCTTGGAAACGATATCCAACCAGCCGAATCATCTGGCCTATTTTCGCGCGCTGGCTCGGTCGCGTTTCAAACCCTGCGTATGCTTAACGTCGTGCTCAAAGAAGGCGCGCCGTTTAAAGAACAGTCCAGCCTCGAAGGGTTCTTACCGCTTCAAGCCGATGGCACGCGGCGCGAGATAGCAGGCATGTCGGTCGATCGCCATCTCAAACGCGGCTGGAAACATCTGCAGCGCATCCATCAACCGCCGCAAGATGTCCGAATGCGTCGCGCATGGGAGGATACGATCGAAAATATTCAGAAGATCGTCGCGGAAACACAGGACGCTGGGATCCCGGTCATCGCGACGATCGCGCCTGAAGAATTACAAATTTCCAACGCGTACCTCCGAGACACGCTGAAAGCAAAACAAGCAAACGCCGAAGACTTTGAGCTTCAATACAGCGCAAAGCGAATTTCAGAGATATTCCGTGAACTCGGCGTGCCCACGCTATACTTCGACGAAGCGATACGCGACGCGGAAGCAAGTGCTCCGACCTATCACCTACGCGCGTTGCATTGGAACCAACATGGCAACGCCGCAGCTGCGAAGGCTTTGGTTACGTTCATACAGCAGCATTTACCCTGAGTGGCGCGCGTCCTATTCCAGGCCAGATCCGCAACACGCCCAGAACCGCACGAACTGTGATCCAATACGTGGTCGTCCACCAAACCGCCTCGAGCGAGTCCGCCCAGAACACGAGAACCGATGCGGCCGTCGCCGTAGCTAGAAACATCGCATTGCGTAAATACCCGTAGTCCGCTGCGCCCCAATGAATACCGTCGGTCGCAAACGAGATCGCGTTCAACGGTTGCGCGACCGCGGCCACCCACCAAATGGTCGAGAAAGCGCCCAACGCGGTTACCGGGACGAACAGATCACTCACCATTTGCTCGCTCAGAAGCATCCCAAACGCGAGAGCAGCGCCGCTAATGAAGGCCCAGATGCACGAGATGCGTGCGACTTTAATCGCGGTCGTCTTATGACCAGCGCCAAGAAAATATCCGACAAGACTTTGGGCCGTTGCCGCATAGGCATCTAGAACCAACGCGGTCAGTAACCAAATCTGACGCACGACCTGGTGCGCAGCACCGGCATCTGCACCAATAATCGTAGCTGCGCGCGTGCTCAGCACGATAAAAGTAATCAACAAGCCCGTACGTAGAAACATGTCACGGCCAACGATCATCAATCTAGATACTGCATGGGTATCGATGCTGAGCGAAATCCCGAGTCTCCGATTTACGCGCGACAACGCCCAAGCTGCGGCGATCCATTGTGTGACCGTACTCGCCCAAGCCGCGCCCGCAACGCCGAGACCGAACTGAAAAATCAAAATGGGATCAAGAATCACATTGAGAAGATTCGCCGCTAACGCGATTACCATGGGGGCGCGCATGTCCTGCAGACCACGCAACGCGCCGAAACAGGCGATCATCACCAACGTGCCCGGGCCGCCAAGCAGGCGGATCTGTAGGTAAACTTCGGCAACCTCTGACATTTGACCGGATGCGCCCATCCAATGCGTCGCCAGGTCAAGAAAACTCCACGCAAAGGCAGAAAGCACGATGCCTAAAAGAAGTGCAGCGGTGATCGCAACCGATGTCGCACGCCGTGCGGCTTCGGGTTCTTCCTGACCCAACGCACGCGCAACTTGCGTCTGCGTTCCGATTCCTAGAAAGTTAAAGACCCAGAAAACACTCGACAGCAACGTGGTCGCAACACCGAGTGCGGCGAGCTCCATCGAACCCAGGTACTTGATGAAGTAGTTATCTGCGAGACCCGTAAGCGGTTCCGCGATCAATGAAAACATCACCGGCAACGAAAGAACGAACAACGTTCGGTTCGGCGACCGAACGAAAGGATGATCGTCGGCTGTCACCGGGTTGGATCTTTAGCGAGGTGCGAGGCCGGGCGCGGTCACGCGCTCGAGTTCCGGACCACGGAGTGGTTCCTCAATCGCGTTGTCGGCAACGAGTCCGGAAAATTCTGGCAGCAATTGAACGACCAACATGCCGTCTTCGTACATGTGATTGCCAAAGAGGATCGGTCGACCATCGGAGAGTTGCAGACGCGTACTCATCACACCCGGCATCTCCAACTGTATGTGCAGCTGACGACGCACGACGGAAATTGGACGGATGCGCACTTCACGACCGGACGGCAGCACCACCCGCGCTTGCTCACCAAAGGCCAGTTGATAGCGATGCTGATTCAATAACCGAATACGATTGATATTGGCCATATGGCCGCGGAGTCGACGATGAATATCGCCGCAACGTGGATCAATGTCGGGGCGGTGACTGGCTTGTACAGATCCACGAAATACGTGCGCAACAATGATCTGAACACCGACCGGACGGATGGTGCGAGGCGGTGGCGAATCATCCGCATAAACCGCTTGCACGGCCAGTAAGCCCGCCGCAGCAATACAGCCGGCCCAAATCAGCGATCCACCCAATCGCATCATCCTATGCAAGGCCCTCGCTTCTACCGCGGGCACGCTGAACATTTTCTTCATCTTCTTCGAGGGTCCAAATAATCGTGGCCCCATCTTCCCCCTCGAAGACCATAAGGGGACTTTCACCGGAGTCCAAGTCATAGATCGTCGCAGGGAATGCGGGCAAGATCTCGGCACGCGCGATGGTCTGCCCCGGTGCTGTCAAATCCAGTTGAATCGCCACCAACGCAATCACTGCCGCACAACCCGCAGCCAAAGCGCCCATCGGAGCGGGACGTAGCCAATTCAACCAACTTGGCTCTGGCGTTTGCTCCGCACGCTCGGCATCGATACGTGCCATCTCCGGACGCAACGAGGCAATCAGGTACTCGGGAGACGGCGCACGCGGAATGTCTTGAAACGACTTCCGCACCGCTTTGCTCACCGCATCGCTCTGCTCGAGCCAAGACGCACTTTCAGCGTCTTCAGCCAACCACGCTTCAACCTTGCGGCGCTTACGCTCCGAAAGCTCACCGTCGCGGTAGGCATCAATCCATTGCTGCTTGCGCTTCATGAAGCATCCTCAGCCGTCACACCGTGTCGCGCGAGAAATTGAATCATCTTCTTGCGCGCATAGTGTAGTCGACTCATCACCGTACCCTTCGAGATTTTCATTTCCTTGGCGATTTCGTCGTAGCTCAGACCGTCGACTTCGCGCAGCATCAACACTTCTCGTTGGCCCTCCGGGAGTTCGAGCATACCGTCGGACACCAGATGGAGAACGTGACTCCGTTGTGACGCGAGCTCAGGATTTACGGCCTCCGGGACCATGCCGCGTGGCTCGACCTCGCGCGCGATATTGTCGTCCCATTCGAGCGAAAACGCACCCTTGTCACTTCGGCGCCGATCGAGCGCGAGATTAACCACGATTCGATAGAACCAGGTGTAGAAGGAGGATCTCGATTCAAACTTGGGTAGATTCCGGTACGCCTTCAGGAACGCCTCCTGGAGGATGTCCTCCGAGAGCTCACTGTTGCGTACCACGCGGTATGCGGCCCGAAAGGCCCGCTCGGAATACTTCCGAACCAAGGCCTCAAACGCCCGATGGTCCCCTTTTTGGGCCGCCGCGACTAATTCCAGGTCAGGACGCTCCGCCTCTGTCTTCATGCCCGGCATCGCCGCCAGAGTCGCTATTGCTCGCACCTGCCGTCTCCCTCTGAAGTTGCCCTATCTGCCGTGTTTGGACGGGCTGGCTTCAGAAGAAATTCGGCGGGATTTCGGGGTTTTAGGCTCAGTGGGCCTCCCTCCAATTGGAGCCGATCCCGAGGTGAACCTCCAGCGGAACGCTCAGCGTTGCGACGGAATTCATGCGGAATTCCACCAGGTTAGAGAGTTCATCCGCGTCTTGAGGCAGAACCTCAAAGAGCAATTCATCGTGTACCTGGAGAATCATTCGTGCATCCAGGGCATTTGGGGCCAGTAGATCGGCATCGATCTGAACCATAGCGCGCTTGATCAGGTCCGCGGCTGTGCCCTGGATCACGGCATTGGTCGCCATGCGTTCAGCAGCCGCTCGAATCACACGATTCTTAGAGTTCAGATCGGGCAGATAACGCCGGCGGCCGTATAGCGTCTCCGCGTAACCCTGCTCACGAGCCTGCGCGATCGTACGATCCAGAAACCCCCGCACGCCGGGATAGCGCGCAAAGTAGCTATCGATATGCTTCTTGGCCTCGCTCTGCGCGATACCCAGCTGCTTCGCGATGCCGAATGCGGACGAGCCGTAGAGAATGCCGAAGTTGATGGCCTTGGTCTGATCGCGCTGCTCAGCACTGACGTCTTCGACGGCGACGTCGAAGACTTGCGACGCCGTTCGAACATGAATGTCCTGTCCCGTTTGAAATGCTTCGACTAACTCGGCGTCCTCAGAACAATGCGCCAGGATCCGCAATTCGATCTGACTATAGTCAGCCGAAAGTAGCTGGCGGCCCTCCGCGGGGATGAACGCTTCACGGATGCGCTGGCCTGCCGGCGTTCGGATCGGAATATTTTGCAGATTCGGATTCGAAGCCGAGAGTCGACCGGTTGATGCGACGGTCTGATTGAAATGGCAGTGGATGCGTCCGGTTTCAGGGTTTACGAGCTTGGGTAAAGCATCCACGTAGGTACTTTTGAGTTTCGTGAGTTTTCGGAACTGGATAATTTCGCGCGGCAAATCAAATTCGATCGCGAGTTCTTCCAGCACCGATTCGTCCGTCGAAAATCCGGTCTTGGTTTTCTTGATCGGCGGCAGCGCGAGCTTTTCAAAGAGAATCTGTTGCAATTGCTTGGGCGAGTTGATGTTAAACTCTTCACCCGCGAGTTCGTAGATACGCCGTTGTAACTCGCCCGATTGTGTTTCGAGCTCATCGGAGAGCGCCGCAAGCAGCGGCTCATCGATACGCACACCGGCCTGTTCCATACGCGATAACACACCAACGAGCGGTACCTCGATTTCGCGATACAGCTCCGTCTCGCGATCGTTCTCCAATCGTTCGCTGAGCTTGGGCAGCAATGCGAACGCGGCCGTGGTCCGCTGCGCAAAGAACTCTCCCAGTGCATCTGCATCGACTTCCGTAAAAGGAATGCGTTTCGCTCCCTTGCCGATGAGATCCTCCAACGCGGATATCTCGCGCTCGAGATACGTCGTTACCAGAACTTCGGGCCGCTGCACCTGCTGGGACGAATCCGCCAGATAGGCACCAACCGTCGTATCCATCAGCAGCCCCTCGAAGCTGTGCCCTCGACGCGAAATCGCGATCGAAGCCGCTTTCAAATTAAATCCCGTCCACGTGAGATCTTTTCGATTTAATAGTGGCCCCAACGCTTCGAGCGTGTCGTCTACCCCGATCGCAGCCGCATCCAGATAAACGGCTGTGTTCTCAGCCACCGATAAACAGATACCGATCAACGCACCACTCATAGGTTCTTCAGGCTCCAGCACGACTTCGATCGCAATGCGATCCAGTTCTCCGGCACCGGGAAGCTGCGCGTTAAGTTCCGCTAACGAACGGCAGACCTGAACCGCCAACTTGGTTGTGGGCGCTTTCGGTGCCGAGTCTGGGTCGACTTCATCCAAGAGACGGCGAAAACCGAACTCTTTGAATAATTCTGTAAGCTTCACCTTATCCGGTTCGGGCAGTGCGAAACGCCGCTGATCAAAGTCTACCGGGAGGTCATCCCGCAGGCGCGACAGTTCCCGCGAGAGCCTGGCATCGTCGGCGCCAGCGATGATTTTTTCACGCTGACCTTTCGCCTTGATCTCCGACGCAGCACCAAGCAATGCATCCAGCGAACCATATTCTCCGATGAGTTTAGCGGCGCCTTTGTCGCCGATTCCCGTAACACCCGGGATGTTGTCGGACTTATCCCCGACGAGTGATCGGAAATCTAGCATTTGCGCCGGTGTCACTCCGAAGCGTGCCTCGACGTCCGCGGGAGCGTAGCGCCGGTCACGAACCGTATCGAGTAAGCAAACACGGTCGCTCACGAGTTGCATCAGGTCTTTGTCGGTCGAAATAATCACGACATCGATACCGGCGGCTTCGCCTTGGCGAGCCAAGGTTGCGATCACATCGTCGGCTTCTTCGCCTTCGTGTTCTAACGACGCCCAGCCGAAGGCTTCGACGATGCGACGAATATTCGGAAACTGCGCGCGGAGATCCTCTGGCATCGTCTCACGATTGGCTTTGTAATCGGCGAAGAGTTCCTTCCGTCGTTTCGGCCGGCTGTCCCAAACGACACCCACATAGGTCGGTGTCTCATCGCGCAGCACTTTCTGCAACATCGTGGTGAAACCGAGTGTTGCGTTGGTTGGCACGCCCGCGGCGTTCGCCATTGGAGGGAGCGCGAAAAATGCGCGGTAGATGCTCGAGCTGGCATCGATGAGGACGAGTTTCTCAGCCATGTTCAGGGTGTACCACGGACTCAACGATCACTGAAGCGCTCAATCAATACAGGGTCTGCGCGCATGGCATCCAGGTCGCTGGGTGTCTTCACCGGCAAAAACCGACCCCCGGGGCCATCACGGGGCGTGGCGAGATACGCGGTCGCAGCGCATGCGCTGAGTTCACCGACAAGGCGTTCCATCTGCACCGCTTTTCTACCTTCGACGGTCTTTTCTACGTAGAACCAAGTCAGTGAGGGGGATGACTCCAACGCTTCGAGCGAGATCATGAACGTGTTGGTATTCATGAACGGTACGCTGTCGAAATTGAAGTCCTTCGGGAAGCGAAACCCTTCAACGACCTGAAGTTTTCCGTCTACGCGTGCGGGCGCTCCCCCGATGTCACCTTTGCGCGTTTTGGCAACTTCAACCGTCAGCGCTTTGCCATGTTCGAGGTGATAGCCCACGATCAATGGATCGAGTTCCGCTCCGAGGTTATCGACGTTCGAAAGCATCAGGGCGACAACGCCACGTTCACGCAACTGCTGCAGACGCCCCGAACTCGCGAGTACCTCGCAGAAATCACCGTGTCCGGGCGCATAGAGAGAAAGTCGATTGTCGTCCTGACGAAAAGGCAGGCCTTCAGGGGTCAAACGCACGGATGCAGCTTGAAGAAAAGGCATCACATCGTTCGCAAGGCCTTTCTCTTCGATGAAACGCAACGTGGGGTGATGCGTTGCGAAACTGTTCATGGTCAGGAACGGCACCTCGCCATAGCGGCGCACATCCGCAAGCTTGAGTTCGAGAAAGGAACGTCCGCCGAGTGCTTCGACCACGCCCTTCACCACGCCACCAAAACGGGTCGCCATGCCGCCATTCAACACCACGGAAGCCACTTGGCCGGCTTCCAACGCCGCGCGACCGCGCGCGATAAATCGTTCTCGCTCGGCAGCCGAAAACGCTTCGGCATCCTGCACGGTATCGAGGCCCGCGGGTTCGGGGATGGTATCGAGCTGATTGATCTGGGGACCGAGCTCGCCGCTCGCAATGCCCTCGGCGAAGCGCTGGATTCGGGCGACGTCGACACGTACCTCATCCAGCCCGTGCAGCATCTGCCGAACTTCATCCGCGATTCCTGGCCAGTCGACCGCCATCCACGCCTCCCCGCGCCGGGAGTCTGACTCCCCTTGCGACGGACCTCAACCTCGCGTCAAAATCAGGGCATGCCAAAACCTGCACCGATGCCCCATGCGAGGGCACGCTTCATGCCGCGTGCCACGATTTTTCTGCTGATCGCGTTCGTGCTCTTCATCGCGATCTCGATGCTCTACGTGCTGCCCACCCTACTCGAACCGCCACCCCCGGGTGCGATCGCCGACTACACACGCGAACGCGTAATCGCACGCATGGAAGGCAAGGTGATGATTTTTGCCACGATTGCGGTCGTAGTCTCGGGTGCCTTCGCGGCTTGGCGAAACCGCACGTCGTAGTCGACCCGCTGCACCGAATCAGTACGATTGAGCGCTAAGCCACTCAGACGTTAGGCGTTCGCCACGGCCTTGTTCTCTAAGTAGGTCACGATATCGCCAATGGTCCGGATACCTTCGACATCTTCGTCGGGAACTTCGATGCCGAATTCCTCTTCAAGCGCCATCACCAACTCGACGACGTCCAATGAATCCGCGCCCAGGTCATCCAGTAGATTGGCCTCGGGCACCAGCGTGGTTTTTTCCACGCCGAGCTGATCAATGATGATCGCGTTGACTTTGTCGTTTAGCGCTTCCATGAAGTTCCCCCGAAGGAATGACTCTGAGTCATGAGCTGAGTTATCCGGAATCTACGGCTATTTGCGCCGTCGGTCAACCGCTCTTGCGAAGGCCGCGGAGCAGTAACTCAATGTTGTCGTTGAACACTCGTTGGAGATCGCGACCTCGAAGCTCTCGCAACTCCGGATATTCATCGGTTTGGATCAGGCCGTTGGCCATCACCCAGAAAATATTCGCGGTTTCCCAGGGATCACAAGCCACAAAATCACCGGCCTCGCTGCCTCGCTCGATTTGATCCGCGAGGATTTGCAGGCACTGTTGCCAAACACCGATCACCGACCTGACCTGATCAGCCGGCAAACCGCCGATGAGTCGCTGATTCTCAAGCGCCCAGAAAATTCTGAAGTAACGACGGTGCTCAAAATAGTGTTGAAAATAAAACCGACCGGTCTTGAGAATCTGTTCCGACGGTGGCAACGTCTGATCGAGTGTCTCCCGCATTCTGGTGACGAAGACATCCGCATCGGCAGCAAGCACAGCAACATACAGCTCAGCCTTGCTCTCGAAATAGCGATAGATCGTGCCTTTCGCGACATTCGCACGCCGCGCGACTTCGTCGAGGTTGGCCGCTTCAAAGCCTTCCTCAAAGAAAACTTTGCGACTCGCCTCCAGAATTCGGCGCCGATTCGTTTCGCGTTTCTCGTCCACCGTCACGCTTGGGATCATACCTCCGCGGACTGCCTAGACCTCGTCACTACCGTCGATTCGCAAATCATCGAAAAGCGCTGTCGAGAGATAGCGCTCGCCGTAACTCGGCAAGATCGCCACGATGAGCTTACCGGCCGCCTCCGGTCGCTTCGCCAATTCGATCGCAGCCTGTACCGCTGCACCCGAGCTGATCCCTGAGAGCAGCGCCTCTTCACCGGCCAAGCGTCGCGCCATCGCGATCGCATCTGCGCTCGATACCTGGATCACATCGTCGATGATCTTGGTATCGAGAATGTCAGGAATGAATCCCGCACCGATGCCTTGAATTTTATGCGGTGATGGCTTGCCACCGGAAAGCACGGGACTTTCCGTTGGTTCTACGGCGATCGCTTTGAACGCAGGCTTCCGCTCCTTGATCACCTGCGCAATACCCGTGATCGTGCCGCCGGTTCCAACGCCGGAAACCAGATAGTCGATCTGGCCATCCGTATCGCGCCAAATTTCTTCGGCCGTGGTCCTGCGATGAACATCGGGGTTGGCAGGATTCTTGAATTGGTGCGGCATGAAGGAATGGGGGATTTTTTCCGCGAGTTGCTCGGCGTGCTTGATACAACCCGGCATACCTTCGGCCGCGGGAGTGAGGATCAACTTTGCGCCGTATGCTCTCAACATCACCCGTCGCTCCTGTGACATGGATTCGGGCATCGTGAGCACGCATTTATAGCCTTTGGCCGCCGCGACCAGCGCAAGCCCGATTCCGGTATTGCCAGAGGTTGGCTCTACGATCGTGGTCTTGCCGGGTGTAATTTTGCCCTCGCGCTCGGCGGCTTCAATCATCGAAAGACCGATGCGATCCTTCACACTGGCAGCAGGATTAAAACCCTCGAGCTTCGCAACGATGGTCGCGTTTAAACCCGCGGTTACTTTGTTGAGCCGCACCAGTGGTGTATTGCCGATGAGGTCGGTGATCCCGTCCTTGATGTTCATCCTTGGTCTCCTTCGTGGAAAGGCGATCTTATCACGAGATTCGTCGCGTCTATCCGGCTTTTGGGGTAGCGCTCCAGCAAATCCTCAGCCAGCGCCGTGATCAGCTCACGGACCGCCACCGATCGTTCTGGACGGGTCTTGGGATCGATTCGTAAGGTCAGACTCCCCCGATCGCGCAGGCTGAGCTTGAGATAGAACGGTTGTTTGCGCCCAGCTTCGACCGTCAATGCTTCGATCAATGCTGTCTGATGATCCGCAGCGAGATAAACCTGGTCGGCGCGGAGCACGTCGCCCGACCGGCGCAGGAGGATCGGTTTGAAATCGGCTGCGTAGCGTGCAAGATCAAATTCACCGGTCAACACCAGATGGGGCATCTATCGGCTGGCCTCGCGGACCGGTGCAAAGGAGTGCCGGTGTTCCGGAGTCGGGCCAATCCGCTTCAGTGCCTCCATATGATCCGGGGTACCGTAGCCCGCATTCTGTGCGAAGCCATAGCCTGGATAGCGCTGATCTAGGCGTTTCATCTCAGCATCACGGCACACCTTGGCCACGATCGATGCCGCGGCAATACTCGCCACCAGAGCATCGCCTCCAATGATCGCGCGCTGGGGCGTTACGACCTTTGGAATGCGACGGGCATCGACCAGCAAAATCGTGGGTTCAACGTGGAGACTTTCGACCGCACGACGCATGGCGAGTAACGATGCATGCAAAATATTGTACTGATCGATCTCTTCACGCGTCGCGGCGCCGATCGCAAGATCGATCGCCTGCTCGCGAATCTCTCGGTCCAAGCGTTCGCGTTGTGTCGCACTGAGCTTCTTCGAGTCGTTCAACCCGATCAACTTCGCGTCGGCCGGCAATATCACAGACGCCGCAACCACCGGCCCGGCGAGCGGCCCCACGCCCACTTCGTCAACTCCTGCAATATACACGTGGCCCTCGACGTGCAATTTGGATTGCAGAGAAAAAAGTCGAGTCAGGCGCAAGCCCTCGGCTTGCTCGCGCGCGGCGCGCGATTCAATAGAACGTGCAAGAGCACGCGCACCACTGCGCGGATCCGCTTTCAATGCTTGCAGAACCGACGCTGGAATATCCGCACCTGTTGCCAGATAGCGACGCCGAATTTCTGCTAGAGCAACCCCCCGAAGCTCCAAGCCAAGCTACTCCTGTTCTGATTGATCCATTTCGAGCGCCTTTTCGATACGGCGCACGCGCCGCAAAAGCTCGGGCAAACGCTTCAGCGCTGCCGTCACCCGCCCCCAAAGACCGCGTTCGATCGCCGGGAAACCGAGTAGTTTCGAACCGGGAGGCGTATCCTGAAGAACACCCGTCCAGCCACCGATGAGCGAACCCTCACCAACACGTGCACGTATCGCACCCGAACGTCCGCCGAAGAAGACGTTCTTCTCGACATAGGTTCCGCCCCCGAGTGCGGTTTGACCACAGAGCGTGCAGCCATCTTCAATCACGCAGTCATGTGCAATATGCACCTGATTGTCGATCTTCACCGCGCGTCCGATCCGCGTCGCGGTAACCTCGAAACCGTGTCTGGAATGACCAGGATGCGAGCGATCAATGGTGGTGTTGCTACCGATCTCCGCTTCGTCGCCGATTTCGACACCCCTCCGATGCGGCACGCGAACCTGCGTGCCGTCCGCCCGAAAAGCGAAGCCGAAGCCGTCGCTACCAATCACGGCTCCATTTTGTACATGAATTCGATTGCCAAGGTGCACCGCTTCGCGCAAGCAGGCGTGCGAATGGATCACACAGTCCTCGCCAATGCGAACGTCGGGATAGAGCGTGACGTGTGGATGGATGATCGACCGCGCGCCAATCATGCATCCACTTCCTAGAACCGCGTACGCACCGATTGAAACATCGGCACCCAATTCGACATCGTTTTCGAGAACGGCCGTAGGGTGAACTCCCGGCGACGGTCGATGTCGATCGGGCATGATCTGATCGACGGCGCGCGCGAAGTCAGCGTAGGGTTGAATCGATCGTAAGCACTTTCGACCTTCGACATCGAAATCGAGCGGCACAATGACCACTCCAATCGCTGAACGCTGAAACAGTTCGCGATAGCCCGCTCCCGTAACGAATCCGAGATCCGAGGGTCCACCGTCATCGAGACTGGCCAAGCCTCGGATTTGAAAACTGGGCTCACCCTCGAACGGGAGCCCCAGTGCTGTCGCGAGTTCCTCGAGTTTCACGTGATATCAGTTTCCTAGAAGTTTTCCGATCGGCGATCGGTAGAGCAGACCCATGGCTCGTCGTAGCGTGCGACGCTTCTTCGCCGTGTAGGGGTACCAGTTGTATTCACGCTTCCCGCCAATCCGCGCGGTCAGTACCGACTGCACATGGCAATAGCTCTTCAGCCCGGTCTCGCCGTTGACGCGACCGACGCCGCTTTCGTTCACACCACCAAAGGGGCTCTCCATCACGCCGTACGTCGTGAGGCAGTCGTTGACCACAGATGCACCCGCGCGAATCTGATTCGCCAGCTGCTTGCCCTTGGTCTTGTCGCGTGTCCAAACGCTCGAGCTCAAGCCGTAGCGAGAATCGTTGGCTAAGCGCAACGCTTCTGCTTCATCGCGAACCACCATGATGGGAAGCGTGGGACCGAATGTTTCTTCCTGCATAATCTGCATCTCATGCGTCACATTCGTAAGCACGGTCGGTTCCCAGAAGTAACCCTCGTAAGCAGGATTTCGGCGTCCACCGGTCAATACCTTGGCACCCTTATCCACCGCGTCTTTGACATGACGTTCGATGATATCGAGTTGCGGTGGAAACGTCAGTGATCCCAGATCACTATCGCCGTCGATCTCGGGGCCCTGTCGAAGTTCATTGGTGAGTTCCACCACGCGTTCGATGAAAGGCTTGGCAACTTCTTCAACCACGTACACGCGCTCCGTCGAAATACAGACCTGGCCGCTATTGCAGAACGCACCCCAAACCGCCCCGTTGGCGGCCCGCTCAAGATCCGCATCCGCGCAAACAATCATCGGATCGTTACCACCGAGCTCGAGCGTGCACGGGATCAGCTGACGACCGCAGGCTTCTGCGATCTTGCGACCCGTTGCAACCGAACCGGTAAATGAAATCTTGTCACAGCCGCCGCCAACCAACGCCGCGCCGGTACCGCCATCTCCCGTGACAACTTGAAAGACATCCTCCGGAATGCCAGCCGCTGCAAAAAGCTCCGCAAGCTTGAGACCCACAAACGGTGTCACTTCCGATGGCTTCAATACAACGGTATTCCCCGCCATTAATGCTTGTACCGCCGGGTTGATCGAGAGCAAAAATGGGAAATTCCAGGGTGTAATGATTCCTACAACGCCCATCGGTCGGTAGGAAAGCACGAGTTTCTTGATCTTGAACACGCCGTGCAGTGGCTTCTTCTCATCCTTAAGCCATTTCTCTGCATTCTTTGCGAAGAACGTAATCGGATCGCACGCGGCAACTACTTCCATCATCAATGCTTCGGTACACGGTTTTCCGGTGTCCTGCATGATCGTTTCCGCGACTTCATCTGCGCGATCGATCAACGTATCGCGAACCTTCAGCATGTAGCTCGCTCGCTCGCGAAAACTTAAATGGCTCCAGTCATCGAAAGCTTTGCGGCTGCGTTCGATTGCCGCACGAACGTCGTCTTCCGAATCGACCTCGACCTCGCCAATCCGTGCCAGCGTTGCTGGATTGAAGACTTCTAGTCTTCGGCGCGCGTGAGGCTCCCGCGGCGCATCCACTTCTTTAACCAAAGCCATGGAATTCTCCTAGGCCGTTATCCCGCCGTTTGTTAGCCCGGCGAAGTAGCCCAAAATATCGTTCTCGGTCACGATCCCGCGCAATTTCTCGCCTTCGACCACGGGCAAGCAACCAATCTTGCGTTCAGACATGATCTTCGCGGCTTCTTGAATCGAAGCGTCGAGCGAGATCGAGATCGGCGGCGCAGACATGACCGACTGTATGGAAACGCCCTCGAGAAAGAGCGATTGCTCTTCGGATGGCAATCCCATCACATTCGATAGCGATGCGTGCAAAAGGTCTCGTTGTGAAACCACACCCACGAGTTGACCGCCCCGAACCACGGGCAAATGGCGCACGCGGCCCAACTCCATGATCTCATGGACGATCCGCAACGTATCGTCTGCCGAGATGCTGACGACGTTCTCGCTCATAATCTGTTTAACCAGCATTGGCTGCCATCTAAGCACGCGGTCGCTGCCCCTGACAACGGGGCCCCCAAGGCTGTTAGAATGGCCGGATGAGCGATTCCAAGCGGCAAAAACCCGAGTCAACCCGAACCACCCCAGATGTTTCTGGCTCCAGAGGCGGAGCCCCGGAAGAACTTCGACAGCAATCAGGCCCTCTCGAAACGCTGTTTCAGGAGGTCATACGTCGCACCACAGCACTCGGTCTGAGCGGCTTTTTCATGACCGAGGAAGCGGTCCGCAAAGCCGTGAACGATTCGGTTCCAAAGGATTGGGTCGACTACTTCGGAGAGCAAAGCAACGAAGTTCGCGGCGAATTGATAAAGCAGCTGTCCACTGAATTTGGCAAATGGCTGAAAACGGTGGATCTCGCAGACGTGTTGACGGGACTCCTCCGTGAGTTCGACGTGACAGCCAAGATCGAAATCAAGGCGCGCGAAACCCAAGAGGAATCTCTGGCGTCCCTCAAAGTGATGCCGCGACACAAGTCGTGATGCTCCGGACGATTTACTTCACGGTTTTCGTGGTGCTTGCTGGCGTCTATTACTACGCGTTCGGCCCCGCCGCGACACCATCGGAAGCCGCGATGGGGCTGCCTTGGTGGCAACCCCGTGGCTGGGCGAAGACAAGCCCTGGGCTCTCGGCTTTTTTGGAGTTAGCGCGCACGCCCGACCAGCTGCTCTGGATTCCAATCGCGATATTCTGCACGCCGATTGCCGCACTCATGAGCGTGGGCTACGCGCTGTTTCGCAGCACTGTTTCACGGAGCCTCTTACTCGCGCTTGCGCTGACCACATCGGTGCTGGTTGCCTGGGGGTTCATTGCTGACGGTGCGGTTTGGCGTTTCTTCGGGTGGCGCTTTCCCGTCACAGCCACTTGCCTCTCGGTCATGGTGTCGCTGTGGGTCTACGCGCCGTCACTCTTGGGTAAGCTGCTGGCACCGTCGCGCAGGTTTGCAGCGTTGATCCTCTTGCTCTGCTTTGTTTCGATCTTCTTGCTCTCGACCGAGATCACAGGAACCAATGTGGAGCTCCCGCTCAACCTGAGTCCATGGCCGGTACTCACCGTCTTTGGGTTGCTCTTCTTTGGCTTCGCGCTGTCCGCGATTCATCTTGCGGGCGGAATCGGTATCATGCTCTGGTCCATGACTCGGAACCATTCAGGCATCGCATTTGGCGTGCTGAGCTCGCTCTTTCTCGGCATCGGCTTCGCGTATCTGTTTTTTGAAGAACCCGCCGCCGGACTGACTTTGGCAGCCGGTGTGCTCTGCGCTGTGATCACCGGTATCACCATCGGGCGTTCGTTCAACCACCAGCGTGCCACCGAGCTAGCCCTACATCGCATCGCCGCGGGCATACTTCTGGCGGCGATGATCGCGGTGTCGAATAGCGCGGCGCTCGCCTATCAAAGTAAAGCGCGCAATCAAACCGCCGAAGACGTGATTGCAGCGCTCGGCGCCTTTCAAGCCGATGACGGTGGCTACCCGGGCGAACTTGAAGAACTCGTGCCGCATTACCTGGCGCAAATACCCCATGCACGGATGGGTTTGTTGCTGAATGGCGATGAGTTCATCTATTCGAATTTCGGAGACTCGTTCGCTCTAGAATTCGCGAGTGTGCAGTGGGTGCAATGCTCCTATAGTCCCCCTTATATTGACGACGACGCGGATGAAGATTGGGAGGAAGAAGCCGTCGACGATCTCAACGCAGACGCCGATGAGTTCAACAACGAACTCGAACCGCCGACCCTAAGCGGCAGTTGGAACTGCGCGACCGCACCACCGGATCTCTGGTAGGAACTGAAAATTGGCGGGACTCCAAATTGGCATTACAGCATGGGGATCCGATGAGTCCCCATCGAGTTTCTTGGAACACGCGCAGGAAGCCGACGAGCTTGGATTTCATTCGATTTGGTTACCCGAGAGTCATTTTCTTGAACGCGGCAGCTATCCCGCACCGCTCATGCTTCTCGCAGCGGCAGCCGCACGCACGAAAAACATCCGACTGGGAACGACTTCGTACATTCTCCCGATTCGTGAACCTTTACTCGTTGCGGAAGAGGTCGCGGTTCTAGATCGAATTTCCGAAGGCCGCGTGATTTTCGGAATTGGCCGAGGATTTCGGTCCGCCATGTTTCGCGCCTTCGACGTGCCCGTATCCGAAAAACGTGAACGCTTCGAGGCAGCGTTGCAGACGATCATGCGCGCTTGGTCGGGGCAGACGATCGACGCTGAGGGCGAGACTCGGGTTTATCCTGAGCCCTACCAGAAACCTCATCCGCCAATCTGGGTGGCCGCGTTCGGACCTAAGGCATTGCAACAGGCCGGGCGGCTCGGTTTACCGTACTTGGCTTCACCGCTCGAATCGCGCGATCAATTGATCAAGAACTATACAGAGCATGCCGCTGCGCGCTCGAACGCAGGAGATTCTGAATCACTCGCGATTCCAGTCATGCGAACAGTCTTTGTAACGGATGATTCGGACCTCGCTAAACGCGTAAACAGCTCACTCGAGGCGCAAGCGCGTGCGATCGCGGGAATTACACGCGAGCGGCCTGAACCACCGATGCAGCATGCTGCAATTGTCGGAACGCTGTCAGAGGTACGGACCGAGTTGGATCGTTACGTCTTGGATTTGGGTATGACACATTTGATCGCACGCACCCACGTGCCTGGAGCGACTCCCGAGGAACTACAACGTTCAGTTCATCTGCTCGCGACATTGCACTAACGGGCTGACCTTCGCTCAAGCGCATCCAATGCGGACTGGACACTCTCTAGATGTACTTGATCGGGATAACCCGATGCCGCGGCGTAGATCGTCTTCAGCCGCTCTACACGTTCCCTTGCAATCGGGCGATCCGAACGCTGCTTCGCCATCTGCTTCAGGATCCTGAGATTGAGACGGTCGAAGAACCGTCCGTCAAAATCGGCGCGGGGGTTCATGATCGAATTGCGATTTCGAACGTGCACCGCTCCCAGTAGATGCGCGATCTCGTGCACCAACGTTGATGTCAGGATCTCGCCATCGATCCCGCAAGCGATCGCAGCATGGCGACCGAGTGGAACCGCCAAGCCATAGCGTCGGCGGTCAAGAAGTCTCTTTTGCAACTGCTCTCGCGGGATGAGTGCAAGTACAACGCCACGCGATGGTGGAACTTCAGCTTCAAGCGTTTCAAGAAACGCTTGAAGATCTTGACCTTCTTTGTTCCAAGTCCGTCGCGCAACATAAGGTACCAGGCGCGTTTCCGCGTTTCGCTCGAAGACTTCGCTGGCCTCTCTGATTTTGCTTCTCACGCGATAAGGGCCCCAGCCACAACCATCGAGCACTTGCAAAGGCAAGTCTGAAACCTCGCGCGTCGCGGGTGACGTCGCCGCGTAAATCGCGATGGCCATGTGCTCATTGGCCTTCGCCATTGCATCCAATGCGGCACGTGTGATCGTGGCGCCCGGGGCTTCGAGCATCATCTGAGTGTGATCTTCCCAAATCAATTCTTTTTGACCGTGCAGTCGGTAATGCACACGGATCCACCCAATCGGCGGGTCAAATCGTCGGCGCAAGGCGCCCAGGAAAACTGGGCTAAAAGTCGAGTGCTGCGTTTGAAGCCCTTCAAAGCCTTCGATATTTGCCTGGAGAATATAGTCCGCGTCGGAGGCACGGGCGGGGTCGGTACGAATCACAAAACGTTCGAGTCGCTCAAGCGTCGCAATCGCATCCGCGCGCATCCCCACGGCGATCGGATTCAGGAATGACTCATCTCCGGTGCGCACCTCCCCACGACGCCCCACGCCTAAAAAATACGGGCGCAGCTTTGGGTGAGATTCCGCACGACTGCTTCCAGGACGGGAGTCTTCGAACTCAGCGACGAATATAACTGGTCGATCGGGAGACGTTGAAAGCGTTGATTGCGGTAAATGCGGTGAGATGCGCTCCGGCACGATAGGCGACCGGCAACCACTCAAGGCGAACGCGAACAATATAATGCTGGAGCGAAGCAGCTGCGTGCTAGTCCACCGCATCCGAACCAGCGCGAACGAAGAGGATAAACGCCATAGATGGGCGACGAGACGAGTCGCGCATCGCAAACTGGATACCGTCAAGCACCCAGCCATCGCCTACCGCGTCGTTAATCAATTCCTCGAGTTCTTCTGCAGTCACCACCGAAGTCTCGATAACTTTATATGTACTTTCAGCCACGATGGTTACGCGCAAAGTCCTTTGCAAAATAGCTAATGACTCGGTCGGCTCCGGCGCGTCGAATCGAAACCAAGCTCTCCTCAATCACCCGATCCGCATCCAGCCATCCGCGTTCAATCGCGGCCTGTAACATGCTGTATTCGCCCGAAACCTGATACGCGAATACCGGCACGTCAAAACTGTCTTTTGCTGCGCGCACGATATCGAGATACGGCATCGCGGGTTTGACCATAATAATGTCTGCGCCCTCATCGATATCCAATTGGATTTCACGCAAGGCTTCGAGCCCGTTCGCTGGATCCATCTGATAACCACGACGATCACCCGCTTGGGGCGTTGACTCCGCAGCGTCGCGAAACGGTCCGTAAAAACCTGAAGCGTACTTCGCGGCATACGACAGAATCGGTGTATTGGTAAGATCGGCGTCATCGAGCCCGTCGCGAATCGCAGCAACCCGACCATCCATCATGTCGCTCGGTGCAACAATATCCGCTCCAGCCTGTGCGAGAGAAACCGCCGTTTTCACCAAAAGCGGTAGACTCGCGTCGTTGTGTACGTGTACGCCGTCGAACACACCGCAATGTCCATGATCGGTGTACTCACAGAGGCAAACATCTGCGATGACCACGAGCTCGGGAGCCGCTTCCTTGATCGCGCGTACCGAGCGCTGTGTGATGCCATCGGGATCGTAGGCGCCCGAGCCCTCTGCGTCCTTTGTTGCGGGAATGCCAAATAGAATCACGCCCGGAATACCGAGATCCTTAATCTCTTTCGCTTCGGCAGCCAACTGGTCGACGGAGAGTCGTTCGACACCAGGCATTGACACAACCGGTTCGCGCACGCCATTTCCCGTGACACAGAACAACGGATAGATCAGGTCCTCGGGTGCCACGCGTGTTTCGCGCGTGAGCCCACGCAGGCCTTCGCTGCGGCGCAAACGCCGCGGTCGTGTTCTAGGAAATCCCATGTCCAGGCTCCCGCTTCCAATCACAAAGACTCGCTACCATGGCTTCTCCGGACGCATTATCGCAAACGATATCTGGAGTAAAACCCAATTCCTCCACTTTCGCCGCAGTTGTGGGGCCAATACAAACCCAAGTCGCGCTCCGCTGTAGCTCCCGAGTCGCCTCCTGCCCGAGACATCCGAGGAGATTTTCGACAATACTCGGACTCGTGAGCATGATCGCGTCGAGTCCCTGATCGACCGCCGGCTTCAGATCGTTCGCCGCGCTAGCTGGCGCCACGGTTCGATAAACTTCAACGTCATCCACCCGAGCACCCGACGCGGTCAATCCTCGCACCAGGGCTTCGCGTGCACCAGCCGCACGCGGGAATAAGACTCGAGCGTCATGAAGATCACGAACCGCGGTCAATGACTTCACCAACTCCTCGGGCAACGACTTTCTGGGAGTCACACGAACATCCCAACCTTCCTCTCGCGCAAACGCCGCGGTCGATTCGCCAACACATGCGGCGGAAATATTCCCGCGCTGCGATCGCACGACGTATTCCCCGGTAAAACGCACGGCCGTCGCAGACGTGAACGCCACCCAATCATACTCGCCAATCTGCCGTGCCGCGCGCTCGATCTCGGACGGGTCCCCACTCGCTTGAAACTCAATCAAAGGAACACAAACCGGTCGCGCACCGACACGATACAAGCGATGAGCAAGGTCGCGCGTTTGACCGCGGGCACGCGCCACCAATACGCGCTGACCGAAGAGTGGACGCAACTCGAACCACTTAAGCCGCTCCCTGAACCGAACCACTTCACCCACGATCGTAATCGTCGGCGAACGCAGCCCCGCGGCTTTGACAGCGGCTGGTAACTTTGACAGCGGCGCAACAACGCAGGCTTGTTCGGGACGCGTACCATGTGAAATCACCGCGGCCGGCGTATCCGGTGCCTTACCGCCTTGAATCACGCGCTCGACAAGATTTTCCAACCACGCCGTACCCATCAACACGACCAAAGTTTCCGCGCTCCGCGCAATCCCTTCCCAATCCACGTTGAGATCTTCTGGACTCTTGCCTCGGTGCCCGGTAATGACCGCGAACGACGACGACAAGCGACGGTCCGTTACGGGAATCCCCGCAAAGGTGGGAACCGCAATAGACGAACTAATACCCGGCACGAATTCAAACGGGATCCCAGCGTCGGCAAGCAAACTCGCCTCTTCACCACCGCGACCGAATACAGTCGGGTCTCCACCTTTGAGTCTGACCACACGCTTGCCCGCTTTGGCTTTCGCCAACATCAGTTCTGCAATTTCGGACTGCGAAACACCCTTCGTACCATCGCCGCGCTTTCCGACGTCGATGCGTTCGCAATCCGTGGCCACAAACTCAAGCAGGATAGGGTCGATCAACGCGTCATAGAGCAAAACTTCGGCGTTCTCCAGCTCGCGAAGCGCGCGGACCGTCAGTAGATCGGGATCACCGGGTCCCGCACCAACGAGCACAACGCTTCCACTCACTCGCTCGCCTCAAGAATTCGCCCCGCTCCGCGCTGCAGTAGTTCTCGGCCTAACGTGACGCCAAGCGTTTCCGGGGTTTCGATCTCACCTTCCGCGGAGCCCTCCACACGCTGCTGACCATCGGGAGAGAGCACCAGGGCACGCAATCGCAGGCGAATCCCATGAATGCTCGCGTGAACCGCGACCGGCGTTTGACAGCCAACCCCGAGTTCCTGAAGAAACGCACGCTCCGCACGAACTTCAGCGGCGACATGTCGATCGTTCATGCCACCGATAATTTGTTGAATGTCATCGTCGTCGATGCGTATTTCGAGTGCGAGCGCGCCTTGTCCAGCAGCCGGTATGTAGCGATCTGGATCCAGAGGATCCAGAATTCGATCCTCCATCCCCAGTCGAACCAAACCCGCTGACGCAAGAATGACTCCGTCGAGGCTCATCGACTCGATCTTTTCCAAGCGTGTTGGCACGTTGCCGCGGATCGGTACCGGTTCGAGCTCGGGGCGCAGCGAACGCAACAACGCAATTCGGCGTAGGCTGCCCGTACCCACTTTCGAACCCGGCGGCAACGCCGCAAAGCGGCGACCCGGTGCACCGATAAACGCATCACGCGGATCTTCACGTTCGGGATAGGCGCCGATCGTTAGGCCGTCAGCGAGTTCGACGGGCAGGTCCTTTGCACTATGTACGGCGAGGTCAATGCTGGCGTCGAGCAACGCCTGTTCGATTTCCTGAACCCAGAGCGCTTTGCCACCCGCGGGGGAGATCGGACCACTGAGCTTGTCGCCCGAAGTGGTAATTTTGACCAATTCGACATCATGTCCTTGGTCGCGCAACATGGCCGCGACGTGTTCGGATTGTGCCATCGCAAGCTGACTGCTGCGGGTTCCCAAGCGTAAGACTGCCACTAATCTTCCTCCTCGAGGCCAAAGAGCCGCTCGACTGCATCTCGATAGTAGAGCCCCGCTCCCGCTTCGGCTTCTCGGCGAAGTCGCTCAAGGGGCTCATGTAGTAGTTTAGCCGTCATGCTACGTGCAATGCGATCTAGCTCTGCGCCAGACGCTTGCCCTGTCGCTGCGAGTTCACCTCTGACTCGTTCGTATGCGAAGGCGCGAAGTTTCTGAATCGTGGGCACCGTTGGCAACGCTTCGCGCCAGCGTTCGTATCGGTCCCGTTCCTCGATCACAATGGCCTCCGCAGGTGCGATCGACGTCGCGCGATTCTCACGACCTCGCCGTGCGACATCTTCGAGATCATCCAGATCGTAGAGGTACACCAGCGACAGCTCTGATGCATCGGATGCGACGTTTCTGGGTACCGCGAGATCGACAATCAAGAGCGGCCGCCCCGAGCGCCGCGCGGTGCTTTTCTCCAACATCGTCTTGGTAACAATCGGTCGGTCCGCTTGAACGGATGCGAGCACCACATCAGCGGACGCAAGTTCCACTTCGAGGTCGTCTAATGCGACGGCACGGGCGTTCAGTCGACGCGCCAACAGCTGGGCGTTCTCCAGCGTTCGGTTTGCGATCACGAGCTCGCGCACGCCAGCTTCTCGAAGACCATGCAGAGAGGCTTCGGCCATTTGGCCCGCACCAATCAAGAGCACCACCTTATCTTCGAACGATTCAAAGAGCTCACGCGCGAGCTGAATCCCCACACGCGCGACCGATACAGATGACGAGCCCAATTGCGTTTCTGTTCGAATGCGTTTCGCCGTGCGGAATGCGCGCTGAAACAGCCGGTGCAGAATCGGGCCACAGGAACGCGTGCGGACGCCTGCATGGTAGGCATCCTTCACCTGTCCCAATATTTGGGCCTCTCCGAGCACCATCGAATCCAAGCTGGCTGCCACACTAAATAGGTGAGATACGACGGCTTCGGCCCGAAGCTCGTAGATCTGATCCATATCCAACCGGCCATCACCGATTTCGTTACGCAGAAAATAAGTCAGACACTGAATCGCCGCCTCTGGATTACTGGAGACGGCCACCAATTCGGTTCGGTTGCAGGTGGACAGCACGACCGCTTCGTCCAAGTCGGACATTTGCACGAGTTTTTCGTTCAGGCCCGATCCGTCTGCCGGGGCGACGCTATAACGTTCACGCACCTCGACCGACGCGGTCCGGTGGTTGAGCCCGACAAGCACGAGATTCATGCGCCCCCCGAGATCAAGCGGATCCCCACGTAGGAAAACGCCAGCACGAGAAAACCAAATACGACACCCCGCGCGGGCGCGACTCCGTGTTGCTGGCGAATCCAACTCAATGTGACGGGCACGCAGTAGACCGCCCAGGCGCCTAGCAACCAAAGCGTGTGGGCAGTCCAAGGTGCAAGGTCTTGGCTCCGGGCCCAGGCAAAGCCAGTGGCTACACCTAGCGTGAGCAACGCGAAGCCCAACGCGAGCGAAAGATGCACCACGCGGTCCAATGTCTCCAAGGCCGGCAAGGTGGAGCTGAGACCATGGTGTTTAAGTCGAAACTCTTTAAGCAAATACGCAAAACCAACCACGCTCGAGATCGCGAGAAAACTGAACGCGGTGGCCGAAAGCAAGACGTGCGCGTGTGACCAGACTCCCCCTGACGGATTCGGTGCCGGAGTCCCGAGCGACGAGCGCAAACCCAAAGTGGCGATGAGTGTGACTGCCGCGGCCACGGCTGCGACCCAGGGTCTCACCGCCTGTACACGAGCGAAGCGTTCCGTGACCAGGTACGCGACGACGATCAACCATGCGATCAACGAGAGTGCCGCGACAAAACTTTCCAACGAAATCGTGGCCGGTCCGGAATGCAGCAGATAAAAATGTACCGCGTGCATACCGACACCTAAACCGAGCAATGCTCCTGAGAACCTCGCGATCCAATGATCCCGTCGACTTCGACCCAGTATGGCGACCGCAAGATAGAACGCCGCCGCAAGATCGAGACTGAGAATCATCATCGTCGTAGACGCTCCATCTGAAGACGAATTCTTTCGGCGTCACGAACGTGCTCAAATACGCGATAGGCGGGCTCGCCAAACAGCACAAACTGAATTTCCTCCAAAGAGGATCTGTCCGCCTCGGCGGCCTGAACTTCCGCAAGCATGATTTCTGCGCAACGTTGCACAGACAAGCCACCGACCCCGGTGCCAATGGCGGGCATCGCCAGCGTTTTGAATCCCTGCGCCTCTGCCAGATCGAGAACGGCTCGGGTCACCTGGCGCAGCGCCTCCTCTGACGTAGAGCTCCCTAACTCCATGCTCGCCGCGTGGATCACATGGGCCGCTGGGAGATCTCCAGCACCGGTGAGCGCGACCTCTCCAAGACCAATGGACCCATGCCGATCGCATTCCGCTTGGACCGACGGCCCTGCTTTCTCCGCGATCGCGCCAGCGACGCCTGATCCGAGTTGAAGCGTCGTATTTGCCGCGTTGACGATCGCATCGACCGCACAGTCCGTGAGGTCGCCTTCCTCGATGACGATTCGAGCCATGCAGTGATTCTCGCCGCCAACGCGCGTGGCAGCAAGGCGCCCGGCGATGCCTTCGCTATGATGCTCCGTGATGCTTCAATTGACGTTCAAACACTGGACTCGATGCTCGCTCCTGATACTACTGGGCTGCTCGGGCGAACCCCGATCATTTGAGCTGATCTCCATGGAGGCCGCCCAGACGCTTCTCGGCCAGCCGGACGTCGTAATCGTGGATGCCGTCCTTGATACGCCACCCTGGCCTGAGCCATTGGCAGGTGCCATCCGCTGGATGGTGGACGCCTACGAGCCCACGGAAGCACCTGAACTCCCGCAAGGCCGAGTCCTCCTGGTTGGCTCAAATGAGGCGGTCGCATATCGCTCGGCCGCAGCCCTAGCCAGAACAGGAAACCCCACGGTATACCTATGCATCCCAAACAGTACCGAGGAGCGCCAAGCCCTCCAGCAACACGCGCTTCAAGCGAAGGAGATTTCACGTGGCCCAGATTCTTGATGTAACCGATGCCAGTTTTGCGCAGGACGTGATGCAGTCCGAAGTACCCGTGCTCGTCGATGTTTGGGCGGAGTGGTGCGCACCCTGTCGTGCGCTCGCACCGACTGTGAAATCCATTGCCGAGGAATACGGGGATCGCATTCGCGTGGCCAAGATTGACGCGGACGCCAATCCCTCGACCGCTGCGCAACTAAGCGTGACCGCACTGCCGACCCTGCTTTTCGTGAAAGGTGGGAAGGTTGTGGGGCAATTGGTAGGCAATCAACCGAAGTCAAAACTGGTGGATCAGATCGATCAGTTGCTCGGCTGAGGCGGCTCAAAAAACCGCACAGGCCAGCGGCGCTTTCGCGCCTCGCGATACAAGAGTGGATCGGGATTGACGATCTGTGGATGCCCAACCAGATCGAGCAGCGGTAGATCGGCGATCGAGTCGGTGTAGAAGTAGCTTCGTGCAAGGTCAATGTCTTCACGTTCGATGAGCTGCTGAATCCAGTAGATCTTTCCCTCACCGACACAAATCGGTGGAATTGTGCGGCCCGTGAATCGACCGTCTTTCATCTCAAGCTGGGTGTGCATGCTGTGCTTTACACCGAGATGAGCTGCAAGGGGTTGAATCACGAACTTCGTCGCACCGGATACGATGGCGACCAAGTGTCCGCTCGCTTCATGCTTCTGCAAGAGTTCGGTCGCTTCGGGATAGATGGTGGGCTTGACGTAGCCGTCAAACCAATCCGCAGCCTCGCGCGCGACGGAACTTTCGGTTTGTCCTTTGATTCGGTCGAGTGTTTTATGGGTCCAGCGCTCGATATCGAGTAAGTTAAGTTTGTACTGCAGATAGTTTGCAAGATTGAATGCAGCGGTCTTCACATCCAACTCGCCACGGTCCCAGAGCGCACGCATGTAGAGCGTGCCTGAGTTTTCCGCAAGGATGGTCTTATCCACGTCGAAAAACGCCGCGATTCGGCCTTTGGGATTTCGTAGCATGTGGACCTGACCTCGGCCTAGAACGTGTAACGTCTCATCGAAATATTCATCAATAAACCGATCGCAACCAGGCATGTCACCAGAGATGAACCGCCGTAGGACAGCAGCGGTAGCGGTACGCCGACCACTGGAAACACACCGATCACCATCCCAATATTGATCGCGATCGGCCAAAACAGCATCGCGACAATACCCAGCGCAAGATACGCGCCGAAACGATCTTTCGAAGCACGCGCGATCATGATGCCACGAATAAGCAATGCGAGATAGAGCATCATCACCACCGCAGCACCGGTGAACCCCCACTCCTCCGCGAGTACCGAGAACACAAAGTCGGTCTGTTGCTCCGGCAAAAATCCGAATTGGCTCTGCGAACCGGCCCCAAAGCCCTTGCCCAAGAACCCACCCGAGCCGACCGCGATCTGACTTTGGATCGCGTGATACGCGGTACCCAGGGGATCCCGCTCCGGATCCAAGAACGTGAGCACACGTTCCTTCTGATAATCATGGAGATAGAAAAACCAAGCGGCACCGAGTGCACCGACACCAGCCGCGCTGAGCCAAACCAACGAAACCATTCGGACGCGCGCAACGATGATAAATGTCGCGGGCGCCAGCACGATTAAACCTGCGGTTCCCAAATCCGGTTGGCGCAGGACAATGGCGGCTGGAATCGCAATCAAAATCAAGTACGGTGTCAGCGCAACCAGCCCTATTTCTTGCGGCGTTTCTTGACGCTGCAGCACACGCGCGAGCAAGAAGATCACAGCTAACTTCGCGATCTCCGATGGTTGAATGCGAATCGGCCCCAAGATGATCCAACGCTGAGAACCGTTAATGATAGGACCAACAAAGAGCACGGCGACGAGCATTCCGAGGCAGACAAAGTAGAACGGAATCGCGACACGCTCCAAGCTCCGGTAGTCGGGAATTAACACGACCAATAAACCGATAAAACCGGCACCAAACCAGACCAGTTGGCGCAACGCGCTACCGTGCAAGCCTACATTGGCATCGGGTGATGCAGACATCAAATTTAAAATGCCAATGAGTACCAGCAACATCCCGAGACCGAAGACGGGCCATTCGAAATTTTGGATCAGACGACGATCAATTGCGGACATGAAGCTCCCCCGCCGCTTTGATCTCATTGTTCAGAAACTCATCTGCAATTGCTTTCGCGATTGGCGCCGCCGTGCTGGAGCCGTGCCCACCGTGCTCTACCAAGACTCCGATCACGATGCGCGGATCGTCCACAGGCAAATAGGTGACGAACCAAGCGTGATCACGGTGTGGGATCGGAATCTCGTCCTCATCGGTCGGTGTATCATCGGTGAGCGCAACCACCTGTGCGGTCCCAGTCTTTCCAGCCGCTTCAACCCCTCCGGGGAGACGACGCATCACGTAACCGGTTCCATGGGGATCGTGCACGACGCCTCGTAAACCACTCCGCACACGATCCAGTACGTCATCATCGAGTGCGAGTCGGGATAGTTCCTCGGGCTCGGTATTTCGAAGAGGCCGGCCATAGGGGTCTTCCAGACGTTTCACCAAGAAAGGCCGATAGCGCGAACCCGTCGCGATCGTCCCATAGGCATGCGCGAGCTGAATCGGCGTCCATTGATTAAAACCCTGCCCGATTGCGACCGAAATTGTTTCACCAAGGATCCACTCTTCGCCAAAGCGCCGAAGTTTCCACTCTGAAGTCGGCACCAACCCGATTGATTCATTTCGAAGTTCGATGCCGGTTTTCCCGCCAAGCCCAAGCATCTTCGCGTACTTGGCCAACGCGTCCACACCGACTTCATTGCCAACTTGATAGAAGAAGACGTCGCAGGATTCGGCCAGCGCACGCTGGAGGTTCACAGTCTTATGTCCGCCCCGTTTCCAGCAGCGATAACGCCGACGGCCCAAGCGAAAAGACCCTCTGCACTCCACTGTAAAGTCGGGGGTGATCAGCCCTTCGCCGAGACCCGCTAGCGCGGTCACGACTTTGTAAGTTGAACCCGGGGGATATTGGCCGTGAATCGCTCGGTTATGGAGCGGAGTATCCGGGTCTTCCGCAAGTTTTTTCCAATCGTCACTATCGATACCTTTTGCAAACTGGTTCGGGCTGTAGGCCGGTCGGTTGGCGAGCACAAGGACTTCGCCCGTGCGCGGATCCAACGCGACAACCGCGCCATTTCGCTCGCTCTCCAGAAGTTTCTGCTCCGCCAATACCTGGAGTCGACGGTCCAGCGTGAGGATCACGTTCTGGCCCGGCTGTGGTTCAACTTCATCGAGCAGTTCCAATTGACGACCGTGTGCGTCGACCAGCACGTTCAGCCCACCGTCTCGCCCTCGAAGCTCGCGGTCCAACAATTTCTCAATACCCTGTATCCCGATAACATCGCCGCGCCGGTAGCCTTGGTACTGCTTCTGCTGCAGTTGATTTTGACCGATCTCGCCGAGGCGACCCAAGACATGCGCCGCGCTCTGCTCCAAACGGTAGTCGCGGATTGGATTCGCTTGAGTCACCACTCCCGACAGTGCCCAGAGCCGCTCCTGCACGCGTGGAAATATCGTTCGATCTAAGTCGACGGCTACTTTTTGAACTTCGAAGCGTGCACGCCCCTTTGGACGACCGATTCGTTCAAGAACCTGGTTAGGTTCCTCACCCACAAGGTTCGCGATGCGCGTCAACGTATCGCTTAGGCCATTGGTTTCATTGGGTACGACAAGAACATCGAACGATGGCCGACTATCGACGAGGATTTCACCATTCCGATCCAAAATCATGCCTCGAGTTGCTTGAACTCGAAGCGTGCGCACGCTGTTGCGCAACGCAGAAATACGGTACTGATCGCCTTCGATCACCTGTAGGAAAAACAGTCTCGCGAGCAAGACCAGCCAAACCAACATCACCACCAGCGCAGCAGCCACGAAGCGCCGATCGCTGTGCCCTTCCATTGGAGGTCTGGAGCTCGAAAGTGTCATAGTCGGGACCGCGGCCCAACCGATGCCCAATTTGCTTCAGGTTCCGAATCCAGACCTATACGACGTAACATCAACAGCACGGGTCCTGCACAGAGTGCCGTTACGAACGCACTGCCGGGTACCTGCAACATCACAACATACCAATCGGGGACGACTTCCGGCCGCAGGGTTGAGAGTACGAGCGGAGGAAGAAAGCCATCTACCAATGCGTAGACCAAGACGTAAACCATCCATGGGCCCACAGCGCGAAGATAGAGCGCTTGATCGAAAAGCCGCGTCACCGCGCATGCGGTGCCACAGAGCAGCGCATAGAGTCCTGGAGGCGATCCGGAAAGCACGTCCAGCGCGAACCCGAACATGAAGCTCAGAAATAACGGACCCACACCGACACTGCGTAACCCCATGGCGAGCGCGAAGAGCAACAAGGGATTCGGCCGAATGCGTACGTGAAAAATCTCATTTGCCAGCGCCTGACAGATCAGCAGCAACATCCCCAACCCGAAGAGCTTGAGTGTGGTCATTCGGCTGGAATCTCCGGCCAAAGCCCTGGATCGTTTACCGTGAAATCCGCAGCCGCCGGTAACTTGCGTTGCTCTAAAATCACGAAGACCTCTTCGAGCTGTCGAAAATCGACGGTCGGCTCAACCCGAGCGGTTTGAAACAATCCGTACGGTTTCTTCTCGACCTCGGCGACGCGACCCACGATCAACCCCTTGGGGTAAACCGCGCCGAGCCCGGAGGTGAGCAGTAAATCACCCACGACTACGTCTTCTTCACGAAGCACGTAGTCGAAATCGCAAAGCCGCCCGGAGCGACCGTGAACGGTTCCGCGGGCACGCGTGCGCTGCACGTAGGTATCGAGCCAACTCTTGGGGTCGGCGATCAGCAGAACCTTGGACGCGCTCGGCGTGGTGCCATCCACCACTCCAACAACGCCTTCGTCTGTGATCACCGGCATGCCAGGGCGAATTCCCGATGTGGAACCCTGGTCGATCATCACCGATTGGAACCATGCGGATAGATCCTGCGCCACCACGTTGGCCGGAACCATCGGCACCTCGCGTTGAGCGCGAAAATCGGCCAAACGCTGAAAACGTTCGCTCGAAACGATGGCTTCTCGGTACTGCAAATTTTCCTCGCGGAGCAGGCTGACCGATTCACGCAGCCGGCTGTTGTCATTTCGCACGTCGACTAGCGAGATATAATCGCGCCAGAGTTTGCGCCCCTCACGAATCGGGAATGTCACGGTTCGCTCGATCGGCAGCGTGATGGCAAGCACCAGCTCACTCGCCCAATCGAGCTCAGCGGGACCCTTGCGCGAGCTCATACCGAGCACGCAGAGGGACGCGAGCAAAAAATACGCGAATGGGTAACGGAAGCGACGCAAGAGATCGCTCAAATGCCGTGTTTCTCCGAGGGGGGGTTAGGCCTTAACTGTTACGTCTTTT
>JAJDAK010000014.1 GCA_029261895.1 Deltaproteobacteria bacterium
GCGCAACACGGAGTTACCTCATGACTAACGTAGAGCTATGGCATTTTCAGGCGTCGCATTTTTGTGAGAAGGTGCGTTGGGCGCTTGACTTCAAACGCATCCCGCATGTCCGTCGTGCGCTTGGTGCCAGCTATTTGATACGCGCATGGCGACGGACAGGCTCCGTTACCCTTCCCGTACTTTTGCTCGATGGCCAGGCGATCGGAGACTCGACGCGTATCATCGAAGCGTTGGAGTCGTATCAACAAACGCCGTCGCTCTATCCAAGCGACGCCAAGAACCGTGACCGCGCGCTCGCGTTGGAGGATTACTTCGATGAAGAGCTTGGGCATCAAACACGTGCCGCGGCGATGCTTGGGCCACTGATCGACGATCCTCGCTGGGCCGCGCGTTTCGCGTCGCGTGGTTTACCCGCGAGTACGCGCGGAGCCATGGAAGCGGTCGCGCCCGCGTTCGCGGCGTTCTATCGCTGGAGACATCAGATCACCCCGGAGAGCTCCGCCGTCGGTCACGCAAAAACACAGGAGGCATTTGATCGGCTCCAAGCGGAGATCGGCCCAAGCGGCTATTTGGTTGGCGATTCTTTCTCAGTGGCAGATCTCACGGCTGCATCGCTCATGGGCATCGCCTTCGGCGTGTCTGAATCCGGGGATCCCCTGCCCCAGCCCGTTCCGCAATCGATCCAAGAGTTACGCGCGTCGGTGGCCGATCATCCCACGCGCGCTTGGGTGGTCGAGATGTATCGTCGCCACCGGGGAAATTCGGCGGAGATCGTTTTTAGTTAGATCGACCACTCCAGTGAAGGCCGGCAGCTCCGATCAGTGCGACTAAGCCGAAAACATCGACTGCGGTAATGCGGACAAGTGCAGGATTGACGTTCGCCTCGGTGACCGATAGTGCGACGAACGTAAACATACTGGTGAAATTCGCGATGATGGCCGCGGTTCGCAATTCGGGTCGCCACGCCGCTGCAAACATCAGCCCACCAACGATAGAAAGCAGCACGGCCCGATGCCGCATCAGAAGAACGAGATCGGACGACGTCAACGTCACCCGGTACATTTCCTCAAGCTGTGCCGCCGAAGTCACACCGATCACCGGCAGCAAGTTGATGATCCCAACAACAACGAACAGGAATGCGATTAGCTTTTTCATTGGACTAAAGTGAGAGCGTCATGCGTAGGAAGCCCGGCACTCCAACGAGCGCTTCGAAATCACTGCTCTTTCGTTCTTCGACCGTGCGAAACCCGACCTGTTCATAGGCCCGCTGCGCAGGCTGATTGCCGATCAGACACGCGATTTGCGCACTTGCGTAACCGCGTTGCCGGCCATCTTCGAGTGCGTGGTCAAGCAGCGCAGCAACAAGCCCACGACGACGATACCGCGCAAGCGTGCCGACGTTCTCGACGATCCACACGCCGGTTGGAAACTCGGGGAAGCAACTGAGATACGCCATCATCGCTGGACCCACCTCTGCCGCTCTTTCGTCGGGGAATGCGAGCTTCTCGAACACAGCTCCGAGTGGCGCGGCCAAACTGCCGCCATCGACGGAGGTCGCCTCGAACGCGGAGAGCGCAGCCGCGGCGTTGCCATCCGCCTCGGCGACACGAACAACCCGGTGGTGGCACCATGAAGGGAGCCCATCCGCCAACAACGCGAGCGCCTTCCTACGTTCGTCAGCGTCGGGGAACACAAAATCCCAAGGCCCGCGCTCGAGATGACCGCGCGACGCCATCTCGAGAACTTCGACGGCGAGCGTGATGTCGGCTGCACCGGCCGGTCGGATATTCGTCATGCGACATTGTCTCCGTCACTGTTGAATCGACGCGACAGCATTATCCACCGCGTTGTGGATCCTGACAAGATCCACATTCCGACAATCTGATGGTACCAATCCTAAGCCGCACTCAGTCGAGGTCGCTCGCGTCATGGCGCTCGAGCACGCGTTCCTCTTCAGGTCCCCAGACTTTGTTAACACGCTGGCCACGTTGAACCGCCGGGCGTTTCTCGATTTCTGACGCCCAGCGCACAACGTTCGTGTACGACTTTGCTTCGAGGAACTCCTCGGCGCTGTAGAGGTTGGCAAGCACCAAGCCTCCGTACCAGGGATAGGTCGCCATGTCGGCTATCGTGTACTCGTCGCCGATGAGGTACTGACGCTTCTCCAGGTTGCGATCGAGCACGTCGAGTTGGCGTTTGACTTCCATCGTGAAGCGATTGATTGGGTACTCAAACTTCTCTGGCGCGTAGGCGTAGAAGTGACCGAAGCCACCGCCTAAGTAGGGCGTGGCACCCATCTGCCAGAACAACCATGACATGCACTCCGCACGCGGAATGGGATCCTTCGGAAGAAACGCATCGAACTTCTCTGCGAGGTAAACCAGGATCGCGCCCGATTCAAAGACGCGTGTCGGTGGCGATGTGCTGTGATCGACCAGCGCAGGGATCTTTGAGTTTGGGTTCGCGGCGACGAAATCACTGCCGAACTGTTGCCCCTCGAGAATGTTGATCGTATAGGCATCGTACTCGGCTTCCTTCTTCCCGAGTGCCAGCAACTCCTCGAACATCACCGTGACCTTCACGCCGTTGGGCGTCGCGAGCGAATAGAGCTGATGCGGATGTTTCCCGACCGGCAGTTCTTGGTCCTGGGTCGCGCCGCTGATGGGGCGATTGATATTGGCAAAACGCCCGCCGCTCTCGGCATCCCATTCCCAGACCTTCGGTGGCGTGTACGCAGATGAGTCGGTCATGTAAGTCCCTTTCAGAAGCCGAGTTTACCAGCTCAGTGAGGGCCCTCGATAGGATTCTCATCGGCCGTCTGAGAGAATGAGCTCGCACCTGAGCAAAGCACGGGATACACCGTTACCTGGAGGAACCGATGGTCGATTCTGAAATTCGCGATGAACGAGAAAGCATTGTGCGGCGCCACATGGAGGCCGAAAACGTTCACGATTTCGATGCAGTGATGGATACGTTTTCGAGCCCGCGGTACGAGTTGATCGCAACGGACCGAATCCATGACGGTGAGGAAGCGGTTCGGGACTACTTCAAGGAGACGCGCTCCGCCTTTCCCGATCAGAGGAATGAGCTCATCTCACTTCGTCATGCGGATGACGCGGTCATCGTGGAGTTTTGGTTGCTCGGCACGCATAAGGGAACACTCATGGGGATCGAACCCACGGGCCGTGAGTTTCGTTGCCGCATGACGGCGTTCTTCATCTTCGAAGGTGCTAAGCTCGTGTGCGAGCGCGTCTACTTCGACTCGGCCACGATTCTTCGTCAACTCACACAATAGACCCAGAGGAGACGCAGCCGTTTAGGACCAGAATTCGTCCACCGAGGGAAGATCCCAAACGAATTCCAACAGCTCGGTTGCACGGCCGTCTTCGAGGCGAACTTTCAAGCAGGTGGGGTTATCGAGATGACGGCCCTTGCGCTGCGCATGACCGCGGAAGAACACGACCGCGTAATGATCATTCGCGAGAACCTCTTCAAGATCGAGTTCAAACGTGCCGTCGGTGAGTTGAGATACCTGGGCGAGAAACGAAAAGATCTCCGCGTGACCTTTATGTGCTCCCGCGAGCTTTCCGTCTTTGCCAGGAAAATGCCAAGTGGCGTCCTCTGCGAGAACGTCGCGAATCTTTTCGATGTCGCGCTCACGAAACGCGGCAAATAAACTACGGATCAGAATGGCATTGGGATGTTCCGTCATGCTGGGTTACTTCCCGGGCGCCGGTAGAAGGATCGGCTTGCCCTCGGAATGCTTTGGCGGGTCGATGCCTAAGAACGCAGCGACGGTTGCGGCAACGTCGAGCGCGCGAACTTCACCGAGGTTCTTTGTCTTGGGTACGCCGCGACCTACAGCAAGGAAAATTCCCGCCATCTCGGGAACGTCGACCGCGTAACCATGCGTGCCGCGCACACCGAAGGTTAACTTCGACATCAAGCGGTCCATGAACGGCGCTTGCGAAAGCGTGAACGGCGGATCGGTCACCACAACAATATCGCCCATACGATCCGGCCGTGTGTTCGGCATTACCTTTATATGCGGCAACGCATCCAAGATGGCCGCCGCGGCGCCGAGTTCATCCTTCTTTCGCAGATTGATGAACCCCATGCCACCACTAGGAATCAAGTTCGCCGTAATGCCCTTTTCTTCGAGTGGTCCAATCACATCAATGAAATCATTCGCCGCCGCCATACCGTGGTCGCTCACGATGAAGAGCGTGAGATCATCCCAAAGCTTCTTGTCATCGATCAGCTTCAGCAATCGCATGACTTCGATGTCTTGCTCGATCATCTGCTCGGCGATTTGCGAATGTTCCGGTCCATACTCGTGACCCGTTTTGTCCGCGCCATGCCACCAAGACATAATCAGCTGCGGTCGAAGCTCCTCGGAATAGTCGAGCCAGTCCCCAATCTGGCGCACCTTCTCGCGCTCCGAGATCCGACCGTTGAACGGCGCCTTGCGATAACTCGGCCGCACACCGTTCCAATTCGTTTCCGAGCCCACCCAGAAGTACGTCGCCGATGAAACGCCCTGTCGCTCCGCCGCAATCCAGATCGGTTCCGCTTCGATCCACTCGGCTTTGTTGGAATAATGAAAGCGGCCCATCTTTTCGTCACGAAAGCTATTTCCCACAATTCCATGCACCGCGACTGGAGCACCCGTCGCAAGCGTCACGTGATTCGGAAATGTACTCGTTGGAAAGACCGGGATCAGCTTCTCCGCCTTCGCACCGTCGCGAATCATCCGCTCCATGGCATAGAGCTTCGCGCGATCAAAGTAATCGGGGCGCACGCCGTCCATCGAAAGCAGAATCACAATGGGCTTCCCCGCGAGGGCAAAGCCGGGCAGAAGCAGCGCACATAGAATGGCAAGACAGGTTAGGCTACGCGCATGACGACTGAGATGAAGCGCGTGCTTACGATTGCGGGCTCCGACCCAAGCGGCGGCGCGGGCATTCAGCTCGACCTTCAAGTTTTTGCGCTTCACGGTGTGCACGGTATGGCGGTCCCCACGGCGTTGACGGTGCAGAATAACACGGGCGTAAAGCGTGTCCTCCCCGCCTTTCCCAACACGGTAAGCGAGCAGCTCATTCCGCTCTTCGGCGACCTCAAACCCCACATCATCAAACTCGGCATGTTAACAACAGACGACATCGTGCTCCGCGTCGCCAACCTTCTGGAGCGCTTCGACGACATCCCACGCATCGTCGATCCCGTGCTTCGCGCAAGCGACGGCTCCTACTTATTGGAACGCCGCGCCTGGAACAACCTGACAACCCGCCTCATCAACGGCGCCACCCTCGTCACCCCTAACCTCGATGAATGCGAAGCCCTGGTCGACACCCGCGATCCCGAGTCTGCAGCGAAGCTGTTTTTGGAAGCCGGCGCCCACGCGGTCCTTGTTAAAGGTGGGCACTCGGATGGCCCGCCCGATGACTTGTTGATGACCCAAGCCGATCGCGAACCCATCTGGTTCAAAGGCAACAGGTCAGTTCAAGAACCCGTCCACGGTACCGGCTGCGCCCTCTCTTCCGCGATCGCCGCACGCTTAGCGTTGGGACACTCGTTGGTCGACGCCGTCGCCGCCGCGAAAACCTTTATAGAACAGGCGATTGAGAATTCTTGCTCCGTTGGCGAAGGCTCAAGAATTTTGAGACTCACATCCAAGTCAGGTTTGCGACCATGAATATTGACGAAACACACCTAACATCTTGTCACGCAACGCGAATGCGCCCTCAACAATGGCGTAATATAGTATGCATATCGCACATGGCG
Source organism: Deltaproteobacteria bacterium (assembly GCA_029261895.1). Classification (GTDB taxonomy): domain Bacteria; phylum Myxococcota_A; class UBA9160; order SZUA-336; family SZUA-336; genus JAJDAK01. The sequence goes on from JAJDAK010000014.1 coordinate 5,785, forward strand.
TGCGAGATATTAGGTAGTTAGACGACGGCACATACATGCGTGCTTCGCGTCTCTCGTAGTAGAACCGAGTAAGAGTATGACGATCGTCGTGACGAAACGGCGACATTCATCGCGTTGACTTCTGGACTGAGTGGACAAGCAGGTTGTGTGCAACTTCCAAGGAAGTTCTACTGCACCCGTGTGCAGCAGAATCTAAGTGTCATTCAGTTCCATAATGCGGCTAAGTTGCCGCATTGCGAAGTGGCGCTAGGCGCGGGCTTCGTCCCGTGTGAATTTCGAACGACACCAGAATGTTTCAAGTACCACTGTAGTGCAGGGTTAGACCAATCATATTCTGAAATGGAGAGATGTAGCCATGCACCTGAAGCGGATTTTGACTTTTAACCTATTGATAGTTGCCTTCGTAGTTGCCGGTTGCGAGCTCGAGCTCAACGAGCTTGAGCCCACCAATAGCGATCCGATCGAAGCCCTAAAAAGCGGTTACACCCAATCGTTAGGCGAATCCATGACCGGCATTGTTTCTGCCGGCGATATTGATTACTGGGCTGTCGCGGGAGGCGTTGATTTAGTACCGGAGCGCGACCTCTTGGTCTACGCGGTTGAGGGAGCCGAGCTCGACGTGAGAGTCCTCTTTGGCTCACCGATTGGAGGAGGGCTCGTCTCTTGTCCAATTGGCGGAGAGTTCTCAAGCCTCGTCAATGGCGAAATCGTAAGCTGGTGTGTTCGCGTCTTCGAGTTTCCGTCTGATCTCCCCCTCGACTGGGTTGGCTTTTCTGTGACCGGCGCGGGCACTTACAGCATGTTCGTTGCACCCTAGTTCCGGGTGCGCTTAGAAGGTGGGTGCGTTCTAGCGAGCCAATGGCCCGTTCGCAGGCCGCAGCGTGGGTATTCGGTTGGCGCAATTTGGGAGCGTCCCGTCGCCTAACAAGCCGCTGCAACTGACAAGCGGCCGTCCTGATCTTGGGCTGCTATCCTACCCGCATGAATGCTAACTCCACAGTGTTTGCGCCGCTCGCAGGTGAGCGGCCAAACCGTTAGGCGCCGAGGACCATGACAAGCGAGCTAACAGTCGACGAGATCGAGCTTGCTCGAGTGAAGATCCTTGAAAACGGGTCCGAGCTAATCCAGGAAGCGGGAATCCTCCTTGTAAACCGCAGCTACGCTCGCAGCGTCGCGCTATCGCTATTAGCATTCGAGGAGCTCTCCAAGATTCCAATCATTGTGTCAGCTGGTGGCCAACTTGCGAGAGGAAAACCGGTAAACTGGAAGCGCGTTCATTCACGTATGCGAAACCATAGTGCGAAGGTCCGTATGGCACTGTCCATCGACCCCGCCGTTATGGTAGATCCTCCACCGTCACGACAGCAGCTGATCGCCTGGCAAACGGCTAAGCAGCGCGCGGCGAAAACTCACAATGAAAAAAAGAATGCTGCTTTGTATTCGGATTTATATGCGGGCGTTTTCATAAAACCGAGTGACCGATTCGATCGTTCGGACGCAGAAAGAGAACTCGAAGTCGCCAAGTCTTGGTTCCGGGTTTGTGAGCTGGTAGAGAAAGAAGGTCAGGGTAGCTTGGAGGCTGATTCTAGAAAGTATGAGATCGAGCTCGAAGCAATCGAAGAAAGACTTCGAAAAGCGATTTTCGGCGCCTAACAAGCGACCGTGATGAAAATCAAGTTCATGCGGTGGTTTCCTGCCAGTTGGTTTGATTTCGGACCATGGCGTTGAGGATGGTGAGGAGTTTTCTCGCGAGCGCGATGAAGGCGAGCTTCGGTGGTTTGCCAGCGGCG
>JAJDAK010000015.1 GCA_029261895.1 Deltaproteobacteria bacterium
TGATGGGATGGACTCCTTCCGCAGCTCGCTCGGCATCGAGTGTGCCAGAGTTGCTTTGCACCCTGGAAAGCGCCAGGGAGAAGGAGTCCACGGATGTATTCTAGAACGATTGCGATCGATTTAGCCAAGTCGGTGTTTGAACTGGCGGTTTCGGACGAGCCGGGCCGGGTCTCGAAGCGTCATCGGTTGACGCGCAGCCAATGGGATCGATTCATCAAGACCGAAGCCCCATCGACCCTGGTGATGGAGGCGTGTGGAACCGCCCATCACTGGGGAAGACAGGCCAAGCAGCAAGGACACCGTGTGGTGTTGCTGCCCCCGCATGCCGTGCGACCGTACGTGCTCCGCAATAAGACCGACGGTGCAGACGCCAAGGCGCTCTTAGAAGCGCTGCGGAATCAGGCGCTTCACGCGGTGCCTGTGAAGACGGTGGATCAACAAGCGATTGCGGGTTTGCATCGTTTGCGTTCGAGTTGGGTGGCTACCCGTACCGCCCGGATCAATACGGTTCGTGGGTTACTGCGCGAGTTGGGATTCATGATTCCGCTGGGTGCGAAGCGAGTGGTTCCCCAAGTTCGGCTGCTTGCAGAACAAGCAGAAGAGCAGAATTTGCCGGTATGCTTACGCGATGCGCTGATCGATGCGGCAGATGAGATCGAGCAGTTGGAACAGCGGATTGCTGGGGTCGAGCGGCGTTTGGAGCGAGAAGCCTTGGATGAGGATACGATCCGCCGATTGCGCACGGTTGCTGGTGTGGGATTGCTAACGGCAACCGCGTTGGTGGGTTTTGTGGGAGATGTGAAGCGCTTTCGGTCGGGTCGAGAGTTTTCGAGCTACTTGGGTCTGACGCCAAGAGAGACGTCGAGCGGTCTCCAACGACGACTGGGCCGAATCTCCAAACGGGGAGACTCGTATCTTCGGATGTTGTTGGTTCACGGTGCGCGTTCGGTGCTATGTCATGCGAAGCGTCATCGAGAACCGGATCGACTTCGCGCTTGGGCCTTGAACCGGGAGCAGTCACGGGGCCACAACAAGGCGGCGGTAGCTTTGGCGAACAAGCTGGCTCGGATCGTGTGGGCGGTGTGGTGCAACGATACGGTTTACAAGGCTCGGGTCGGCGGATGATCTAGAAGAACTGCACCGAGCGAACGACGATGATGGCGCAGTGGTTTTGACCGACGTGGGGAGAGGCCGGTAACAAGCTTGGCTCTTTGAAGCCGTGCTCAGTCGATGGGTCCCCCTACGCGACTTTCCATCATGGCCCGGAGCGTTCTGCGCTCCACAACAGAGGCCGGAGATACGACTGCAGTCCAACCATTTTGCTCATCATCAAAACTTGAGAAGGAACGACTCAAATGATTTGACACGCGGAGTCCAGATACGGCTTGTTAGACGGCACGGGTACTGGCTCGCCTCACAGTTTGTGGTTCTCTAGCTCGTGGAACTTCGCCGGGTCTGTGGGCTGAATCTGATCGGAGACCACAAACCGCTTAGGGTCGAGTTTAGACTTGCCTACGATGGCCAGGTACTCCTTTACCGCAGAGGCTTCAATGGTTACTGGGCCGCTTCCTGCCCAATGACGATCGCTACCATCTTTCTTGATACCAGAGATCCAATACTCGTCTCTAGTTTCGATATCGAAGTAGTTCCCAGAAATACCTTCGCCGTCCAAGCTTTTGAACGCCTTACCATCAAAGTAAAGCGTGCGACCCGATTTAGACTGCTTGACGCTCCCAATCCACGCAGGGCCGTCGTCGTTGTATCCGCTTTTCAATTCGATGTACTTGAGCACCAATTTCTCCGGTGAAAACGCATGAGTGCCGCCTAACATAGGTTTATGTGGAAAATACGCCACATATCGTGACACGGAGATGGTAGCACGCGGGTGTGAATGTGTTGGAACGACGTGGGGTTGCGGGTTGTTGGGTGGTCGGGAGTGGCGTGATATGCGGCTCGACATGGTTTGGTGGTTGCGGTGTTGGAGTTTTGTTGGCTGGCGTATGATGGCAGTGCTTGAGTCTCACTCCTATGTGGTCCCGGGAGAGGGTCGGTGTTTCGATGGGAGCCGATGTTCGACGGGGATCGTCCGCGCTCGGAGCTGCGGGCGAGTTGGTGTTGGCGTTGTTGCGAGCGGAGCTTCGGCGGCGTCACTATAGTCGGCGTACCGAACAGGCGTACGTTCAATGGGTGCGGCAGTTTGCGCGCTTTCACGGACAGCGTGATCCGAGAAAGATGGGTGCGGTCGAAGTTCGCACGTTTTTGTCTTACTTGGCGGAGCGTCGGAGGGTTGCGGCGTCAACACAGAATCAGGCGCTGAATGCGATCGTCTTTTTGTATCGACGTGTGCTGAGGCGGCCGCTCAAGGACTTGGGAACGATCGCACGTGCAAAGCGTGGTCGACGGCTGCCGGTGGTGTTCACGCCGCGCGAAGTTCGATCGATCTTGGTGGAGTTGGAGGGGACGCAGCGATTGATTGCGTCACTGCTTTACGGGTCGGGGCTTCGGGTGTCTGAATGCGTTACGTTGCGGGTGCGTGACATTGACTTTGAATCGCTTTCGCTTCATATCCGCGCTGCGAAAGGGGATCGGGATAGTGTCACCATGTTGCCAGAGGTCTTGGTGCCCGCGCTCCGCGTGCATTTAGAAAGAGTGCGCTCGTTACATCGGAAGGATTTATCGGCGGGCTTCGATCATGGGTATGGAAGCGGCGTTCGTTGGCATGTGAGCGAGTCGACCATTCAACGCGCGGTGAAGCATGCGGTGGAGCAGTCGGGTGTGACGAAAACCGGATGTTGTCATAGCTTTCGTCACAGTTTTGCAACACAGCTTCTCGCGAATGGCTACGACATCCGAACCGTTCAGGAAGTGCTAGGTCACCGCAACGTAAAGACCACGATGATTTACACGCACGTATTACGGCAGGGTGGGATGGTGGTAAAGAGTCCGCTCGACGTGGGTACGACTCGCCATGATCTATTGCTGCCGTCGATTCATGAATCGGAGTAGTGGCGATCGATCGGCGTCGCGGCTACTTCGCTCTAGGTGCGGGCGGTGGCGCCATCAGCGTAAGCACAACGAGTTGCGAACCGGAGTCGTTCGTTATGCCGTGCATGTCACAGGTTGCGGCCATCACAGATTCACCGGCTGATAGAGTCGCTTCTTCGTCGCCGATGCGGAAGCGGCCTTGGCCTTTGACCACGAGGTAGACTTTATCGCTGCCGTCGTGGGCGTGCGCTTTCTGTTCTTGACCCGGTTCTAAGCAGTACAGGTCGAGAAAGAAACCGTCGGATGCGTGCAGGCCGATCTTCTGCATCTTCTCGGCGGCGAAGTGGTACGCGTCTTCGTCCCAGCGGACGATCTTCATTACGGCGTGTTAATCCACTCGATATTGGTACCGAGTACCGGCGGTGGTTCAGCGTTAAGCAGACTGAGTTTTCGTGCCACGGTGCCCGCGAGTTCGATGAGGGCCTTGCCTGCGGGGGAGTCGGGTGCGGATAAGACGGTGGGTTTACCGGAATCGCCCGCGCTCACCACGTCGGGCTGCAGCGGCAGTTGTGCGAGAACTTCAACGCCGAGTGTTTCGGCTGCACGATTCGCGCCACCTTCACCGAAAATGGTGTGGCGCTTATCGCAACCGTCACAGACGAAGTAGCTCATGTTCTCAACGATTCCGAGGACCGGAACTTTCACGCGTTGGAACATCTTCAAGCCCTTGCGCGCATCAATGAGCGACATCTCCTGCGGCGTGGTGACGATCACGGCGCCCGAAAGCGGTGCGGCTTGGGTCAACGTAAGTGCCGCGTCGCCGGTTCCGGGTGGTAGGTCGAGCACCAAGTAGTCGAGATCGCCCCAGAGTACGTCGCCGAGGAATTGTCGAATCACGCCGTGCACCATCGGGCCGCGCCAAATCACCGGCGCGTCATCGCCCGCGAGAAATCCAATCGACATCAATTCGAGTCCGTAACTTTCCTTTGGAATCATTTTGCGTTCAGGCGTGACTTCGGGTGGCCCGCCCACATTAAGCATCAATGGAATCGACGGACCGTAGATATCGCAGTCGAGCAGGCCGACTTTGGCGCCGAGTTCGCGTAACGCGAGCGCCAAGTTAACCGCGACGGTGGACTTGCCCACGCCGCCCTTACCGCTCGCGACCGCAATCACGTTCTTCACGTTGGGTAGTAGATCGGGTTTATCGGTATGGGTCGAACCGCGCGTGTTGGCCGTCATGGTGACGTTCACGGTGTCGACACCATCCAACGCCAAGACCGCAGCTTCTGCGGCTTTTTGGAATTGTTCCTTAACAGGGCAGGCGGGTGTGGTGAGTTCGATGGAGAACGAAACCGTGCCGCCGTTGATTTCTAACTTCTTGATGAATCCGAGATCGACGATCGACTTGTTAAAGTCAGGATCTTGAATCGGGCGGAGTGCGTCGAGAACGTTGGCTTCTGTTACCGCCATCGCTTAGGCGCCGAAGCTTTCGCCGCAGCCGCAGGTGTTTGCCGCGTTCGGGTTTTCGATTTTGAATCCCGAAGCGTTCAAATCATCGGTGTAGTCCACCGTGCAACCCGCGAGGTAGACCGCGCTCTTGGGATCGACCAACACACGGACGCCGCCCTGTTCGGTTTCCTCATCCCACTCGCCCGCCTTATCGTCGAACATCAGTTGGTAGCGCAGACCGCTGCAGCCACCGCCCACGACTTTGAGTCGCAGGCCATAGCCGGGGCGCTCATCGCGCTCGAGCAATTGCTTGACCTTCACGGCGGCGGTATCGGTGAGTGTAATGACGGGCAAGGCTGCCTCCTTCTACGGGTCGACCGGCTCAGGTCGAGCCAGCCATTGTTGCAAAGTATACGGATCAGTCAAGATTCGTGATTTTAATCGGCCGGTTGGCGCATTGGGTTAAGCTGGGGCCGTGGAGCCGAAGTCAAATTCCAAAGGTCAGTACTGTCGTATCTATGCGATTGTAAAGAAGATTCCGGAGGGGCGCGTGGCCACCTATGGCCAGGTGGCCGAGCTGGCCGGTCTCGCGGGCCATGCGCGGCAGGTCGGATATGCGCTTGCGGGGCTGCACGAGTCGGATGTTGAGGACGTGCCGTGGCAGCGCGTCATCAATACCAAGGGCGAAATCAGCCCCCGCGCGATCCCCGGAGCCGATGAATTTCAGCGTGTTTTGCTGGAGGATGAGGGTATCGAATTCGACCTCCGAGGCCGGATCTCGCTCACGAAGTACCGCTGGAAGTCGCCGGCTAAACGTCCAACGCCAACGCCCGGGTCACGGGAACGTCAGGCACGGTAGCGATGCAGTCGATGCCGTGCGCCATGAAGCGCCGCGCGGCTTCCACATCACGCACGTCGTCCGATGCCACGGCTTGTTCGACCAATAGAGATCCCGCCAAGCAACGCCCGAGCGTAACGCTGAACTGGCGTGCGCCGGCTTCGGTAATTGCGGGATCGCGCTTCGCGGCTTCGGCCCACCAAGACTCCGCATGATCCAAAGCATCGTGAATCGCTTCCGCGTTGGCGGCGCGTTCACGAATGTCAGCGGTGAAGGGTTTTAGCGCATCGGCACGTTGAATCGAACGGAAGGCTTCTAAAGACAAAACGTTCGTTGTGCCCTCCCAAATCGGAAAGACCTGTGTGTCACGCAGCAGTTCGGGAATGCCGGTGTCTTCCATGTAACCCGCACCGCCGAAGGCTTCGCAGACTTCGCTCGTGCCCGCGACCGCTTGCTTTGCGGTGAGTAGTTTCGCGATGGGTGTGGAGAGCCGTAAGATTGCGGCACCTGCGTCATCGAGTTCGCCGGCTTCTTCTCGACCCAATAAACCCGCAACGTGTAGCGCCACGAAGCAACTGGCCTGTTGTTCCGCTGCGAGGTCTGCGAGGGTTTCTAGGTGAAGTGGTTTCTCAGACAAAGGCGCGCCAAAGGCCACGCGTTTCGAAGCGAAGTTCCGCGCTAGCGCGACACCGCGTCGTAGCTTGGCTGCCGAACAAACCGCGTTCCAGGTACGCGTGATGTTGAGCATCGTCGACATATGACGCACACCGTCGTGCGGATCACCGATCAAGATCGCGGGCGTGTCTTCTAGGCTGAGTTCGGCGGTAGGCAGTTGGCGTGTTCCGAGCTTGTCTTTGAGACGGTGAACCAGAATGTTCTGCAGCCGACCCGACTCGTCACGTACGCGCACCAGAAAGAGCGCAAGGCCTTTACCCCCCGGCCCATTGCCTTCGGGGCGCGCTAGGGTGAGCGCGACCTGTGAGGTAACGGCCGACGTAAACCATTTGGTGCCGCGCAATAACCAATCTGCGCCGTCCTTTTTAGCGGTGGTTTCGGATTGTCCGACATCGGAGCCACCGATGCGTTCGGTCATCCACTGCCCGGAAGTCCATGCTTTGTCCGGATCGCGTGCAATTAAATGAGGTAGTACCTGATCGCGCAGCGCGTCCGGTGCCAATACTTCGAGCGAACGCGCGCAACCGTCCGTCATCGCCAAGGGGCAGGTGTAGTACTGCGATGATGGGTCGAAGAGGTAGACCAACGCGAACTGGTGCACGCGCGAATGCGCACCGTGCTTGCGTTCATAACCGGTCGCGACAACGCCGTGTGTGGCGGCGACCTTCGCGTATTCATCCCAAGCTGCGTTGACGCGAACTTCGTCGATGCGCTTGCCCCAAGCGTCAAAGGGAATATGCTCCGGCTCGTCGAGACGATGCTTCAGCGAAAGCGCGTAGTGGGGACCCGCGGCGAGCTCCCCCATCTCTTCGAGTTCCGGTTCGATATCGGAAAATACTTCTGATGGAAGCACGCGATCGAGATAGCGACGCAGGGGTCGATCGTCGCGGTACTGATTTTTTAGTTCGGGCGCATCTTGGTAGAAGCTCATGTCACGCAGCCTAGCACCGATCTGCGTCGATTTACGACTCGGTCGGGCCGGTGGGTGCAATCAAGCACAAGACAGTGTTTTGCAATGCCTGGAGGTCGAGTGGAAAACCCATCTGCTTTGCCAACGTGCTGCCCATGGCGGTGAAGAAGAGTAGGGCGGCAAGTTGATCGCCATCGACGTCGGGTCGGACGGTCCCGGCTTCTTGGCCGCGCAGCGCAGCCTTTGCCAAACGGCTCACTGCCTCGCGGTCGAGTTCAATTAAGCGTTTGTGTACGACTTCCGAACGAGCTCCGGGGTCCATGAGCTGTCGCGAATGTAATAGCTGTATGCTTTCCGCGGGCAGGGTGCCGTCTTGGAGTGCGCGCACGAATGCTCTGACCGATTGTTCTAAGTCATCGCCGCGTTCGTTCGTGGTGACGATGACCTGCATGAAACGGCCGAGCACCCATTCCAGAATTGCGGCTTGTAAATCTTCGCGGTCTTTGAAATGAACGTAGAACGCGCCTCGTGTGTAACCCGCACGCGCGCAAATCGAATCCAAACTCGGCACGTCCATGCCGTGCTCGACCATTTCCTTGAGGCCGGCATCAAGGAGTGCTTGGCGAGTTTCACGCTTCGTGTCTTCACGGGATTTACGTATCTCTGTCATAGATCAATAGTTCCACTTGCAATGAGATTCTCGTACCAATCCGCCGAGGCTTTGCGCGTGCGTTTGCCGCTTTCAAAATCCACGTGCACCAGACCAAAGTGCTGCGCGTAACCTTCGGACCATTCGAAGTTGTCGAGCAGCGACCATGCATGATACCCGCGAACATCGGCGCCTGTCTGCATCGCGCGCGCGAGTGCTGAGATATAGCCCTGGTAGAATTCAATACGACGCGAATCCTGGATCCTGCCTTTCGGATTTCGTTCGTACAGGTAGGAGCAGCCATTTTCGGTGATTTCGATCGGAAGCTGCGTTGCGCGATGAACGCGCATGACCATGGCATGAAGTGCGTCAGGGTAGACCTCCCAACCGTAGTCGGTGCGCGGTCCCTGGCGGCCCCCCGCGGGTCCCACTGCGTTGGCATGAATGCCGATCGGATTATCGCCCTCCGCGACGATGGTGCGGAAGTAGAGATTGATGCCTACGAAGTCGAGTGGCTCGTGCAGGCGTTTCATATCGCCGTCCTCAACACCCATGCGTTCGAGGGGCGGGCCTTCGGGAAACGCATCGGGGTAACGGCCTTGCAGTCCCGTTTCGAGGAACCAGCTGTTGATGAAGCGATGGTAGCGTTCGGCTGCTTCGGCGTCTGACTCGCGATCGGTCGCGGGTTCGCAGGGCGACATGCTAAACGCGGTTCCCAATTCTGCTTCGCTCTGTGTGGCCCGCATCGCACGAATCGCATCCGCCTGCGCCAGGTTTACGACGTGCGTTGCACGCAGGAACGCATCGAGGTCATGTCGACCGGGCGCGTGAATGCCTGCGTAGTAACCCATGGAAGTAAAAATCATGGGTTCGTTAAATATGATCCACCGATTGATGCGATCACCCAACGACCGCACCACGATGTCGGCGTAGTCGGTGAAGCGCCCCGCGATGTCGCGATTCGGCCAACCGCCGCGATCTTCCAAAGCCTGGGGAAGATCCCAGTGGTACAGAGTCGGCAACGGTCGAATGCCCGCAGCGAGCAACGCGTCGATCAAGCGGCGATAGAAATCAATTCCCTTGGGATTGGGTTCGCCGCGACCATTGGGTTGAACGCGGGGCCATGAAATCGAAAAGCGATAGCTCGTCAAACCGAGTTCGCGCATCAACGCTACATCTTCGGCGATACGATGATAGTGATCGCAGGCACGATCGCCGTTATCTCCGTTCTTTACTTTGCCTGGCGTGTGGGCGAAGCGATCCCAGATGGACTCGCCTTTGCCGTCCTCGTTCCACGCGCCTTCGATTTGGTACGCGGCTGTCGCGCAACCCCATTTAAACTCTTCTGGAAACTGGAACTTGGGCACTTCGCAGCGAGTCTACACCCCAGGCGATCCGATCAGAAGTCACTTCGACTCCGTTCGGGAGCCGGGCGCGGTCACGTGCTAATATCTCGCTCGTGCTCATCTCTTGGATTTTCCTGGCGGTCTGTCTTTGGGGGGCGTGGTTCACGCTAAACCTCTTCAGTCCGTCGCGTTCGAATGCCAATCTTGCGCTGTGGAGCATGTTCGCGGGTTTCATGACAGCGGAACTCGCACTCCACCACGTGCTCTGGCAGGTCATCGCGACCCTGGGCTTCGTTTGGGCCGGTGCGCTCGACTACTGGCCCGGGCAGTTGGGGCTCACCATTACGTTCGTTTCGTGGGCGGGGCTCGTCTACGACTACTTCGCCCACAGTCACGACATCGATGACCTGATGGAGGCGTCGCTACAGCGCGGTCTTGGCGAAGACTACAGGGCTGCCATCTTGCCGTCGCTCGGCGTACCGCTGCGTACGGGAAAAATCCCGACCGCGCTCCCGGTTGTCTACCATCCCGACGTCGAAGTCATTAAGGGAGTGAAGTACGCGCGTGAAGGCGCGATCGATCTCAAAGTCGACATTCTGCGTCATCGTTCCGCGCCATCGAATGCGCCGACTTTGTTGCAGCTTCACGGTGGCGCCTGGGTAATCGGCTTCAAAGAACGCCAAGCACAACCGCTGATGCACCAGCTCGCGGCGCAGGGTTGGGTTTGTGTGAACGCCAGCTATCGACTCAGCCCGCACGCGACCTGGCCCGATCACTTACTTGATGCAAAGAAAGCACTGCGTTGGATTCGTCAACACGGCGCGGAGTACGGCGCGAATCCCGATTTTGTGGTTGCGACGGGTGGTTCGGCAGGTGCACATCTCGCGAGTTTACTCGCTCTCACTGCGAACGATCCCGAATACCAAGCAGGTTGGGAGCAAGTCGACACCACGATTCAGGGTTGCGTGCCCATCTACGGCATTTACGACATGATTAATCGCTACGGCGCGATGCGCGAAGAGTCGAACTTCACGAAGTTTCTCGAGCAGAATGTGATGAAGGGTTCGTACGAAGAAATGCCAAAGGAGTACGAGAAAGCATCGCCGATTTGCCGTGTGCATGAGAACGCACCGCCGTTCTTCGTCATTCACGGCAATTTCGACACCTTGACCGACGTAGAAGGTGCACGCCGTTTCGTCACGAAAATGCGCGAACGCTCAAAGGCGCCGGTTTTGTACGCTGAGATTCCACGCGCGCAACACGCGTTTGATATCTCGCCGTCGTTACGTACTCGCGCGGTCGTGAATGGGATCGAACGCTTCGCCGCGTATCTCTACAGTCAGTACCGCATGAAGGCGGATTCGTAGCCGCTATCGTGACCGATCGAAACGCGGATCGCGCACGCCAAAAGTCATGATGGCGAGCGCGCCGAGTTTTACCGCGATAGCGATGTAGAACACTGGCTCATAGGCGAATCTCGAGATGATGAATGCGCCAAGAAGCGGACCGATCGCGCCCGCGAATTCAGCGCCCGAATTCGCAATGCCCACGCGCATGGGAATATTTTCCTCACTGCTGAACTCGAGCACGAGATACTGCGACGCCATGCTGAAACCACCGAGTCCGATGCCGAGTCCAATAAAGACCAGCATGAGTATCGAGAACTGTTGATCAAAGAGTAAGAGCACGGCGGAAGCGATCCAGATCCACATCGACAGATTGAAGACACGCCGAAAGCCGGATCGGTCCGCCACCCAGCCCCATACCAAGTTAGGCAGCGTGTTCGAGAGAATGAACGCGCCGGTGAGGATTCCCAACTCGGTACCGCTGAGTGTGTACTGCTGGGACGCGTAGAGGACGTAGTAGGGCACGGCCATGCGACCCGATGTACCGAGCGCGCGCGCGTAGAAGTAGGCCGCGTAGCTGCGATCGTTGCGCAGGATTCGGGGGAGTTGCTTAAGACGCTCGCGAAGCGGAATACGATCCTTTACGCGCATGGCTTCGGGCTCACGCACGAAGAGCAACATACAAAGCCCGATCACCGTCATGACGAATGCAACCAAGAATGTGGTCGCGTAGCCATTGCCGAACGCCTGCGCGTCGATCAGATACTTCCCGCCGAAGTACGCGACAACCGTCGCCGTGACGCCCGCTAACGCGTTTCGCAGCCCGAGGAGGATGCCACGACGCTCAACCGGAATGACCTTCGATGCCAAGACGTTCATCGTCACGCCCTGCGCACCGAGAAACACGCCGAAGAGTCCGAGAAAGATACAGGTCGTAACCACGTTGAGTTCGGGGCTGAGGTAGAAACCGGCGAGGGCGATACCGAGAATTTGCAGTCGCATCAACATGCCGATCGCAAATCCCACAGGAAGTACACGTCGTCGATGTTCGATCAGTGTCGCACCAAAGATCGGTGTGAGGCCTTGCCCCAGCGCTTGAGCCGCGCGCGCAACGCCCACGACCCATTCGGAACCCGAGAGGGCGTAGAGGTAACTCGGAATCAGGGTCGGCGCCTGAATCAGACGAAATCCCGTTTGACCGAAGAGGCCATGCACCAGATGCGCGCTGAAATTTCGCCTGAGATTGGCCCGAACCTCGCTGTCGAAATCTGCTTCGGTTCGGTTCACTTGACACTGAGTAACAAGGCGCAGAAGCTCCCGCCATGTTCTATGGCTGGCGGATCGTCGGAGTTACCTTTGCCACGCATTTCGTTTCGGTGGGATTCATCTTCTATTCCGGTGGTGTATTCCTAAAACCTCTCGTCGAAGAACTCGAGGGCTCGCGACTGCTGATCTCGCTTGGCGCACCGCTGGGTTTGATGGTACAGGGGGCGCTGGGGCCGCTACTCGGGCGAGCGCTCGATGAAGGCTACGCCAAGACCGTGTTGAGTGCGGGCGCGGTCTTTATGGGCGTGGGTTTTCTCGTTGCTTCACAGGTGCAAGCGCTTTGGCAGTTTTATCTCGTGCTCGCCTCGTTAATGTCGGTGGGCGCTGCGATGATGGGTAATGTTCCGAACTCAACGCTGGTTGCGAACTGGTTTGTGCGCAAGCGCGGCCTGGCGATTGGCCTCGCGGCCGTGGGGATTTCGCTTTCGGGCATGGTGATGGCACCCGTCGCAACATTGCTCGTGGCGGAATGGGGCTGGCGCGGAACGTTCATGATCTACGGTGTGGCTGCGATGGTGATTGTCTTGCCGCTCGTGCAAGCCATCGTGATCAATCGTCCCGAAGACCTCGGACAATCTCCTGATGGTGACGCGACGCCGCTCCCAGAAGGTTTTAGCGTTCTCGCGCCCGTCGTACCCGTTTCTGCCGGCGACGCGAATATGGATCGCCCCTTGCCGCGCGAGTGGAGTGCACTCGGCGCGATGAACGATCGAAACTTCTGGGTGATTTCCCTGGTCATCGCATTGAACTTCTTTGGTCTTTCGGCCGTGCTCTACCACATCATTCCGCACGCGACCGATATCGGGTTTACGCCGCAACAAGCCGCATTCCTACTTTCGGTAATGGCGGGCTTCGGCGTTATGGGCAAGATCTTTTTCGGTTGGATTGCTGACCGTGTGGACATTCGTCTCGGGGGCTGGTTACTCACCGTGCTGCAGTTTGCGGGGCTGGTGGTGATTATGCGCACGCGAGAATACAACTATCTATTGGGTGCCGCGTTCTTCTTTGGATTTGGCATGGGTGGTGTGGTGTCGATTCACGGCGCGCTGGTGGGTGCCGCGTTTGGCCGGAACATTTTCGGACGCGTGATGGGCTTGATGAACCCGGTGATGTTGCCCGTGCACATGCTCGGTATTCCGTTCGCCGCACATGTCTTCGATACGCGCGGCAACTACACGCTTGCGTTCCAGACTTTCCTGGTTACGTACCTGCTTGCCATCGTGGCCTTGGCGTTCTTACGTATGCCCGATACCTCAGAGCGTCGTGGCGAGTCCACCGTCGACAGGAATGATGGTACCCGTGAGGTAGCGACCGGCTCTTGAGGCGAGATAGATCGCGATGCCCGCCATATCGTCGGGTTCGCCGATGCGTCCCAACGGTACCGAGGCTCGAATCATGTCGCCGAAGCGATCCAGCGTCTCTGCCATCATCTTGCTTTCGAACGGACCCGGAGCGATCACGTTCACGGTGATCTGCTTGCTCGCGAGCTGCTTGGCGAGCGCGCGGCTGAGTTGGTGGACGGCTGCTTTGCTCGCGCTGTAGGCATAGGTTTCCATCGCGGGTACGTGCAAGCCATCGATCGAACCGATGTTGATTACGCGTGCGGGGTCTTCCGCGCTTGCTGACTTTTCAAGTAGCGGTACCGCGGCCCGTGTGAGATGGAAAACCGACTTCACGTTTAGTGCGAGAACTTTGTCCCAGGCTGCATCCGGATATTCTTCGAGCGGCGCGCCCCAGTTGGCACCGGCGTTGTTGACCAAGATATCGAGCTTTGACTCGCGATTGGCGACTTCACTCGCGAGCGCACGGCAACCGTCATCGGTGGAAACATCAATAGGAATCGCGATGCACTCGCCAAGCTGTGAAAGCTCCTTCTGAACTTCCTCGCATACTGCGGCGTTGCGGGACGAGATGTAGACCTTCGCGCCAGCTTCCACGTAGCCCCTAGCGATCATCAGGCCGATGCCGCGGGATCCACCCGTAACGAGTGCGACCTTGCCTTGAATTGAAAAGAGATCCGCTGCTGACACCGAGTCCTCCTTCGTCCTCATGCATCGGGGACGGGTCGGCCATGATATCCTGAACCCTCAACCGAAGCCTAGGGAGAGCCCAAGATGCCCGAGTTTATTGATATCGAGCGAGATGGACGCGTGCTCAAAATCACGCTGAATCGCCCCAAGCTATTGAACGCGCTACATCCGCCGGCGCATCACGAGCTGGGCAAAGTATTCGATGATTTTGAATCCGACCCAGAGCTCTGGGTCGCAGTGATCACGGGTACGGGTGAGCGCGCGTTCTGCGCGGGCAACGATCTCAAGTTCCAAGCCGCGAACGAGCGCCTGAGCATGCCTGAGTCAGGGTTCGCGGGCCTCACCAACCGCGTTAGCAATCACAAACCCATCATCGCTGCGGTCAATGGCCTCGCGATGGGCGGAGGCTTTGAGATCGTACTCGCATGCGACCTCGTCATCGCGGCTGAAGATGCGATTTTCGCGTTACCCGAACCCAAGGTCGGGCTTGCCGCGATCGCCGGCGGATTGCATCGCCTACCACGCCAGATTCCGCTGAAGCATGCGCTCGGCATGATCCTCACCGGCCGGCGGGTTCCTGCAGCAGAAGGCAAGGAACTCGGTTTTGTAAACGAAGTCGTGCCGCGTGCGGATCTGATGCAAGAAGTACAACGCTGGGTGGATATGATTTTGGAATGCGCACCGCTTTCAATTCGTGCGAGCAAACAGTCCGTGATGGGTGGTTTGGATATCGCGTCACTGACGGATGCGATGAATGCGCCCTTCGATCAGTTGCGCGCGATGGTGAAAAGTCAGGACTTCCGCGAAGGTCCACAAGCCTTTGTCGAGAAGCGCAAGCCGAACTGGCAGGGCAAGTAAGCGCACGTTTCGACAATGGGGGGATCGAATCTACGCTTTCGAGCTGGACGTACGGCACTGAGTCAGCTGCGCGAGCGTGGTTTCACGCTTGACCAGTTTCGAACCCTCGTGGGCGCGTCGGGCGGTCCGAAGTGGTTGGTACTGAGTCAAATGGACCGCGTACTCGCCAAGCGATTGTTTGAATCGCGGCGCGATCCATTGGCGACCGTGGGTACATCGATTGGTGCTTTTCGCCACGCGTGCTTTGCGCAGTCAAATCCAGTCGACGCGATTGAACGCTTTGAAGCCGCGTACATCGCGCAGTCCTATACGGGTAAGCCGACGCCGCGGCAGATCTCCGAGGTAAGTGCGGATATCCTCGATCTTCTCTTTGGCAGCGGTGGTCGCAAGGAAATTCTGGAGCATCCATTTATCGCCACGCATGTGATCGCGGCACGAAGTCGCGGTTTGCTCAACACCGACGCGCGCTTCCCCATGGCGTTGGGTTTTGCGCAAGCGGCGATCATGAACTTCTTTTCGCGCTCGCTGCTTGCTCGTTGCTTCGAGCGCACGGTCTTTCACGCGGGCTATGTGGAGCTTGGGTTTTCGGGGTTTGATACGCATCACGTACCGTTGACCGAAGCGAATATCGACAAAGCACTTCTCGCAAGCGGATCGATTCCCTTGGTGATGTCCGGTGTCGACAGAATTCCTGGAGCGCGTCCCGGTTATTACCGAGACGGTGGTGTGATCGACTACCACTTCGATTTTGAATTCGATGCGCCGGAGGGATTGATGCTGTACCCGCATTTCTTTGATGAGATCACGCCCGGCTGGTTTGATAAGAGTCTATCTTGGCGCAAGCCTTGTCCCTCGGGCCTGGATCGTGTGCTGATGATCACGCCGTCACCCGAGTTTGTTGCTTCCTTACCGGGCGGGCACGTACCTGATCGCGGCGACTTTTTAAAGTTGTCGACGGAGGATCGACAGGCGCAGTGGCGTCAGGTTGTGGACCGTTGCCGTGTGCTCGCTGACGAGCTTTCGAACTGCCTAGATAAAGGTCGTTTACCCCAGGACGTCGAACTCTTCTCGATTTGATAGGATCGCAAAAGATGAACGGTGCAGAAGCCTTAGTACGAGCCGCACGCGCTGCCGGCGTGGATGTTTGCTTCGCAAATCCGGGAACAACCGAACTTCATCTCGTGGGGGCATTGGACGCGGTGCCGGAGATGCGTGCGGTGCTGGGTCTCTTCGAGGGGGTTTGCACCGGCGCGGCCGATGGCTATGGGCGTATGACCGATCGGCCCGCGCTAACGCTACTCCATTTGGGGCCCGGTTTCGCGAATGGCATCGCAAATCTTCACAATGCGAAACGCGCGCGTACACCCGTTGTGAATTTGATCGGAGATCATGCGACCTGGCACGTGGGGGTCGATCCGCCGCTCGCATCCGATATCGAATCACTCGCCAGACCCGTATCGGCTTGGTATCGAAAGTCGTCGTCTGCAGACGGCGTTGCGGCAGATGCCGCGGAGGCGATTGCTGCGGCGACGGGTACACCAGGGGTTGCGACACTGGCGATTCCGTCCGACTGCGCATGGGGGGAGACTTCGGCCGTGGCGGCTGCGGTCGCCTTGCCAGAGTTTCCGCTCGTTTCTAGCGATGCCATTCAGCGCGCGGCGGAAGTGCTTGAAGGGGATGGTCCCCGCATGCTGCTCCTGGGCGGCCGTGCGTTGCGCGACGAAGGCCTTCGTTGGGCGGCGCGAATTCAAGCGAAGACGGGCTGTCGTGTTTTCTGTGAGACTTTCCCCGCGCGATTGGAACGCGGCACAGGTTTGCCCGCGGTGGAACGCCTGCCGTATTTTCCCGATCAAGTGTTGGAACTGTTGAAGTCGTTTGAGCATCTGGTGATCGCGGGTGCGGATGAGCCGGTTGCATTCTTCGGTTATCCGGGAATTCCGAGTCGGCCGATTCCGGCGAGTTGCCAGGTTACTGAACTGTCTCTACCGACAGAAAATATCATCAACGCATTACAGGCGGTTGCCGAGGAGGTCGGTGCGAATGCCGATGGACCGACGGCAGCTTTGTCGGTTCCAGCGCGACCGTCCGGTGAATTGAATCCCGTGAGTCTGGGTACGGCGATTTTGGCGACGCAACCCGACGGTTTGATCGTGATGGATGAAGCGGCGACTTCTGGTTTGCCGTTCCTCTTGGGATCTGTCGGCGTGCCGCGCTTCAGTTATCTCACGCTCACGGGCGGTGCGATCGGACAAGGACTGCCCTGTGCAACAGGTGCTGCGATCGCCTGTCCCGATCGGCGCGTGCTTGCGTTTCAAGCCGACGGCAGTGGACTCTACACTTTGCAGTCGCTTTGGACCCAAGCGCGCGAAGGTTTAAACGTGACCACGGTGATCTGCGCCAATCGTCTCTATCGAATTCTGCGCATCGAACTCGATCGCAGCGATGTTTCTGGCGCCGGAGAAAAAGCCCAAGCGCTCACCGATCTCGGTTCACCCGAGTTGGATTGGGTCGCGCTCGCGAAAGGCTTCGGTGTGCCGGGGGAACGGGTGGCGACGGCGGAAGATCTTTGTGCAGCGCTTGAGCGTTCATACGCAACGCCGGGTCCGTATCTGATCGAGGCCGTGCTTTAGCCGATGATCGCTGCGTAGACACTCTTGATCGAGTTGTAGAGCACGAAGAGTAGAATCAACGGTATGGGGACGCGCAGTAGCCAGCGCCAGACTGGAAACCAACGCACGTCAGCCGCGCCTTCGCTTGCGTGATCGATTGGATCGCGCATGTGCCAGCCGACGAAGATTGCGAGCGCTAGACCGCCCGCGACAAGCAGGACATCCCCTACAATCATGTCCGTGATCTCGAGCACAGATTGTTTCTTCGCGGGGAGAATCCCACAAAGCGTAATCGCAGTTCCTGCAATCAACGTGGCTCGTTTGCGCGAAAATTTCAGTGAATCCATCGCTGAAGCCACCACGACTTCGAGCATGGAGATCGCAGAGGTGAGCGCGGCAACGAAAAGCGCGATGAAGAACACGACTTGAACGACCGTTCCCGCTGTACCCATTTGTTGGAACGCGGTAGGAAGCGCGATGAAGAGTGTGCCGACGGAGCTTCCACTCACGTCTGATTGGATTCCGAGAGCAAAAATCATCGGAAACACCGCGAGCCCAGCGACGAACGCGACCATGAAATCTGCGCCCCCGATGACCAGGGATTCCTGAGGTAGATGGTGGCGTCCGGATAGATACGAGCCATAGGTCATGATGGCGCCCATGCCCAAACTCAGACTGAAGAATGCTTGCCCTGCTGCTTGTCGAATGACGTCGGGATCCATGATCTGGCTGAAATCGGTTTGCAAGTAGAAACGGTAGCCTTCGCCGGCACCGTCAAGCGTAAACGCATAAATCGCCAAACCTCCGATGAGCGCAAAGAGTACCGGCATCAGGATCAGCGCGGTTCGCTCGATGCCGCGACGGATCCCGCCCATCACGACTGCCATGGTGATGATCATGAAGACCACGTGATAAGCGGCCGCTTCGTTGCCTTCGGAAACACGGGTAAAGAACTCGCCGCCATCAGCGGGGAAACCGCCCGCGACTGTGGTTGCGACGTATCGCAGCGTCCAACCCGCGATCACGCTGTAGTA
Source organism: Deltaproteobacteria bacterium (assembly GCA_029261895.1). GTDB lineage: Bacteria > Myxococcota_A > UBA9160 > SZUA-336 > SZUA-336 > JAJDAK01. Next base: position 18,059 of record JAJDAK010000015.1, read on the forward strand.
AGAAAGAATTACAAACCCCGACAGCACGAAGAGTGCGCCGAGACTCGACCAGCGACGGCCTCCGAAGTTTCGGAGCGCGGAGACCGGGCCGCGACCGGATCCACGACCGAGCGAAAGTTCGGCCAGCATCACGGGCAAGCCAAGCAGCAGCGTGAGCAAGAGATAGAGCAAGACGAATGCTCCGCCGCCGTTCTCCGAAGTGAGATAGGAGAAGCGCCACATATTGCCCAAGCCGACCGCGGATCCTACCGCAGCGAGAATAAATCCGAGTCGTCCGCTCCACTCTTCTCGGGGCTCTTGGGACATGGGCCATTCCTGTCTTTAATAAGGAGGGGTGCAACCAAGATACAAGTTCGCGCGCTGAGGGGAAGTCCGATAGATTGCCGCCGTGCCGAATTACCTCCTCGACCATGTTGCGATCGGAACGCGTGCGCACCAGGGCGCGGTTCCCTGTCTCGTGAGTGAACTGGGCGGCGAATATGCAGGCGGTGGCCCCAATCCAGGTTTTGATTTCGCGCAGTTTCGCTACGCGAATGGCGCTCGAATCGAAATCTTGCAACCCACCGGCGCGCCTAATGGATTTCTTTTTCGCTTCCTCGAGCATCGCGGGCCGGGGATTCACCACGTGACTTTCAAAGTTCCGAACCTGGATGATGCCTGCGATCGCGCTCGTACTCATGGTTATGAAGTCGTGGGCTATAGCACCGCGGATCCGAGCTGGAAGGAAGCGTTCCTCCACCCGAAGCAAGCGCAGGGCATTGTGGTACAGATGGCCGAGGTAGACGACACTGCCCAGGAGCCGGATCACGGCCCCTGGCAAGCACCGGCGCTACCCAAGAGCGCGCCGCCCGCGGTTGAGGTTGTGGGTCCTCGCATGGTGGCTGAAAGCGCGGCGTTCGCTCTAAAACTATGGCGCGATGTCTTGCGCGGGGACGTCGAACACTCCGGCGATACGCTGGTATTTTCTTGGCCCGAGTCCGTGCTGCGCGTGCACGTACGCATCGATGGCGAGGTGTCCGCTCGTTCCGAAGCCATCTTGATCCGTTCGGATCGCGAAATTCCAGACGAAGCCGTGCCGGAGCTTGGCACCCGATTCATTCGAGTCGATTAGAACTTCGGATCGCGTTTCTCGAGAAACGCAGTCGTGCCTTCGCGCATTTCATCGCTACCGCAGGCGGCTGAAAATAATTTGGCTTCGACCTTCATGGAGTCAGAGATGTTTTCGTCAAGACCATCTCGGACGGCGGCCAGACAATCCGCGATCGCGCGCGGTCCGTTCTTAAGAATTTCTTCGAGAATGGCTTTTGCACGGTCGAGCAACACCTCGGGCTCGACGACTTCGTTCACCAGTCCGATGCGCAATGCCTCGTCGGCACGGATCATGCCGCCTGATAGAAGGATTTGTGTAGCGATGCCACGTCCGACCAGTCGTGGGAGGCGTTGGGTTCCACCGAAGCCTGGGATGATGCCCAGTTTCACTTCGGGCTGACCGAACTTGGCTTTCGACGAAGCAATTCGCATATGGCACGCCATCGCGAGCTCGCAGCCACCCCCTAACGCAAAACCGTTAACCGCCGCGATGACGGGTTTCTCCAGGTTTTCAATGCGCGAGAACACGCCCTGACCGAGTTCGGCGAAACTGGAGCCTGTTTGCGGATCTAGCTGAGAGATTTCTTCGATGTCTGCGCCCGCGACAAACGCGCGACCCGCACCGGTAATCACCGCCGCCGAGATCCCGGGGTCTTTCTCTAGGCGTTCGACGACCGCGGCGAGTTCGTTCAACACGGATGCGGACAGACTGTTCAGACTGTCGGGGCGATTGAGTAGAACGGTCGCGATTCGATCATCAATGGTCACGTCAACTTGGGCCATGAATTCGTCCTATGCGATAAGCTCGAGAATATCTTCGGGTGGACGACCGACTCTTGCTGCAGTGGGCGTTACAAGTATGGGCCGTTCCATCAATGACGGCGCGTTCGCGACAGCATCGAAAAGTTCATCGTCTAAAGATGCCTTCGACAAGCCCGCCTCGCTGAACGCGGGTTCTTTCATGCGAACCCAGCTTCCGATCGGCTTGCCTAAGCGGCGTGTAACCTCTTCGAGCTCGTCGCGTGTTAGCGGTTCATCGAGGTACAGTCGCTCTACAAATTTAACGTCGCGCTCTTCGAGCAATGTCTTAGCGGCGCGACTCTTGGAGCAGCGGGGATTGTGGAGCAGTGTGTATGGATCACTTAGAAGCGGACTCATCGCGCTACCTTACCACTAGTTCGTACTTGTAACCGCTTTCCAGACCAGGATGCGTCCCGCTGCGACCGAAACCAGATCGGCAACCCAACCATGATAGTGCAGGCGATGGCGCTCGACGGCTTCTTCGAGTTCTTGAATCGGATAGAGTTTGCCCTGGGCAACCACGGCGACCAAGGTTTCGAGCGCTTTAATGTCTTGCGTCGGATCCTTCTCGAAGATCAGCAGGTCCGCTGGGCCGCCTTCGTAGACCCGACCGAGCTCGGGTCGACCGATGCCCTGGGCGTTCTTAACGGTCGCGATGCGCCAGACTTCGTCAAGCGGAATTCCTGAGCGATGAAAGAGTTCCATCTCCTGGTGCATGCTATGGCCGGGAACCACAAAGGCCAACTGTGTGTCGGTGCCAATCTGCAAACGAGCCTTCGCATCATAGAGCCGTTTAACGAGCTGCTTTTTCTTTTCAAACGCTCGTTCCAGTTTAATCAGATGCTGCTTGGTAATCCCCCTGTACGCGGGAAGCCCGATGTCGGGACTCCAAACCACGTCTCGATAGACACGAGGTAATAGTTTTACCTTGTGGTCGGTTTGCATGGCTTCGTAGTTGCGGAACCCCAGAAGTCCAAACGTGGATACCAGGGTCGGGGTATTGATGATGTTAAAACGTTTTGTTGCCGCGACGATTTCTGCCATTCGCGCGTCATCGACTTCATCCCAGTTTGCAGAGCGGCTGATTCGATCGCCGGGTACAAGATTTTCGGGTAGGGGCACTCCGAACAAGTGCTGAGTATCCGGAATCACGGCTTCTTCATAGCGGAGCGACTCAGGAACGTGACCCATCACCGGAAGCTGGACGGCATTCGCGGCATTCTTCAACGCGTTGATCTCTTCCTGGCTCAAGTGATCATAGGATTTGATGCAGTCAAAGCCTTGCGCCTTGATCTCCTTTGCCACGCGCATTGCATCGGCGGCCGAGTTCATGATCTGGGTGTTGGCCCAGACCGCGGGTTCGCCTCCAACCAATGGGCCGCAAGCGAGAAGCCGGGGACCTGGAAATGCACCACTCGCCATGCCGCGTTTGGCTACAGCGACGGCGGTTCCGTCGACATCGCCGGCTTCGCGAATCGTGGTCACACCGTGCGCGAGATTGAGCAGGAGGAAATACGACGTGAGCTTGAGTGGATTGTCGGGTGGTAGGTGACTATGGGCGTCGATCAAGCCTGGCAGTACGAACATGTTTCGGTAGATGGTCGTGTTCTTGTCCCTGCGAAACTCGAGATCAAAAGCGGCGAATCGAACGATCTTTCCATCGCGTACGACAAGCGTGTGGTTCTTCCGCACGGCTTCGCCCGGATTGATCACCGTGACTGCTGGCAGCATGAAATCGTCGCTGACGTGATTCAGCGGAGCCGGGAGTTCGAGGCTTTTGATAATGACAAACGCGCAGGCCCCGAGCGCGATGGCGACGAGCAGTAGCTTTCGAATCAAGTAAACGCTTCCTACCTTAACTTAACGAGCATTTTTCCAATGTTCTGACCTTGGAATAGGCCGAGGAATGCGTCCACCATATTTTCGATCCCATCTACCACGGTTTCACGTACGCGGATCCGATCTGTGGCGATCCATTCCCCCATGTCTTTCAGGAAGGCAGGATAGCGATCGAAATGGTCCGAGACGATAAATCCACGCATGTTAAGACGTTTACCGACTACGAAAATCAGGTTCTTCGGTCCGGGCGGTGGATCGATATCGTTGTACTGGCCGATCATGCCGCAGGCGGCGATCCGGCCGAAGGGATTCATCAGGTCGATAGCCGCCTCGAGCTGAATGCCGCCGACGTTGTCGAAGTAAACATCGATTCCGTCCGGACAAAGTTTGCCCAAAGTTCCCGGAAGATCGGGTGTCTTGTAGTTGAAACCCGCATCAAAACCGAACTCCTCAGTCAGCAGTCGGACCTTCTCTTCTGAACCGGCGCTACCCACAACGCGGCACCCCTTAATCTTCGCGATCTGACCCACGATGCTACCCACCGCGCCGGATGCGGCCGAGACGAAGACCGTCTCGCCTTCCTTCGGCTGTCCAATGTCCAATAGCCCCGCGTAGGCGGTGAGTCCGGGCATTCCGGTTACGCCAAGGTAGTAGGAAATCGGCGCGAGCTTTTCGTCGATCTTCTGCAGTACCGAACCATGGGTCACGTAGGCTTCGCGCCAGCCCATCATGCTGTTGACGTAATCGCCAGGTTGCAAGTCGGCGTGATTCGATCGAATGACGCGTCCCACGGCTCCGCCTTGTAGGGTTTCGCCGAGTTGAAACGGGGGCAGGTAACTATCTCGGTCCATCATGCGACCCCGCATGTACGGATCCACCGAAAGAAAAATATTCTCCACCACCACTTCGTCGGCGCCGGGCTCATTGAGCTCCGCCTCAACGAGCTGAAAATTTTCGGGTCGGGGCATGCCTTCTGGATGCGACGCAAGTCGAATTTCTTTACTCATGCTTCACCTTCTTTCTTCTTAGGGCGCACGCGATACACAATGCTCGCTTGTGCGGCGATCTCACCGGCGGCGTTGCGAACTTCGGCGCGACAGAACGTGATCGATCGGCCTTGTTTTTCAATCCAGCCTTCGGCGATCGCATCCTGTTCGATAACGGCGCCCATGTATTGGATATCCAAATTAATGGTCAGCAAGCCTGGAAACTCTTCGTACATGCTTGCGATCGCCGGTACGACTACGGTATCGATCAACGTTGCAATCACACCACCATGCATCACGCCCATCGGCTGATTCATCTCGGGCCGGAAGGGCACACGCATGCGCGCATAGCCTTTGCGTACCTCTTCCAGTTTTAAGTCAACAAAGCGTGGGAAGTTGGGTACCGCAGTGGGCGGGAAGTTACCGGCCCAGCGTTCGCTGTCTGTTTCGGACAACGGGGTAAAGCGGTCTGCGTTGGGCGCGATCGACATGCGGAGCAGATTACCACGGATCCTGCGCGGTGTTGTGACTCGGAGTCCCGTCTAGCGCGCTTGTAGCGCCCGACCGCAGTCTTCGAGAGTGGGGCATTCACAGCGCAGCAGTACTTTGAGTAGGCGTTGCATGCGTGCAGCCTCTGAAATCTGAATGTCGATTTCGTGGAGCTTTCTTTCCGCCAATGTACGCCAGCGTTTGGAAGGCCGCCCTTTGCCTTTAAATCCACGTACCAGGGTCTGGATCTCAGCAATTCGAAAGCCCGCTTGTTGCGCGATTTGAATCACCGCGATCTGTTGCAATACATCGGGGTGGTAGTTGCGTCGACCGCTGCTACGCGCCGGAGCCGGAAGCAATCCAATGCTTTCGTAGTAGCGAATTGCGGAAGTGCGCAGGCCCATCTGTGCCGCGACTTCTCCGATCAGCATGGCTTATGCCGTTTCCTCGTACCCGACCCAATCGCGGAGTTGCTCCACCGATGTTTCGTGCAGGAATTCTCCAGCGGGCAAGCCATTGGGGTTCTGATCGCGAATCGCTCGCACCAAGCCAGTGAGCACCGGAATCATTTGGTCTTCGGGAATCTTCGAATAGAGCAGTTTTCCGATCCGCGAACATTCCCGTGAACTTCCTACCTGAATCATATGCGTGTTCTTACCGAAGCCCGTGATACCGATTTCTGCGGTGGGTGGTCGCGAACACGAGTTGGGGCAGCCCGCCATGCGGATCACCACATCGACGTCTCCCAACCCCGCGTCTTCGAGCGCCTTCGCGTACACGGGAATCACACCCTCGGCTTCGGTCATCGCTAATCCGCAGGTGGGCAGGGCCGGACAACCGAATGCCTGCTTACGTACCAGCGATACCTCGTCGGGAAGCGGCACGCCGTGCTCGCGCAAGGTAGCTTCAACCCACTCACGTTTATCCGCGGGGATATGCGTGATCAATAGGTCTTGATTTCCGGTTACACGTAGGCCGGGCTTCAACTCAGTAACGATCATACGAATCGCGCTGAGTTCGCGACGCGTTCCCTTGTCCTGGACGCGACCACTTGGGATCGGGAGTCCGAGGAAGTACTGATCACCATCCGCACGCTCTTTGTTCCAGCCATGAAAGAATCGATTCTTCGGCAGTGGCTGCGGGTCGGCGTCTTTTAGTTGGATGCTGAAACGTTGGCGCAATTGTTCGCGTACCCATTCGTGACCGAGACGGCGAATGGTGTACTTCCAGCGTGCCTGGCGACGATCTTTACGTTCGCCGTTTTCCTTTTGCAGAATCGCGATGGCGCGCGAGGTTTCGACGACCTGCGCTTTGGGGATTCGACCCATGTAGATACCGAGCAACGCTTTGGTCTTCGGCATATTATGTGTCGTGCCGAGACCGCCGCCGGTGTAGAGGTCATACTCTTCTGCGACGGCGCCATTCAACACGGGCAAGAAGCCGATGTCTTGGGTCAAGAGATCGACCGAACCGTCGTTGGGATGGGCGATGCCGATTTTGAACTTACGTGGCAGGTAGTGTTTGCCGTAGATGGGTTCTTCGCTTTGCATCGGCGCAACCGTACGGCCGGCGTCGTCCGATAGGAAAATCTGCGCGTAGGCGGAACTTCGTGGCGCCAATTCATCCGCGATCCTATAAGCGAGTTCGCGCGAATTCAGCGGGAGTTCGGGGTCCAAGTCTTCGACCGGACTGCACATGGTATTGCGATTGACATCGCCGCAGGCACCGAGTGAACCTGTACCGTAGTTTCCGTCCTTGGCGACTTCATTGGTCGCGCGAATCAACGCACCGAGATTCCGACCGCTGATGTAATGAAACTGAATCGCTTGCCGCGTCGTGAGTCGGAGCGTTCCATTGGCATAGCGCTTGGAGATATCCTCCATCGCCAACCATTGAGATGCGGAAAGCTCACCCCCGGCGGGCATTTTCAGTCGCGCCATGAAGATGTAATCGCCGCTCTTACGGCCCGCGACGCGCTCCTGCTGCTTGTAGATGCCGAAGTGCTTGGAAATTTCCTTGGCATCGTTCGAAATCGTCTCGGCATCACCGGCCGCGAGATCGTCGATGATGGCGCCAAAGGACTGCTTTTCCTTGCTCGCGACAAAGAAAAGCCCTTCGCTATTGGACTTCAGCTTCTCGACCTTGGACATCTCCGAGACGTCAGAGGTGAGAAGGGTGACGGGGGTGGTGTCAGCCTTCGACATAATTCCACGGTACCAGACTATGGTTCGTGTTTCTAATTCCCGACCAATTTTAGCGAGTATTCGGATCCCAAGGCGATCGATCCCGAGGGTCGTTTTCCCAACCTAGATTATCCGCCACGCGGACCAATCCCATCCAGGGAATGCGTCGTCGCTCGCCCGGAATGTGGCCGACGAGTAGCATCAAGGCGTTGGGGTCCACTGCGCCGAGTTCGCGCTGAAGCTTGTCTAGGCTGAGTTTGCCGTTGGGGCAAAGGATGGGCCGCAGTCCGAAAGGGAGCGTGAGCTTGCGCCACGTATCTTCGAAACGCGTGGGCGCGATAATCGGAACCGAAGGTCGTTGGCGCGAGAGCAAGCGCGCGGCGAGCCCCCCGCGTGACCAAGTGAGAATCGCGCACGCGTCAATATCGCGTGCCGTGCGCACCGCGGCTCGGGAGAAGACCACCAGTTCGCGCAATTCTTCGGGGCTGCCGTCGATCGGGGTTTCGGCGAAGTCCGGGAACGCGCTCTGTGTTTCTTCGGCAATTCGCGCCATCGTGCGGCAGACGCGGACCGGATCCACTCCCACCGCAGTTTCATCACTGAGCATGATGGCGTCCGTACCGTCGAGTACCGCGTTTGCGACGTCAGTCGCTTCAGCGCGCGTGGGTCGAGACGCTTGCACCATCGACTGCAACATCTGCGTCGCTGTAATCACGGGTCGCCCCGCACGAATCGCCGCACGCACGATGCGTTTCTGTTCGATCGGCACGCGCTCGTAAGGAATTTCGAGCGATAGGTCACCGCGTGCGATCATGACCGCATCGGTCTTTTCCAACACACCGTCGAGATTCTCGAGTGCGAGCGCGGTTTCGATTTTTGCGATGAGCGGTGTTGATTGACCCAAACTGCGCAAGCGTTTGCGCACGGTGGTAAGGTCGTCCGGCGTACGGACATACGACACGCCCACAAAGTCCACGCCGAGTTCTACACCGAGTTCAATATCGGCCTCGTCCTTTGCATCGAGGATGGGTCGCGCGGGCAGGCCGCCCGGAGCGTTTACACCTTTCGCCGATGAAATCTCACCCGCCACCACGACCCGACAGCGAATTTCGGGCGGGTCGACTTCGATCACTTCGAGTTCGATCGCGCCATCGCCGAGCAGGATGGGACCCCCGACCTGAACTTCCTGGGCGAGGTAGCTATCGGGCACGGGCAGCCGCTCGGCATTGCCCTTCGAGACGCCGGTCACCAGCGAAATGCAGGTGCCTTCTTCGAGTCGGACACGCCCGCCTTCGATTTCCCCGAGTCGTAGCTTCGGTCCGGCAAGATCCTGGAGAATGGCCACGGGCCGTCCCAGGGCCTTAGACACGGCCCGGATCCTGGCCACCGTTTCACGGTGCTCTTCCGCGGTCCCGTGGGCGAAGTTCAAGCGGGCGACGCGCATGCCGGCTTCGATCAACTCTTTCAGCGTTTCCGGGTCCCGACTGGCCGGCCCGATGGTGCATACGATTTGGACCTGTCTCTGTGTCACGCTGAGGAGCTTAGCGGCGGAACCGCTAGATGGCTGGAGTCTCTTGCCTCTACGGCCGATCGCACTAAACTGGGGCCACCCGACTCACGAGGAGAAATGTTGTGACGACCAAGCGCGTGAAAGAGATCCTGTCCTGGTATTCCTCGGACAACCCCGGAACCCTGGCGAATCTGGCGCGGCTCTTGGGCCACGGTCGCCTCGGCGGAACCGGCAAGATGGTGATTTTGCCGGTCGATCAGGGCTTTGAGCACGGCCCGGCCCGGAGTTTCGCCACCAACAGTTCGGGCTATGACCCGCGTTATCACTTTGAGCTTGGGATCGAGGCCGGCTGCAACGCCTATGCGGCGCCGCTGGGATTTTTGGAGGCGGGTGCGGCTGAGTTCGCGGGCGATATCCCGTTGATTCTCAAACTTAATAACTCGGACTCGTTGTATTCCAACGCGGATCCGTGTTCCGCAGTCACAGGCTCGGTCGCGGAGGCATTGCGGCTTGGATGCGCGGCGATCGGTTTCACCATTTATCCGGGTTCGGCGCTGCGCAACGAAATGTACGAGCAGATTCGGGAGCTCGCCGAGGAGGCCAAGGCGGCCGGACTTGCGGTCGTGGTTTGGTCGTATCCGCGGGGCGCTGGCCTATCGAAGAAGGGTGAGACGGCGATCGACGTGGTCGCTTATGCGGCACAGATTGCAGCTCAGCTGGGTGCGCACGTGATCAAGGTCAAGCCGCCAACCGCGCATATCGAACAGGATGCGGCGCGCAAGGTATATGAGAAGGAAGCGATTCCGGTCGACACCCTGGCAGATCGCGTTCGTCACATCGTTCAGGCGGCGTTCAACGGGCGTCGCATCGTGATCTTTTCCGGTGGCGAGGCCAAGGGCAAAGACGAAATCATGTCGGAGATCCAAGGCATCGCTGATGGCGGCGGCTTCGGCTCGATCATTGGGCGGAATTCGTTCCAGCGCCCGAAGACCGAAGCCATCGATTTCCTGCACGAGGTCATGGATATCTACGCACGCGTCTGATCGCCGAGAATCGTAAACGCCTGGTATGATGCCGGGCGATGAACGAATTCCTACGACTCAGTTTGGTGGAGCTCACCGCTGCGCTGCGCGAAAAGCAGCTCTCTCCGGTGGATCTCATGGCAGCGGTGCTCGATCGCATCGAAGCGACGCATGACGCACTCAACGCCGTGGTCTCGATGCACGATCGAGAGGATTTGCTCGCGCAGGCCCGCGAGGCCGAAGCGCGCATCCTCTCGGGTGATGCCCGCCCGCTAGAAGGTGTTCCAATGGGTGTGAAGGATCTCTTCGATGCGAAGGGTCTTCTGACCACCAGCGGTTCGCTCGTGTTCAAAGACCGCATGGCAGAAGCCGATTGCACCGAAGTCGCGCGTTTTCGTAACGCGGGCGCCATCGTCGTTGGAAAAACCAATACCCCCGAGTTTGGCTACACCGCGATTACAAAAAATCTCGTCTACGGCGATACACGCAATCCTTGGGCATTGGATCGTTCGCCCGGCGGATCGAGTGGTGGTTCTGCGGCGAGTTTAACTTCCAACGGTTTACCGTTGGTGACGTCAAGTGATGGCGGCGGTTCGATTCGGATTCCCGCGAGTTTCACCGGTGCGTTTGGTCTTAAGCCGAGTTTCGGTCGCATACCGCTCGGACCCATGAGCAGCTGGTACTACATACACACGACATCGCGCGGCCCGATTACCAAAACGGTTGCGGATGCAGCGTTGTTTTTGGATCAAGTCGTGGGGGTGTCGCCCTGTGATCCGCAGTCGCTGCCGCATCCGGGTTATTCCTATGTGGCGAAGTTGAATGAGCCAGCACCGACGGGGCTTCGAATGGGTTATTCGGCGGATTTCGAATACGCCGTGGTGCAAAGCGATATCGCCGAAGCGGTTTATGACGGCAGCCGTGTGTTTGAGGCGCTGGGGCATAAGGTTTCGCAGATTCGCGGGGGGCCACCGCCGGCCGGCGGCGAGTGGGGTTTGCTGAACGCTTTCGAAACGGCGGGAGATCTGCATCAAGAGATTCAAGACAGCGAAGAGAAGTTCGGAAAAACTTTTGTTCGCGGTGTGAAGGCCGGTTGGAAGTTGACGCCAGAGCGCTTTGGTGAGATCGCGCAGAGTCGCAGTCGCATCAACGACTGGACCGCGGAATTTTTCGAGAATTATGATCTCTTGATTACGCCGACCGTTCCGTATGATCCACCGCCGCCACGCGGACCTTTCCCCAGCGAAACCGAAGGTCGCGTGCAACCGCCGTGGGGTGTCGCATCGTTTACGATCCCGTTCAATCTGTCGGGACATCCCGCAGCAACCGTGCGCGCGGGCTTCTCTAAAAATGGACTTCCCATCGGCATGCAAATCGTGGGTCCGCGTCATCGCGACGATTTAGTGCTTCAGGTCGCGCAAGCGTTCGAACGTGAGCGACCGTGGCATCCCCATTGGGCGGAGAGTTTTTGATGCGTATCGCAGTAGCTGCAGATCATGCGGGTTTCCGTTTTAAGCAACAGCTTGCCGACGAGCTTCGGAAACTCGGCCACGAAGTTGTGGACTACGGAACGAAGTCTGAAGAAAGTGTCGACTATCCGGACTCGGGAATTCCCGCGGCGCGCGCGGTTGCGGAAGGGCAGGCGGATCGTGCGATCCTGACCTGTTCCAACGGTATTGGCATGAGCATGTTGGCCAATCGGATTCCTGGAATACGGGGTGCGCTCGTTTATAGCGAGAGAAGTGCTGCGATGACGCGCCGACATCATGATTCCAACGTGCTTTGCCTAGGTGCTGGCGAGCATGAAGACGCCAAGCTCATGGAGATGGTCCGCATCTGGTTGTCTGAAGAATTCGAAGGTGGGCGTCACGCGCGTCGTATCGGGAAAGTTGAGGACCTCGACAAGTGAGTGCGGAAGGCGAAGTTAAAATTCCGCTCACGCATTGGGATGTGAGCGGTAAGACCGCATCTGGAACCTGGGCGGTAAAGCGCCGCTTGGCAACCGCGATGCGCGATGTGATCGAACGCTTGGTGCGCACGGACGCACCGGAAGCAGAACTCGACGCTGCCGCAGAGGCGTTGGAACGCTATGCGGATCGATTGGCCACACATCCCCGACGCGTGCGCATGGATGGTTTTGCCGAGATGGCGAATGCTGGAGGTGTCGAGGCGGCGTTTTTCGACTACAGCCCGCTGATCGGACGCTGCAATCCGCTCGCGCCTCCCGTGGAGATTCGTGCGGAAGGTGATAAGGCGGTGGGTGAAGTCACGTTTGGTTCGGCATACGAAGGTCCGCCGGGCTGCGTGCACGGTGGCTGGGTCGCGGCCGCGTTTGATGAGGTGCTCGGCTTTGCACAGTCGTTGAATGGTACGCCGGGAATGACGGGTACGCTGACGATTCGGTACCGCAAACCGACTCCACTTCTAACGCCACTTCGATTCGAAGCGCGCCTAACCAAGCGAGAAGGTCGCAAATGCTTCGTCACGGGAGAACTCTACGGTGAGGGGATATTGACCGCTGAAGCCGAAGGCATTTTCGTCACGGTCAATATCGCAAAATTCCAGCAGTTGATGGAGCTGCGCAACAATCGAGAAAAAGCGAGGTAAGGGATGGCAAAGACAGCATTGATTACAGGTGCGTCCGCGGGTTTGGGAACAGAGTTCGCAAAACTATTCGCCGCCGACGGACACAACGTCGTTTTGGTTGCGCGTCGTGTGGATCGACTGGAAGCTTTGGCCAAGGAGTTGATGTCCAGTCATTCAATTCAGGCGATCGCGATCCGTGCAGACTTGACCGAAGACGACGCACCGCAGAAGCTCCATGCAGAACTACGCAATCGTGGCATCGATATTGATTTTCTGGTCAACAACGCAGGCTTTGGTTCGAACGGCGCGTTTCTTGAGCAAGATATCGAACGCGAACTCAATATGATTCGTGTGAACGTCACAGCGCTCACGCATCTAACGCATGTTTTTCTCGCGGATATGGTGAAGCGTGGATCTGGTCGCGTCTTGAATATCGGTTCGACGGCGGGCTTCCAAGCGGGTCCGTTCATGGCAACGTATTACGCGTCCAAAGCTTATGTGATTTCACTGAGCGAGGCGCTCGCGGCTGAAGTCAAAGGGAAGGGCGTATCCGTCACGGTTTCGTGTCCGGGCCCAACGGAAACCGAGTTCGCAGGCAATGCGGGCAACGATAAGTCGCAACTCTTTCAGAGCGGTCTCGTGGCGAAAGCCGATCGTGTTGCGAAGGAAGCCTACGCTGCGATGATGAGCGGCGATCGCATGGTCATTCATGGCTTGATGAATAAAATCAGCACGCAGTCGCTGCGTTTCATCCCGCGCAGCGTCGGTCAATTTATCGCTGCCAAACTCAATCAGTAACCTGCAATTAGGTGGGGACGTTGGATGCAATTAATGGGGACGGTCCTTAAAAGTTGCAGTTCTCAAGCTGAGCGTGAGAACTGCAACTTTTTAGGGCCGTCCCCATTAATTGCCTCCAACGTCCCCACCAAATTGCAGGTTACTGTTTGAGTTTGGGAGCGATAAATTGGACG
>JAJDAK010000016.1 GCA_029261895.1 Deltaproteobacteria bacterium
GATTGTTCTGAAACCAGATGCGATCCCGCTTGGCTCGGGCGAAACCGCCGCAAGGCCCCACGCCAATAACGCGCATGTGAACACCACGACGAGTGGGGGTACTTTAAGCTCCAATCGACTCTCGGTGAACGTCGTTTCAAATACTCATGAACGCGGATCCAGCCGCACGAAGTACCGCGGCGGGAAGCCGGTCACGACCCTAAACAAGAATGGCAGACCGTTGTCGCTGTTCACCTGATCGTGCTCTTCGCCATCCACAGGGACCGCCCGACGGTCTTCCTTCTCGCTCTCCAACACGACCTGCACGTCTGGGTTTGCTAACACGCGTTTGTACCAAGCCCTGGGCCAGTGGTTCGCCGCCACATAGATTTGGCCATTGCTTTCGAGCCGCGACACAACGCGGTCATGTGCCGTCCCGTCCGCATCGAAACTCGTGATCACAAGCGTCGACGCGTTGGTGGGCTGGAAGTAGCCCATTCCCGACTCGAACAGCCCCACGAGGCCCACATAGGCCACTACCACGATTGCTGCAATTTTCATTCGTTAACTCCTAGTGATACAGGACCCCATAGATCCCGAAGTAAATCATTGTGACGCCGATCGTCACTGTGCTGGACGAGTATATATCTACCATGGGAATGATTGTAGGACTCCCAGCTTTCAGCTTGGCGGCCGTCAGGTGCTGTGCAAAGTCGCAAGCGCGTCTTGTTGGGCGGCAGCTCGCCCAGGCGAAATCATTGGCGTCTTGACCGCGAAGCGATGGCAGCCAGGTGCTCGTGGTCGGTTCCGCAGCAACCGCCGATCACGCAGAGATCGTAGTCCGCCTGCATCTCCGCCATTTGGTCAGCGAGTTTCTGGACATCACCCCGGTCGATCTCGGTGCTGTTGTCCAGCTCGTCGTGACTCTTTGCAGAGGCATTCGCTCGGAAGCCGCGGAACCGCGAAAGCCAGCTCTCGCCGTTCGCGCGAGCCGCTTCGAGGCTCGGTAACAGATGAGTCGGGTGGGCGCAGTTGACCATGTAGAACAGTGGAGACAACTCGGTCGCCTCATCGACTTCCGCGATAAAGGTTCCGAGAGTCATCCCGTTCGGCAATCGGCCGTCGGTTTCGACGGTGGGAGAAACGATGGTCGGCAGCCCCGACGCCGATGCCGCTTCCACAATCCCAATCGATTCTGCGGCGGTGGTCATCGTGAGGGCACATACGAGATCGACGCGAGCCTCAGCGAGCGCCTCGATCTGTGCTTTGTGGTATTCGCGAGCAGCGTCGGGCGTGACCTCCGAGTCCTCTACTCGGTATCCGTCTCCTCGTGGGCCAATGTCTGCGGCGATCAACACGGGAAGGCTCTCCTCATTGTGCCCGTTCGCTCGCCGCCACTTGTCCGCGCTCGCGCGCGTCCGGTACACAGCTCGCTGGTTGATCGGGCCGAGTTCCTCAGAAGCCCGACCGAGCTTGGCAATGAAGTCTGCGTGAGCTCGCCAGACGAGAGTATCCAGCATCAGTCCGCACTTGTTCTCTGCGGCGGCCCGGAAGATCGGATCCAGGTAGTTCCGCTCCAACTCAGCCCACGACTCCTCGTCTTCGTGAACGACAAATGCGCAGAATTCGGGCAACTCGAAGCCCTGCTGAAAGACGAGATAGGTTTCGGTACCCGCGTTGGTTAAGAACGTGTGCTGCGCCAGTAAATTATGAACATGGGTGTCCACGTTATTCTCCTTCGTTGATCTCCGGCAGGCGGCGGCAGATGGTCGCAACGGTGCACAAAACCATCAGCATACCTTCACGCGGCTGCCCGTCTGTCGCCCAACGGATCGGCCGTGCTGGCTAGCCTGCCCACTTGCGACCGTGCACAGCATCTGCGGCCGTCGGAAATTGTTGATTTAGCATGGGGAAGATTCTAGCAGCCCAAGAGGAAGAATGGCGCCATGAAAAGGTTGCAGTTCAAAGTTGAAACTAGATGGCTCCGCCATCTTCTTCTGTGCAACGACGAAGGCGCTCATCTGTGACCCCGGCCCCTGACCACATGGAGACGGGTGCTTGATCCTCGTCGAAGTTGAAGCCTGCGATGTAGTAGTAGCGATCGCGCACAAATACGAACAGAACGTTGTTTCCGTCCGAAATCGGGTCCGAGGGACCTTGGGTTAGGAGTTGCTTACATGACGGGTCGTAAGCCTCCACGAGCCGAAGGAGCGCATCTTCTCGCTTTGTGAATTCCCGAACTGATCTCTCGCTGCACCCAGTGCCGAGTATCAGAACTGCAAAGAAAAGCGATGCGATCTTACACATATGATCCCGAGGCCGTCTAACGTATGGGCCGCTCACCTGCGGCCGTCACAAGTGATGTTGATGTTTGCATGGGGAATAATCTAGCGGCCAAGGATTTGGGAGTGGAGGCTGTCAGGTTCAGCGGCTTGTCAGGCGGCGGCCACTGCATCACGATTCCGCGGTCACGATGACGGATGGAGCCGAACGATCAGCTGGCCCATGATGAACGACCTCGAGGTTGTTGCCATCCGGATCTAGGAAGTACGCGCTGTAGTAGCCTGGATGATATGAACGCTCACCCGGCGACCCGTTATTGCGTGCACCTGCGGCAATCGCATCGCGATAGCAACGGTCCACCGCGGCGCGATCAGCGGCCTGGAACGCTAGATGAACGCGCGAGGCAGGGTCGCCTTCACATGGCGTCACGAACAACTCATCGGCGGCGAAGAACCCGGGGCCCTCCATCGTCAGGTCCCGTTGCAGAGACCGTAGAACGACCTGATAGAAACGCTTGCTCTCATCGAGGTCGGCTACACGGAGATGCACATGATCGATCAGCCGCCCCAGGTGAAGTTCCATCGACCGTACTACTCCTTTCGCTCCGCCGCCTAACGTGCGGGCCGCTCACCTGCGGCCGTCATAGATAGGGTTGAAGTTCGCATGGGAAAGAAGTCTAGCAACCCAAGAGAAGGAGTGGAGGTCGTCCGGTGCATCGCCTTGTTAGGCGAATCACCCAGTCTACCGAGCGACATGAGCATCCGGATCGCGATCTGCAACGAGATCTAGAGCTATTCCGTGTTCGAGCCATGCCTTTAGCCCGGCGAGGACAAATGAGAAACCGCCCATGGAGTCGATCGCCATGGCAACGACGTGCTCCTCTGTCCCCTGAAACCCTGTGTTCGAGATCTGAACGAGCGTTGCGTTGGCATTGGTCGAGGTGAACTGCCACTCGACGGTGGTCGAGGGGTCGTCCCATTCGACGAGAATTCTGGAGTGCTGTTCGATCGCCTTTACGTGGACATGCGCAGAGGCCCCATACATCTCCCACTCCCAAGTAACACGCGCGCCTGGCTCCAAACTGCCACTACTCTTAGTGAACCAGAAGCGGGTGGTGATGGTGGGATCGATAAACGCATTGAAGACGTCGCCGATCGGTCTTCGGATGAGCATCTGTGTGTGAACGGTAGGAGCAATCACGTTCGCCGCCTTGTATATCGATATCCAACGCTCTTCGGTGTTCAGATAGGCTGAGTAGGATTTCCGGGGAGGCCGTTGCCGCCTGAAGCCAAGAGCTTGTCCGTTAGAAAGGTCCCTCGTCCTATTCATCCATGCCGCGGAGTATCCCA
>JAJDAK010000017.1 GCA_029261895.1 Deltaproteobacteria bacterium
GCAGCAAGAAAGCTGGTCGGACTCGAACTAAAGGGTCGACAGGTTCCACGAACAGGCTATCCCATCATGACCAAAAATGGTCCCGGGGTGGTGACCAGTGGAACCTATGGCCCCAGCGTCGAGCGGTCGATCGCGATAGGCTACGTTCCGGCCAGCTGTTCCGACGTGGGGAATACATTGGAAGTTGAGATTCGGGGTCGACGTCTCCCCTGCGACGTTGTGGCGACTCCGTTCTATGACAGGAAAGCCTGATGGCAGCAAAGACCTACGAAGTTCCAGATGACTATCACTACAGCACGAGCGACGAGTGGGTTCGCGTGGATGGCGCCGTCGTCAAAGTCGGCCTCACCGACTACGCACAGAGCGAGCTCAGCGATATCGTGTTCGTTGAGATTCCCGAAGTCGGTACGCAGGTCGAAGCCGGCCAAACGTTCGGCGTGGTGGAATCTGTAAAAGCCGTGAGTGATCTACTCGCGCCGATTAGCGGCGAGATTGTCGAGGTTCATGCGACACTCGACGAGCATCCCGAATGGCTCAATGAGGATCCCTACGGACGCGGTTGGATTATTGGAATCGCCCCTGAGGATCTCGATGCGGTCGAGGCGTTACAGACACCCGACGAATACCGCGCATCGATCAAGGAGCGCTCGGGCACGTGAGCTACACCCCCCATACGCCGGCAGAGCGCGAGGTCATGCTCGAGCGCATCGGCATGGGTTCGGCTGACCAGCTCTTCGATTCAGTTCCAGCGTCGCTGCGTAAACGCGCCGGACTCAAGCTTGCACCGTCGCTGGATGAACGCAGCTTGCTCGCATATCTCGGCGACTACGCCGCTCGCAACCAAGGTGCCGGTGGCACCTCGAGTTTCATCGGTGCCGGCGCGTACCACCATTTCATTCCCTCAGTTGTCGACACACTCGCGGGACGCGGCGAGTTCGCAACCGCCTACACGCCGTACCAGGCCGAAATCAGTCAGGGCACGCTGCAAGCCGTGTATGAGTTTCAGACCATGATCTGCCAGCTCACGGGACTCGATGTCGCCAACGCTTCACTCTACGATGGTGCATCCGCGACCGCAGAAGCCTGCCTGATGGCGCTTCGAACCACGCGTCGCAAGCAAGTACTCGTCAGCGCGGGGCTGCACCCGCACTACCGACGCGTGATCGAAACCTACCTTTCTGGACTCGATGCCGAAGTCAAGATCGCGGAGCTAGCGGAGGACGGAACCACAGCGATTCCAACGTTGGATAAGGACACCGCTGCGCTGGTGATTCAGTCCCCGAACTTCTTTGGCTGTATCGAGCACGTGGCAAAGCATTCAGAAGCCGCACATACCGCCGGCGCATTGTTGATTCACAGTTCCGCGGAGCCGCTCGCGATGGCGTTGCTTCGCGCACCGGGTGATGCGGGTGCGGACGTCGCCTGTGGCGAAGCCCAGAGTTTTGGTGTTCCGCTCAGCTTCGGGGGTCCTTACGCCGGATTCTTCGCCGCGCGTGAAAAATGGTTGCGCCAATTACCGGGTCGCTTGATCGGCGAGACGCTCGACAGCGACGGCCAGCGCGCTTTTGTGATGACGCTGACCACGCGCGAACAACATATTCGACGCGAACGCGCGACCAGCAATATCTGCACCAACCAGGGCCTTTGTGCGCTGCGGGTCACCATCTACCTTGCATTGTTAGGACGTCAAGGTTTGCGCACGCTCGCGGAACATAATCTCAGCTTAGCCGCGTACGCGCGCGAGAGCTTCGCGCAAGCGGGATTCGAGTTGCCCTATAGCGCGCCGACGTTCAATGAGTTCGTCGTGCGCGTGCCGAAGCTGGATACGCGTTATCCCAAGCTTGCGAGCGGCGGAATCTTGGCTGGATATCGACTGCGTGAGGTGGACGCGTCCCGCGAAGATGAACTGCTGGTCTGCGTTACAGAACAAAACTCACGAGATGAAATCGATCAGCTGGTGAGGGAGCTCGCCGCATGAACAAACCCGGAACCAGCGGACTCATCTTCAACGAAGAACTCATTTTCGAACGCTCCCGACCCAACCGTCCCGGCGTACCGCTGAATCCGCCGGATGTGCCATTGCGTGATGCGGGCGATTTAATAGGGGCCGAAAACCTTCGCGACGATATCGACGGTTTTCCGGAGGTGTCTGAACTCGATGTGGTGAGACATTTCACGCGGCTATCCCAATGGAACTACTCGATCGATACCGGTTTTTATCCGCTGGGGTCGTGCACCATGAAGTACAACCCCAAAGTGAACGAGACCGCTGCCGCCCTACCCGGTCTGGCCGACGTGCATCCGATGTCCCCCGACTCGGCATTGCAGGGCATCTTGGGTCTCGCCTCTGAAGTCGAACAGATTTTGATCGAAATCTCCGGGCTGGATCGTGTGACGCTACAACCGGCCGCGGGCGCGCAGGGCGAATTCGTCGGCATGATGATGATTCAAGCGTATCACCGCGCACGCGGTGACCATCAGCGCAAGCGCGTGTTGATTCCAGATACCGCACATGGCACCAATCCCGCGAGCGCGGCGCTCAACGGGATGGAAGTGGTCGAGGTTAAGAGCGGCGACGATGGCATCGTTCATCCCGCTGCGCTCGAGGCGCTCTTGGATGAGCGCACATCTGCACTCATGCTCACCAATCCGAATACCCTGGGGCTCTTCGAGTCTCATGTTGAAGAACTCGCCGAGTTGGTACACGCGGCGGGCGGTCTGGTGTATCTCGATGGCGCGAATATGAACGCGTTGATGGGTGTCGCTAAACCCGGCGACATGGGAATCGACGTGATGCACTTCAACCTCCATAAGACGTTCTCGACGCCCCACGGCGGCGGGGGCCCAGGCGCCGGCCCCGTTGCGGTCCGCGAAATACTGGAACCCTATCTCCCAAGTCCAATCGTGCGTCGTGACGGCGAGCAATTCAAACTCGACGCGGACCGACCCCAGTCGATCGGACGCGTTCACGGTTTTCACGGCAATGCGGGCATGTGGATTCGAGCGCTCGCCTACATTCGGACGCTTGGCGCCGAAGGCTTGGTCGATGTCACCGAAACCGCGGTGCTCAATGCCAATTATATTTTGGCGGAACTCAAGTCGCATTACGACGTACCTCATGACCGGACCGTGATGCATGAGTGTGTGCTCTCGGATCGTAAGCAGCAGTCCACCGGTGTGACGACCGCAGATATTGCTAAACGCCTGATGGACTATGGCTTTCACCCCCCCACGATTTACTTTCCCCTGGTGATCCCTGGCGCGTTGATGATTGAGCCCACCGAGACCGAATCGCTTGAAGACTTGGACCGATTCATTGATGCCATGCGAAGCATCGCCGAGGAATCCAAAACTTCGCCAGAGCAAGTTACGAGCGCCCCGTCCCTGCCGAAGGTCCGTCGCCTCGACGAAGTTCGTGCGGCCCGCAAACCTCGCCTTCGCTGGACCCAAGACCAGGCTGAATAGCGTGCGCGCAACACCCCTGCTCCTGGCCGCGTTCTTTATCGTCGGCGGAGCTGGCTGCAGCTTTCGAGCGCTTCAAGACAATCCGCTAAAGCGTGAAGTCACGGTTGATGACGAGCAGTCCGCTACATTTCAGATTCACCAGCAGATCCGCAGTCAGATGCCGCTCATCACCGACCCGGTCCTCACGTTTTACATCAATGCGCTCGGCCAAGAAATCGTCGACTCCACCGAACCCCAGCCCTTCGTCTACCGTTTCTTTGTTTTCGATAGCGACGTGCTAAACGCGTTTACGATCGGTGGTGGCTACGTCTACATCTCGAGCGGCGTGCTCGCTCAAGCCGGCGATGTCAACGAACTCGTCGGGGTACTCGCGCATGAAGTCGCGCACGTACGGCGACGCCACGTTGCAAAAGCGCAGGAAAATCAGGGGCTCGCGTCGATCGCGGCGCTGGCGGCTACACTCGCGATCGCGGCGGCGGGTGGGGACCCGGGTATCGCGATCGCCGCACAGGGGATTAACGTCGCGCTGCAAATCAAGAATACCCGCGAAGCCGAGGTCGACGCGGACCATCATGGTTTGGAATACATGCTGCACTCGAGCTACGACCCCGACGGCATGAGCCGTTTCTTTCAACGGATCCTGACCGAACAGAAGCAACCTGGGCAGGAAATTCCCGCGTATCTTTTTACCCACCCCGCCCTGAAAGAGCGGATCGCCGCGGTTAGAACCACATTGAAGCGCACACAGGTTCCCGCCCGGGCAAGAGAACGCACAGACCCACGCCTAGAGCAGATGCAAGAACGACTCGCACGGATCCAGAATCCCGTTGCTGGAGGCAGTGGCCTACACGCGAGACCCGAATTCGATCGCAGCCTTACAAACCCGCTGCTCGCTGAAGCCAAGGCGCTCTCCGACGCGGGCGACGAAACTACCGGGATCGAAAAACTCACTCAAGCGGCACGGCTCGAACCCCGCGATCCACGTGTCTATCTCGAACGCGCGACGCTTCACGAAAAGGCCGGAGAACTCGACGCCGCGCGTGAAGATCTAGAACAAGCGCTCGCTTTAGATTCCACCGTGCCGTTGGTTCAATACCGACTGGGATTGATTCAAAAACGCCTTGGCCATCGCAAAGTGGCCGTGTTTTATTTGGAGCAAGCCGCAATTGGTTTCAAGACCGGAAGTTCTGGCCGCGAACGTGCGGACTTTCAGATTCGCCAACTCAGCTTCAAAGTCTTGGACTCGAGCGGTCTTCGTGGCAAATCCAATGGCCCGCTCAAGGTGCGGTTTCAGCCGTCCGGAAATGTCGTCTGGTGGGGCGAAATCAGTCGACACTTCATGCCGCTCAACCCGCGTGTACGTGTGCGCTGGGTTGGACCCAAAGGCAAGAAGGCTTTCGAGGAAACCGTGCTCATGAGCCCTGGAGGCAAGGTCAGTTCGAATTTCAAGCTCGAGGCCGCCCCCCCCGGCGCTTGGAGCGTAGAAGTCTTTGTGGGTGATAGCCAAATCGATCGACAGACATTTGAGGTCACCGACGGGCGCGATGCGAGTAACCCCACGCTATAGTTTTGGACCATCGGAGGTAACAGAATGAGTTTCAAATTGGCATTTCAAAATCTTCCGCATAGCGACGCGATTCGCGAAGAATGTGAACGCCTCCACCAAGCACTCCGCGAAGAGTTTCCTGAGATTTCGAAGGTCGAGGTCAATCTGAAACAGGAAGGCGTTCAATTTCACGCGACTGTGCACGTTACCGGCAAGGACATGGACCTCGCGTCACATTCGGATACTACCGACCTTCACGATACGGTGGTCGAAGCTTTCGATCGTGCGAAACGCCAGTTACGCAAGCACCATGACAAACAGATCTTTGCTAGACGCCGCGATGCCCAAAAGGACCGGCACAGTTCCTAGTCTCCGAGTGCGCGCCGAGAGAGCTCATAGAAAACAGTCATCGTAATATGACCAGCGTCTTCGCTCTGAAGCACGTACTGAATTTCACAAGGCGTCACTTCGAGGAACTTATTGACCTCTTCCTCGATTTCTTTCGGCAATCCACCAAAAACATGGCAACGCAGGTGATCCATAGGATCGGAAACCTACTTTTTGGGAATGCCTGAGTCGACCTCCGCTTGCCACGCTTCGATCCCACCACGCAAATTCACGACAGCATTGAACCCATGCGCCACCAAAATTTCACAGGCTTTGCGACTACGTCCGCCCGTCTGGCAATGAACGATCACCGGGCGATTTTTCCAAGCCGCTAAATCTGCGAGCGCGGATTCGAGCGTGCCGAGCGGAATCAGCCGCGCGCCGGCGATCTTCGCGAGCTCTGCCTCGAAGGGCTCGCGTACATCAATCAATAGCGGCGGTTCATCGGCCGCCAGGCGCTGCTGTAGATTGTGCGGATCGATTTCAGAAATCTCCGACGGACCAGACGCGCCGGACGCGGAACAAAACGCTTCATAGTCGATCGGCTCTGTGATCGATGGACCGTCGCCACAAACGGCACAATCCGGATCGCGGCCAAGCTTGAACGTTCGCGTCTCCATACTGAGTGCGTCGTAGGTAAGAAGTCGCCCAACCAGCGGCTCCCCCTGCCCTACAATCAGCTTGATCACCTCTGTGGCTTGCATCAAGCCAATCACACCAGGCAGAACGCCGAGTACACCCGCCTCCGCGCAGTTGGGCGCAAGTTCTGGCGGCGGTGGCTCGGGAAATAGACAGCGGTAGCATGGTCCAATCCGCGCATCGAAAACACTCACCTGACCTTCGAAGCGCATCACGCTGCCATAGACGAGCGGGACTTTCTGCCAAACACAAACGTCGTTCGTGAGATAGCGACTTGGAAACGTATCGGTACCGTCGAGAACAATGTCGTAGCCTCCGACCCATTCCATTGCGTTCGAGGCATCTAACTTCGTGGAATGAAATTCGACCGTCACGTCCGGATTCAAGGCGCGCAGTCGTTCGGCAGCGGCTTCGACTTTCGGGCGCCCGACATCCGCCGTGGTGTAGAGGATCTGGCGCTGCAGGTTCGAAGCATCCACAGCATCGAAATCAACCAGGCCCAAGGTGCCGACACCCGTGGCCGCAAGATACAAACTCGCGGGCGAGCCGAGACCACCTACTCCAATCAATAGGACGCGCGCATCGAGAAGCTTCCGCTGGCCGATGGGTCCGATCTCCTCGAGGAAGAGATGGCGCTTATAGCGCTCGAGCTGTTCCGGAGTGAGTTTCGACATTCCCGTCCTCACGTTCGAGTTCGAGGGCTCGTCGCTGTAACCACCAAACAAACGAACCAATGGTCACGAGCGGCAAGAGACTGAGGAAAACCGTGGTGATGATAAATGCGAGGCGATTTTCTTCAGTGCTTTGAAAACAAACCGGACATGCGTCAGCAAACGTCGGTGCGAACAGCAACCAGGTAAAACATGCGATACGACCGAAGTGACTCAAGAGAGATATACCAGGCCATAGAGAACAGGCCAAATACCGACGACAAAGTACCAAAATGCCTCGGTCGCATGAAACCTGTTAAGCTCGACAGCCCCTTGGTTCACTTGCAGACCGCAGCTGATCAGAAAACCCAATGCCACCATCACATGAAGTGCGTGCGCGCCGACGATCAGGTAAAAGAATGCGCCGTGGACGCTCGAGGTGAGGGTGAGCCCTTCTGCAATCAAACCCACCCACTCGTAGCCCTGAGAAACGGTGAAGAACGTTCCCAAAAGAATCGCAGCCCAGAGCGGGCTCTTAGCGGTTGCAGGGGCATCTGTAATCCGTCGGTGGGCAACGAAGAGCGCGACGCCACTCAGCAGCAGAGCCAGCGTATTGAACGCGGTGTTCTCGATCGGCAGACGAGGTTGCCCCGGCGGTGGCCAGCCGAACGACGCCATGCTCTTACCGATGAGAAACGCACTGACCAAGCCACCAAAGAGCATGATCTCGGTAAGGATGAAGATCATCGTACCCAGCACTGCGTTTGACAGCAGTGTTTTACGCTTTGCGGGCGGACCTCCACCCGAGTCGTAGACGACGTTCAAGTCTGTCGACGAGGTCCCGCCTAATGATGCGGGGTCGCCGCGGCTTCCGCCTCGACTTTGGGCTTGTACCATTGGTCGCCCTCCTGGTTCATGACATCGGGCGCTGCGCCAGCGAAGAAGAGTAGCATGAAGACGACCATCGTCGTGAGCAGATAGACGACATACTTCTTCTCGACATTGAGATGCATGAAGTTTCGGGCCACGAGATAGGCCTTCACGATCGCGATGCCAAATGCGGTGATCAAGGTGACGACCGGAATTTCGAGCATTGGGCCAGCCACAGAGATCGACAGCAGCACGAGGAGCCAAGCCCAGATCTTGAAGTAATTCGGATGCGCGTGCTCAGACATGATCAGCCCTTCACTTGGCGATGTAGAGCAACGGGAAGAGGAAGATCCAGACCAAATCGACGAAATGCCAATAGATCCCGATCAACTCCACCCGATGCAGTTCAAGGTTCTGCTTCGCGGTTTGAGCGACGATGCCCATGATCACAACACCGGCGATGACGTGCAGTGCGTGAAGACCGGCCGCGGTGTAGTAGAACGACCAAAAGCCGTTCGAGCTGATGGTGAAACCATGGGAGATTTCCATGTTCCACTCAAATCCTTTCACCACCGCAAACGTGATACCACCCAGCATCGTCCAATAGAGCAGCTTCGCGGCCTTCTTGCCGTTGCCAGCTTCTGCGGCTTGATGCGCGAGCACGGCGGACAAACTCGAAGTGAGCAACACAAATGTGTTAAACGCACCGATCCAAGTATTGGTATGCGATGCGTATTCCGCCCACTCGGGATGCGAGAGACGAAACATGATGTACGATGCGAGCAGCCCGCCGAAGATCACGATTTCCGAGGCGATCACCCACCAAACGGCGAGTCGCCCCGTCGGTGTTCCTGACGCACTTCGCGTGGTAGCAATGGGTCTCATTTCGCGTCCTGCACCTTTCGCTTAGTTGGGCTCGTTCTGAGGCCAATAATCCGTGTCACGATCGGGGTGGCTGTACTCGTAGGGGCCACGATAGACCCGCGGTAACTCCGCCCAATTGCCATGCGGCGGCGGCGAGGCTGCCGTCCACTCCAACGTGTTGGCGTTGTAGGGATTTTTCTCCGCCTTCTTACCCTTGAACAAGCTGTAGAAGAAGTTGATCAGGAACACGGCTTGGAATGCCAACATCACCAAGAGTGCTGAAGTCGCGATGACACGCAGCCTCTGTAGCTCCGGCGTCGCAAGGTCCGGGAAATGGTTGTAGTTGTAGATGCGTCGATGCTGACCCGCCGCACCTAACATGAAGAGCGGGATGAAGATGCAGTTGAACGCAACGATGGTGCCCCAGAAATGCACCTTGCCCCAGAATTCGCTCAGGTGACGACCAAACATCTTCGGGAACCAATACGTAATACCCGCAAATACACCGATGATCGCGATCGGGAAGAACGTGTAGTGAAAATGTGCGAGCACAAAGTAGGTATCGTGGAAGTACACATCCGCGCCGCTCGCACCGAGGAAAATCCCCGTCACACCACCGATTAAGAACTCCGCCAGAAACGCCAACGCCCAAAGCATGGGGGTCGAAAGCTGGATCGAGCCACCGTAGAGCGTTGCGATGTAGACGAAGCACATCTCAGCAATCGGTACCGAAATCAGCAAGGTCGTGATGGTGAAGATATGCGCCATACGTGGATCAACACCTGCGATGAACTGATGATGTGCCCACACAGTAAAACTCAGCACACCGGTACCAAAGACGGTGTAGAGCACCGTGCGATACGCGAAGAGCTTCTTCCGCGAGAAGACCGTCATGATGTCTGCGACGATACCCATGGCAGGCAACAGCACCACGTAGACTTCGGGGTGACCAAAAAACCAGAAAAGGTGCTGCCAGAGGATCGGGTCACCACCCTTTCCAGGATCAAAGAAACCCGTCCCAACATTCTGATCCATGAAGAGCATGACGGCGCCGGCGATAAGCGGTCCCACCGAGGCCATGAAGAGGATACTGGCCACAACAATCATCCAAATCACCATCGGGATGTCGTACATCTTCATCCCAGGTGCACGTGAGTTCATCGTGGTGGTGACGAAGTTAATCCCGCCCAGCAGAAACGCGACAAACTCCAACGCCACGGCGACCAGCCACAACGTCGAACCCAACGGTGTCAGGCTGTACTCGGCCTTTGCGGAAAGTGGCGGGTAAGCGGTCCACGCACCTCCGAAACCGCCGCCCTGTACAAAAAATGAAACGATCAACACGATCGCGCTCAAGAGGAAGATCTGGTACGAGAGACGATTGATCTTCGGAAAGACCATATCGTCGCAGCCGATCATCAGCGGAATCAAGAAATTACCAAAGCCCGCGATCAGCACCGGCATGGCGACCCAGAAAATCATGATCGTGCCGTGATTCGTGATCAGCGAGTTGTAATCGGCGGGCGATACCCCCCCAAAGCCAGGCACAGCTTCGCCTGGAAACGCGAGCTGCATACGGAACACATAAGCCATGAAGCCACCGATCAGCGCCATCGCCATCCCGGTGAACATGTACTGCATGCCGATGATCTTATGGTCCGTGGAGAAGACGTACTTGCTCCAGAAGCTCATCTCATGATGACCATCGTGCCCGTGCGCGGCTTCCCCTGCGTGTTCCGCCATCGTTTGTCCCTTACTTCTCTAGCGCCCTACGGCGTTGTCGCGGCCAAGACGGTCCGCGGCGCATTCTCTGACATCCATGCGGCGTGGTCGGCTGCGGGTTCAATCACGATACGTGCTGCCATGATGCCGTGGCCAATACCACAGATTTCAGCGCATTGAACATCAAACGTTCCGGTCTGGGTGGCTTCAAACCAGCCTTCGATCACGCGACCCGGTATCGCATCCTGCTTCAAGCGAAACACGGGGATCGAGAAGTTATGAAGCACGTCTTCAGACTCAAGCTGATAACGATATTTGTGATTCACTTGGATCCGTAGCTCGTCAACGGTTTCAATATCATCCGGCGTGTCGAGCAGCCCGTCGGGCCCCGCGTGCACAAAAGTCCAAGCCCATTGCTGACCGATGACGCGAACCGGCGTGCTCTCTTCGGGTTCGGGCAAGGTCTGTTTGATATCCACCCAAACCGTGACCGCGCCGTAGACGATGAAAACGTCGCAGATCAAGACCAATGCGTGCGGGATCGAGATCCAGCGCTTCTGCTCTTTTTCTTCACCCGTGATGTACTGAGCCTTCACACCGGGCTTACGCCGGAATTTTATGATGAAGTAGAAGAAGACGACTTGGCAGAGAACGAACCAGACTCCGACAATCCAGAAAATCAGGTTGACCAGGCCGTCGATATCACTCGCGTACGTCGATGCCGCCGGTAGATAGTGTTCAAGCATGGCTCTTCCTTAGAGAACGAAGATGAAGACGGTTGCGATAAAAAACCCAATGAACGCCATCGTGACCCAAAAGCTTCGCATCGCGAGATCGTCAGGTTCGCGCTGTATGCCCATACGCTAGTTCCAATCCCTACTTCGAAAGTGTCTTGATGTATGCGATGACGTCTTTCATCGCTTGTTCATCGGCGAGCGTGCCCGCCATGCCCCGCATCGTCACACCCGTGATGTCTTCCGGTTTGTTGCCGCGAATACCCGCTTTGAACTTCTTCAACTGCGAGAACAGATACCAGTCGCTTGCGCCGGCGAGCGGAGGTGAACCGACTCCCTGATTGCCGGAACCATCGGGCATATGACACGCCATACAAACTGCATAGAGTCCTTGGCCACGGGCGGAATCCCCACCCTCTAATGAAGCGGCCGGCTTGGTTTGCGGCAGTGACGCGACGTAGGCCGCAACATTGTCGAGGTCCTTGTCCTGGGCATCCTGTTTGGCTTCGCCGCTTAGCGCGGGGTCGGCGTTGATTCCCAGCGTTAAGGCCATCGGACGCATGCGCATCCCTTCCGCGTCCTTCGGATGGGTACCGCGATGACCGTTACGAAACTTCCGCAATTGCGCGGCGACATACCACTCTGGCAATCCTGCAATCCCGGGCGCCGCAATCGACGGATTCCCTTCGCCCGCAGTGCCGTGGCATTGCGTGCAGAGATCGAAGACCGGTTCACCCGCGACCGCATCGCCAGCGTTTGCCGTGCCCGAAAATCCAGCCATGACCATTGCCATGACGACGAGCCATTTCCCCAAGACCATTCATCACCCCTGTCACAGACCGCGAATACACGGATCCCGCGTCCCACAAGTGTCGATGGAATAACCGATTACGGGTGGAGTCTCAACATTAAAACCCTGTGGTCGAGGTGGTTTCCCCCTCAGCTCAGCGGCACGGGGTTCAAGTGATACAGCAGGAAATAGATCATCACGCCCGTGACCGAGACGTAGATCCAGATCGGCCAAGCCCAACGCGCGATTCTTCGATGGCGTTCTGTCCGCCCGCGAAGCGCGAGTGTAATCAAGGTGATGGCGATAAAGGGAATGGTTGTCGCGAGCAAGACGTGGCTGGCGAGAAATGCCAGATATGCGGATTTCGCCAGCCCCTCGACATGGAAGGTCGTGTTTTCGAAGTTTCGGCTGACTTTATGGGTGATGTAGAGGGCCAAAAACACGGAAGAAACGCCGAATGCAGCGAGCATGGCGCGGCGATGGCCGTCCCGATCGCCCCGCAGGATCCTCCGTCGACCGACAAGAAGCAGCCATGTCGCGCTCGCATTCAGCGCCGCATTCACGGCCGGCAAGAAGCTCAGGTCCATATTTCCAAAGTGCTTCTCCTCCTCAAGAATCGCAAGATCACACGGAAATTATTATTGACTGACTCAGTCAGTTATTATATAAATCCCCCATGGCACCTCGTCCCACTCGCGTCCAATTTCCGGATCTGGTCGAATGCGCGACCAAGGTCTTCATCCGCCAAGGCTACCGCCGAACCCAGATGGAAGATGTGGCCCGCGAGCTCGGTGTCGCCAAGGGCACGCTCTACCTCTACGTCGCCAGCAAAGAGGCGCTCTTTTTCGCTGCACTCGTAGGGGCGATTCCAGGGCCCGTCGAATGGGCGCCGACGGACTATCCGATTCAGTCGCCGGATTCGGACACGCTCCTGGGTTGGATTCGCGAAAGCATCGATGATGCGGTTTCGCTTCCCACGCTTCGCGACGCGCTCCAACAGCCGGAGGTCGAGCATCCACGCGACGAGCTCCGGGCGATCCTCGAAGAACTCTACGACCTGCTCTACGCGAATCGCATCGTGATCAAGTTGATCGATCGATGCTCAGTCGATTTCCCCGAGCTCGGCAAGATCTGGTTCTCTACCGCGCGCGTCCAGGAGTTCGTGACCTTGATGCAGTACTTCGACGCACGTATTCAAGCGGGTCATCTACGCAGCGTACCCGACCTTCCCATCGCAACTCGGATAGTGCTTGAGACCCTGGCCTTCTGGGCCATTCACCGACATTGGGACCCGTCACCGCAGGCGTTCGACTCGACAAGTGTCAAAACATCCGCGGTCGAAATCCTCGTGCGGTTCTTTACGTAAGGAAGATTGTAATGCAACGTCGCTACGACTTGGACGCGCTTCGCATCTTTGCGTGTTACCTGCTTTTTCTCTTTCACGTGGGCAAGGTATTCGACCCGGCGCCCTTCTACCACATACGCAACGTCGACGTGTCAGCGGTGTTTACCATCGTCTGTGGCTTCATCAGTCTCTGGCACATGCCGCTGTTTTTCCTGCTCGCCGGATGGTCGCTGTACAGTTCGTTGCAGTCACGCGGGACCGGCGGATTTCTCAACGAGCGCGCTAAGAAACTCCTACTACCCTTCATCGCCGTCGTCGTGATCTTCTGCCCGCCGATTAAGTACCTCGAACTATCGAACGGGCTCGACGCCAATCATCGCGGACTGTCGATGTCGCTAGAACAACAGGAATCGATCAAAGAA
This sequence comes from Deltaproteobacteria bacterium, assembly GCA_029261895.1. Taxonomy (GTDB): domain Bacteria; phylum Myxococcota_A; class UBA9160; order SZUA-336; family SZUA-336; genus JAJDAK01. Next base: position 13,435 of record JAJDAK010000017.1, read on the forward strand.
CTCCTACCCAACGATTTCCCAACGACAGCGGCGTTCAACGAGAGCTTCCTCGAGTTCTGGCCCACGTTTTTCACGAATCTCGATCGCTTCACCTGGTCACACCTTTGGTTCGTTGCCTACTTGATGACCTTTACACTGATCTACCTACCTGCGTTTGCGCACCTCGCAAAGCGACCCGCAAAGAATTCGACCGTTACACCCCTATGGATTTACGCGCCGCTGATTCCGCTTGCGATTATTCAGATCACGTTGCGGCCCCACTACCCGGGTTTACAAAACCTCTACAGCGACTGGGCCAACTTTCTGTATTACACGACGTATCTCTGGATCGGCTTCCTGATGGCACGAAACCCAGCGATCGAAAACGCGATCCATCGCGAGTCGGTACGCATACGCGTTCCCATGATCCTGAGTTTGCTGTTCCTGCTTGCCGCGGTGATCTTTCAACTCGAGAACGCGACGCTCGTTCTTGCTGCGACGGCGATCGCCGGTTGGAGCATGGTCGTCGGGATCCTCGGTGGTGCCGCGCGCCATCTCTCGTATGAATTCCGCGGTCACCGCTACCTCGCTCGCACCGCGTTCCCCGTCTACCTCTTCCACCAACCTGCGATCGTCTTCATTGGCTACATCGTGATTGGATGGTCTTGGGGCATCACGGCGAAGTTTTTCTTTCTGCTCTTCGCTTCAATCGCAACCGTAGTCCTGCTATTGCACTGGGTCCAACGACAGAGCGCTAACGCAGTGATAGATAAGATGAGCAACCTCCCTACGTGACGTTGCCCGTCTAACTTATCGCTGCACGCTGGATATCGAGTAATGGTGGAGACTTCGCGCGACGCGAAGTCTCCAGTCCTTCGATCGCTACGCTGGTGGTGCCGGAGGTGGGAATCGAACCCACACTCCCGAAGGAACACGATTTTGAGTCGTGCGCGTCTGCCAATTCCGCCACTCCGGCAAAGAGGGGCCGGATTCTAGCGGGATTCTCCGGTTCGTGTCAGGGGGCGCTGCGCTGTCGTAGCGCGAAGCCCAGCAGAAAATCAGCTTCGTTTGGAACTGTAGCCACGTACAAGAAGCGCCGCGAGCCCAAGAGCCATGATCAGACGCATCCAATCCGACGGCAGGGTGTCGACAGGAAGCGCAGGCTCTTCGACTTGGACCTGCAGCAGTGCAACATCGGCGGGGTCCCCTTCGTGGGTCCAGACGGGAGCATAGAAGCGCCCCGCTCGATCCCAAACAGCAATGCCACCGAAACTGAGATTACGGGAACCCAAGAGCGCGTCGATGTCCATGACCTCTTCGCAGTTCTGCGTCGCGACATCGATGCGGCGAATCGTGCTTCGATTGTTGTTATTGCTCACGTAGTAGAGAGAGCGCTCATCCGGGCTAAGGGTGAGATTGTAGATTCGCCAGAAGTTCGGACCACAGGTATCCGCGAAGAACGTAAACGTATCCAGCTGCGTATCGAGCCGATACACGTCTTTGGCGTTCGCATGCATGAAATAGACGAATCGACCCTCCGCCGTTGGCGCGAGCGCGCCCAGCTCGCCACTGGGCAGGTTACTCGCGACCGTACTCGTCGTCATCGCGGAGGCGTCATACTTGAAAACTATCATTGCGTCGTCATCTGAATTTGCGTAGTAGACGTCGCCGTTTGCATCGACGTAGAACACGTAACCCACCGCACTGGATTGCCCGACCGCTTGGATGTTTCCCGTAGACAGATTGTATTGAAGCAAATGGCCCTCTGGGAACGTCATCGCGTACAACCAATCGGGCGCTCCCGGATTCAAATTCAGACTCTTCACGCCATAGAACTCGATCATCACGCCGCTTTTCTCAGACGCAGTCCCAGGATTCGGAATCAGGTTTAAATCCTTATCCAAAAGAAACGGCGCGGTCTTGCTCAGGTCTTCGATAACCCCAGTACCTGAATCCACGCGATACAGGTGCGACCCCCGCAAGAACGGCGACGGGTCATGGTCCATGCTGGCGAAGTACATCTTTCCATCCGCATGTTCCGAAAGAAACGTGTGCACCTTGTACTGTGTCTCGTTCGGCATCCAATTATTTGCGTCGGTCGAAATCGATTCGATGTCTCCGAGCAACGACATCTGATCCGCATCAGGATCAAAACGAAACAGCGCGACGTTACCCCCAGGCTGTTGATGGTTACTGACTGCGATCATCACATCGCCAGCTGACGTGGAACCGAGTGCAGACCACGACGAATGCAACAAGAAACTGGGCAATAGCGGACTACCACTAGCAAGGCCATCATCGGTAAAGAAAAATAGTTTTGCCGACGGATTCGCCACGGGATCCGCGCGCGCGGGGTCGGCGACCAAAACCGCGAGCAACATCGATAAGACCATAATTCCGAATCGCATCGCCCCAGCTTAGCGAAGATCCAACCCATAGCGTCGAAGAATGCGCACGTACATTGCAGAAATACATATTCACGGTTCTCTCAGCAGCAAGCAGCGCGCAACGGGAGCATCGACCCAGTCCAACCCGCCAATTCAGCGTCAAAACAACCTATACTCTGTACTTAGCTTCAGTGCGGTGATTGGACTCGATGCGCATCTTGCCGCGGCAGGGAGAAACAGATGGCCTCAGTGTTGAACCGAATCTTGGTACTTGGAATGTTGTTTTCCGTAGCAGCGATAGCGACGTCCGAACCCGCTTGGGCGCTCGATGAAACCGAGCGCAGCTTGCTTTGGCAACAACCCTATAATAAGTCGGCCGGCGGCAAGCGCGTGGTTACGAATGTAGATCGTGGCTTTGACGAGGATCCTATCGACGATCGTAAACTCTTCCGTTTTCAGCGTCGGCAGCTCGGCAAGTTCAACACCGCGATTTGGGCCGCGGGGGTTAAGGGCAAACGACTGGATAAGAAGTTGTTCTGGGACCCGAAAGCTTACACCGGGCTCGCGGTAGAACCGCAGAAGCGACGCAAGCGCTACGAACGCGCGGTCAGTGAGTATCAGTTTTCAAGCGCGGTTCAGCTCTTTGGCGATGAAGTCGGCATACTCAACGTTCCCGCGAGCGTGAACTTCCCGCTCGGTCGCCAATCATGGGCAGGTTCTGGCATTGCATTCCGTGAGCCCCTCGAAAACGTCTGGTCCGCACCCGGACAAGGGCTCGCATACTCGGTCGACATTCAAATTCCTTCGATGTCGGGCTTCAAGCACAACTCGACCGCGCGATTTATCCCCTACTCCAATATCTCCCCGCAGTTGCTCGACAACACCACTGGAACCAGAATCTGGCTCGTGACACAGCTCTACGACTCACGAGGATTCACGGGCTTCGATGGTTTCGTGAACCCAGAGGGCGTTGGCGGCATCGCGGTGGATTGTCCGGATGGCAGTTGCAACAAGGTCATCATCGCAACGAGCTTTCTACCCGGAATGAACTACGTGACGTTTGATGACGAGACCTCAGAACGTGCAAGCAAAGCGACATGGACCGGCTATCGTCATTTCGAAGTCGCCATGATGTACGATCAACTACAACAAGCCCTACTCGATGCGGAGGCCGCGGGTGCGGTGCTTTCGACCGACCCCGCCGACTACTCGATCGTTGAATACTGGCTCGCCAATGAAATCCATGTTTCGCTGACTCCGGCAGCCATTGGCTCTCACATGGGTCTGAGCTTCAAGAACCTACGCTTGGAGCAGGTCACCTACGAGTAGACGACCTGCTCCGTTAGCGATAGAAGCGCGCTACCTTCGGGAAAGCCACGCTGTGAGCCCGATGCCGAGTCTGGAAGGTGCAGAACCCCGAGAACGTTCCACACCTTCCAGAAAACAACAGGCACAGCAGGACGGTGCGCGGTTGCTTATTGCAACAACACCCTCCACTCGTTCCATTCTTCATAGGGAAACCAAGCCCTCATTTCTTTCCCTTCTTGCTATTCGAATTGGAAGAGTTGTTGGACTTCGCTTTTGAAGAACTCTTGCTTGAAGCGTTGCTCTTCGAGGACTTCTTAGCCTTGATATTCGCGATCTTCTCGGCATTCTTGGACTTCTTGACCACTTCCTTATCGACGTCCTCTACCGTGGCCTTATGCGCCGTTATGTTTCCGCGCAGAAGTTCGGGCTCGCCTGAGTCGTAACCCGTGCTAGGCCCGCCTACGATCTTCAGGTGGAACACGTCTGCTGGCGTTCCCGTATTCGCGTTTCCGGTGCCTGGGTTGCCAAAGTCGATTATCGTGACCTGACACATATTCATTGTGCGCTCATTGTTATCGAGCAGCGTTCGCACGGTGCACGGAGCGACGAAGACGACGCCACCGTATCCGCTATAGATCGGATAGACCTGGTCGACATTGCCCTTCATCTTGACCTGTAACGGGCTCTGACCCTTGCTGGCCTTACCCTGATCACCATCGTTGTACTCCAGGTGAACTTCGAGATGGTTCTGTTTGGTCATGATATTAAACCCGAAGGAGTTCCGAGCCTTAGAGTGAAGATTCTCTGCGTCGGCCACCCCGCCGCCACCCGTGAACTTAACAAAGGCCATCATCGGAATGGGGTCGCTTATATCGCACTCGTCGCCAATGCCGTCGCCATCGGTATCGATTTGATCCGCATTCGCGACATCGATGCAGTTGTCCTCGGCATCCGGCACGCCGTCTTCGTCCGCATCAACTGGCTTCGACTTGAAGCTCTGAGCCTTGATGAACACATTGGAGTCCAAGATCATGTCCCCGGCATCGGCGATCGCCAGCTTAATATGGTGCAGCTGCCCCGGTGTGACGTTCGCTTGAACGGAAAGAACGATGGTCAGCCCGTCCATCTCGGTCGGAAAGCTTCCGCCTCCATCGGACAGATCGTTGTTTAGATAATACTGCGGATTGCTGACGTTCTGGCCGAACGGGTTTCCGTTATTGACTGTGTTGATCGCGACCGCAACATCTGACCCCGGAAGCTTGGCAATATTCTCGCCGTCGAGGAAGAACCCGAACACATCGTTGAACGAGGAGTTAACCCATTCGTTGTACTCATCTGAGCTGAATACGTATTGAAACGTGATGATATCGGCTGTGGGGACGAACTCGAACTCAAGAACGGTGGCGTCGTAGGTAGTGTAACCTGGGATCAACGAGTTCAGCTGACTATCGCCAAATTGGTAGTTAACCTGCGTGATCGAGTCGCTGGAGTTGGTACCCGTGGCCTTCGCGATGTCGCCACTAGACAGCACGATACCGGAGTCAAATCCGATCGCGTCCATGCCGCCGCTGAAGAAACCAGCAGACACATCGGTACCCTGGAACTTGAAGTTACTCACTTCAATGTTCTCGCCCAACAGCTTATTAACTAGAAGTTGGGGATCGGCTTCATACTGTATGGTGAACGCAAAGCTAACCGGTGGCAGAACCAAGATTGCCATCAGGCTCGCCAATACGAGGTGCCTGAGGCACTGGTTTACGGTGGTCATGATTACTCTCCTAAGGGTGTGCGCCGTATCAGCGAAACCACTACGTGGGCTTCACCGTAGCTGCACATAAGAGAGCGTCCAGGATCACTGAGACCATCGGCGTTCGCACTATGCACAACTCCATTCGGCAACCGTTCGACCCAAACCCGCAAAGGGTTGGGCACTGGCTTTGCGTCCCCGTATTGCTACGGATTTGCCTTTTCGTGGAGTAGGAAGGCCTTACCCCATCTTGTTACGTTCCCGCAACCTTCACGCAAACTCTTATCAATACGTCTACCGCACGCACGAAACCTAGGAATAGGATGTGCGTCCGGTAGATGTAAAAAATAGGTATTAGAAGATGGGGAAGTGTTGACCGCTAATGTTGGGTCATAGACATGCAGATACACCTTCCCCGTCTCCTTTCGATAGCCGTTCGACCCTTGTCGTGTTCGTAGAACACAACATGAGGGCACTGGCTTTGCGTCCCCGCGTTACCGCGAGTTTGCCTTTTCGAGAAGCAGAGCCTCGTAGGCACCTGCCAGCCCGATGGCCGAAGCTCATTCAATCTGGGCTGCGACCATTAATTACCAAAGTACCCTATCGGTACTGACAGGGATGTACTTTAGTGCTCACAAGCAGCCATTCCCGCCCAGAGAAATACTTCATGGCCGTTGATACAAGAAGTCTGAGAACCCTCTTGGGACGGAACTATCTCTTGTAATCGTAGAGCAGCCAGTCGCGATTGCCGTTGCGATCGGCGGTGCCGAAGGTGAAGAGATTCGAGCCTTTGGCAATGGCACCGGTCACCTCGTCGTCACCTTCCACATCGATCAGCGTCTCCCAGAGAATCTCGCCGGTGTGGAAGGAGTAATTGCGTCCAAAAAGATCGCCGTCGCCGCCACCCGAGTCGAGCCGTCCGAAGGCGAAGACCGACTTGCTGCCGAACGTCGTGATGGCGCTCGCACGATCGACGCCACCGGTATCGACGACGTCGGTCCACATTTCAGCTCCGGTAAACGTGGCGTAGCCACGAATGAAGAAATCTCCGTCGGCTTCTCCAGCCATGAAGACACAGGGCCCAAGCCCCGCGACACCCGCGGCGATATCCGTTGCGCCGCTGTCGACCGTGGCCTCCCATTGAAAGTCTCCGGTCTTCGCTCTATAGGTACGAATTCTCATGTTCTGGTTTCCTGCGCTGGTCACGTTCCCAGCGATGGAGACTCGGCTACCCACGGCGGAAATTCCGGTAAGGACATCGTCTTCGCCATCAACATCGATCTGATCCGACCAGAGCAGCGTTTTGTCTTTCCGTTTGTAGGAACGGATGAGCCAGTCCTGGTTGCCGCTTCCGTCCTCCGCAACCCCCCCGACGATCAAAGTTGAGCCCTTCACCGCGAGATGCGTGGCACCACCAGCATGAGAAATGGCATCGGTCGGGTAGTCTTCCCAGAAAAGGTTCCCGGCCTTGGCGTCGTAGTAACGTATCAGCCAACGTGTCAGTCCCGTAGAGGCTTCCGTCGTGGAGCCCACGACAAAACCGTGTCGCCCTTTCAAGAACACATCATTGGCTTGGGCCTTGTCATCTCCTAGGTCCACCTCGTCGTCCCAAAAAAGCGTGCCCTTTCGGGCGTCGTAGACGCGCACCAACCAATTGTCGCCACCCGAGGCAGTTTCGCGTGAGCCGACCGCAAAAACACGATTTCCGCTGGCCGAGACCGCGCGTAGATCCACCTTCCCGTCGGGGTTCACAAACTCGTCTGACCAGATGATCGCGCCTCCGCCCTTTACGTCGTGGGCACGGACGATCCAGGTGTCTTGGGGAGAGTTTGGCGATGAGCTTCCCATACCGACTGCGATGACGATGCGCTGGCCTCGAATATCCATGTCGTTGATCACATCGACCTCACCAGCCAGGTCGAAACGATCCTGCCAGATGATGTCTCCCGAAGCCGCTCCCGCGGTCGTTGCAAGAAGCGGGGAGAGTGCCAGCACCGCTATTGCGAAAAACCATCTCATCTCGATCCGGTAGTCGACATGGAACATCGTTCACCTCTTATACATAAAGAAAATACCGGGATGTAAGCCTAGGGGTTTTGGATTCTGACTCCGAGCGTTGCAAAACGATCTCCGTTCGGATCGTAGACGTCGGCCCTCAAAACCTCGACAACGTCACCGTCCGTCAAGCCGAGGTTTTCATCCACCTCACCACTGTCGTTAATGATGTCAAAGAAGAATGTTTCGACGATGGGAGCAACTCCGTTGACGGCAAGCTCGAGCTCGAGCCTATTGCCGCTTGCGTTGATGTCTTCCCCCAGAGCGTCGCGAAGCTTGTCGAAGCGGACATGCAGCTCGCCACCCTTCTTCGATTTGATAGAAATGTCGGAGTCCCGCGTGGGAGCCACTCGAATAAAGCTTCCCTCTTCGACCTGGACGATCGCTGAAGCCAACGCCTTGGTCGGACCCTTTCCGGCGATGAGACCGAGTGTGGCGAAGGGCTCGCCGCCTTGATCCTCAGCCACGATCTCCAAGATCTCAATGATGTCGGGCCTCACAAGGCCGAGCAGCGCCTTGCCGATCTTGCCGTTGCCGTTGATGATGTCGAACGGAAACTGCAGCGACTGTGGAACGCCATTCAATATGACCTCCATCCGCAGCGTGTTCCCGAGGGCGGTGATCTTATTGCCGCCTGCATCCACGGCCCGCTTAAGCTTGAATTTAAGCTTGCCGCCATTTCCGGAACTAAGACTTAACCGGAGATTCGTCTTGGGCCCGTACTTGACGGGTGAGACGCTGCCATCCACTGCGATCAGTGTGGCACTGAGTGAGGTTTGATGAGCCGCGGCGGGGCTGGAAAGACCGACGCACACGACAGCCACGAAAAGCCAAAACGCTGAGTGTAGTCTCATAGGAGGATTCTGTCAGAGTTGGATAGATTTTTTCAACTCTAAATCTCAGGAGCGTGCAGTATTCGATATCTGAAGCACCCTTTGCCCTCTTCGGGAATACACGTTCATTCACGATCAGGAACATTCCGAGTACGACTCCCCCTGCTCTAAGTGGCCCCAAGCGAATCAAGCTCCAATAGTCGCTGCAGCGTTTCTTCTAGCACCTGTAGTTGCTGACGCGAAAAGTCAGACCGCGTAAACAACATGGATTCAGCGGCGATTCCCGATAGAACCATGAAGAAAAAGCGCTCGGCTAACACTCCTTTCTGCGGAGCAAGACGCACGTCATCGAAGAGTTCTTTCCAAATGCGATGTAGGCGGCGCGCAACGTAGCGTTCCGATTTAGAATCGGCGCCGGACCCGTGTTTGCGACGAGACAGGCTGCAATGCTGTTTGGATCAACGACACCTCAATCGGAAGTAGTGCGCAGATGTCGACGACCACCGGCTTGATTTATGGCTGGGGTCCCGATCCCAATGAGACCAGCCTCGATGCCTTCTACTTTACGGCAAACGATTGGCAAACAGGCGACGAGGTTTTTCGCATTTATGGCGGGAATGGTATCCAGTTCAATCCGGTTCTCGGCCTGGAGTGGATCCGTCTAATTCGAGAAATACGGTATAGGCAGTGCTTTGAATCCCAACACGGCACCGCTTCCGTCTTCACCGATCACCCAGCCCGAATCGGGTCGTGTGCCGTACGAATAGGAAACCGTGGTTCCGCTTGGTGCCGGTGACGCAAGCCGGATCAGTATCTGTTGACCGCTGAGTGTCGCGTTGATGATGGATAGATCTGTACCCAACTCATTTCGTACACGATATAGATCGGCCAGGCGATCATCATCGGCGGAGATCGCTTTGTCGTAACTCAAAACGATTTCGGTACCGGCACCTTCCAACGCGATCGCGAGTAATTTCGGTTCGACACTTGTCGCGATACCGTAGCTTTCTTTCGCGATCGCACGCGCCAAGCGTTCTCCAACCTGCTTCTGGCCCGCAAACGTGAGATGGAGGCCGTCGTTATCGGCGTCAAGAAGACTGACAACGGTTGCGTGTGGATCACTCAACGCGAACTGCCGATGGGCTTCGCGAATAGCCACAACACCGTCGGTAACTGCCGGGTCGTCCCAGCTCGCAAGCTGACAGATACCCACGAAGAGTTCTGGACTGTTGAGATCGTCGCGGAACCAGCTGACGAGTCGATTCAAGTTTGCAAGGTAGTCCGGGGTACTGGAGCTAATGTCGGACTCCCCTTGATACCAGAGCAAACCGCGAATCGGATGTGAATAGCCTTGCGCCAGCACGCTGTACAACGCCGTGCCATAGAGACGATCACGATCGACAGGACTCGCGTCGTTTCGTCGCCAATGACAAGACGGCGGCGTGCACGGTTCTTCCGTCATGATGCTCGAGCCGCCCTTGGCGGCGGGAATGATGCCGACCGGTACACCGGTCAAATCGGCCAGTTCCTTGCCAAAGCGCAGCATCGGTGAGTGGCGCGCAAAGACGTCCATACCAATCCCGTCCACCGAAGGCAGCGCCCTGTCCATAGGCTCACGTCCCATCTGCCAACGCTGGTCATTACCAAAGAGATGAACACGTGCATCCGGCGCTTCGGCCAGCACTGACTGCTCACCGAAAACCCAGCCCGACATATTCGACTGACCACCCGCAATGTACATATCTCCGACGGCGATCGAAACGACCGTCTGACTCGCGACGACTTCGCTGTTTACGGGATTGACCAGTCGCAACGTAACGTCGTAGTTGCCCCCGGTGGGAACCGCGGCCAGCGTGACGACAGACAGAGAAGGTTTGGACGAAGCGGATCGAACATGCTGTTGCTCACTGAAGTCAAAACCGACCAAGGGTTGACCGCTATCCGTATCTGCAACGCGAAGCTCCATGCGAACGTTCTGTTGAGCTTGATAGATAAACAGGATCTGGATGTCTACGTCATTGTTAGGGCCGCGCTGAAAAAGCTTCCAATCCACCAGGCCGCTCGGCGTGTTTAGCGCACAGAGCGCGTCATCAAGCAGATCACCCTTCCCATCATCATCCGTATCTGGGCGCGTTGGATCGCTGCAGAGCAGACGCTCCCAAAGATCTTTCAGACCGTCGCCATCGCTATCGGGGGAACTCGGATCAGAACCTGATGCGATCTCGTCGTGAAACCGCACACCGTCCCGATCCAGGTCGGAAAAGCCGTCGATCTTTCCGTCGCCGTCACTATCTCGTACGAACGGATCTAAACCCAGAAACACCTCGACCGCGTCACTTAGGAAATCACCATCGGTGTCCGCGAAGAACATCGCCAACAAGCCTTCGGTCTTGGGGAACGCCGATTCGGTCGTATTGGACAGGCCGTCGCCATCGAAATCGTCCAGGCCATCAACGATGCCGTTCCCATTGCTATCGGGATCCAAGGGGTGACCGATGCCAAGCACATCCCAACCCGCCCAGTCATGCTGATCGGGAATGCCATCGTCATCGCTGTCTGGATCCAAAAGGTCCATACCCGCAGCTTGCTCCTGCGCATCGGTGACGCCGTCTGCATCCTGATCCACCGCAGCCACAAAGATCTGTTCCGTGAACTGTCCCCCACCATCTGCAACACGAAGCGTTATCAGGTTGTCGCCCGCATGCAGTGGAATGACCGCAATAAACCCGAAGATGTTCAGCGGAATCACGCCGCCACTGCCATCGTCATTGGCCCAGCTCACCTGAAGATCTGCGGCGGGCGTAATATTGTCGGCCGCACCGATCGCCAGTAGCAGACTGAGCTCAGTGACATTGACCACGGGGGAGACGCCGAACGTAGGCGGAAGCTGCGGTATTGCCACGTGGAGTGACGGTGCTTCAACCGGACCCCATTCAACGTCACAACTCGTCGACATCGAATTCCCTGACGCATCGGTTACGTGAGCGGTGATACGATTCACACCTTCCAAGAGCGAAACATCGGCCCACCAGCCAAACATCGAGGGTTGAAGGGTTCCGACTCCGCCGCGGTCGTTCTCCCAGGTCGTCACGAGCTCAGTCGGGGATGTCTCCAGATCGTACGGAATCGTAGAAATGCGCAACGTACTTGTCGTGGCCGTTGCCGGACAAGTCACGGGACTCACGAAAACAATACTCGGCGGTTCGTCGGCCGAGACCGGCAACGCTAGAACACAAGAAACGAGCAGCAAGAATCGAAAATACAGCATCCGCATCCACCTCAGTACAAACATGATTGTAGCGGAAACGAGGTGGTCTATGTGCCGATCTTCTTCCCAGATAGTCCTATTTCACTAGACAATTGCAGCGACGTTGCGCATCGACATCACATCTCTGACGACATGCGCAACGGTTGCGCAACACTTTGATTCAGTTCACGTCGTTCAAGGGGCAACGAATACCGTCGGGATCATCGATGAGTCCCACACAACGGTTACAATGTGTGCAGCCATTCTTGTAGGCGGGATCTTGCATCATGCTGCGTACGAAGTCCGGATCTTTGATCAGCGGACGACCTAACTGAATGAAGTCAAACCCCTCGCGCATGACCTGGTTCACACTTTCCAGCGTACAACAACCACCGATGTAAACGACCGAGCATTGTACGGCTTCACGTATCCGCTTCGCCGCATCGAGGAAGTAGAGTTCCTCGTACGGATAATCACGAAAGAGTTTCGGCCCCATCAACCGAAGCCCAAGCCGGGCGATGGGGTTTTTCTCCTGTTCGATCATACCGTGCGCAATGCTCTCCCCCCGGAACATGAGCATGGGATTGAAGCTGCTGGTCCCGCCACTGGTCACGATCGCATCGATGCCACCGCGATCGAGTAGCGACGCGACTTGTACGCCCTCTTCCCAGCTCACGCCGCCCTTCACACCATCGGACATACTGATCTTGCCGAGGACCGGGAAATCATCGCCGACGGCTTTGCGTACCGCTTCGAGCGCGCGGAGTGGTACACGCATGCGGTTCTCAAAACTTCCGCCGTATTCGTCGGTTCGCCGATTCGTGCGACGGCTGATGAATTGACTCAGCGCATAGCCATGACCGAAGTGCATCTCGATCGCATCAAAACCAATGCGTTTCATTGTTGTGGCTGCATCGGCGAAAGTCGTGACGAGGTGGTCGATATCGTCGTGGCCCATCTCACCGGCAAATGGCATCCCGCTCGGAATACCCAGCATATTGAGTTGACGCGACGGCCCCAGGGGACGCTTGATCCGTTGCAACTTCCGATTCTTCGAAAAGTTGCCGCAATGAACCAGCTGACCCGAAACCCGCGCGCCTGCAGCTTGAACTTCAGTAACGAGCGCGCGCAGCTGCGGCACAATCTCTTCGTGGATGTACATCGTGCGGTCGTGCAAGCGGCCATCGGCTTCGGAGGCGCAGTACGCGATCGTCGTCATCGCGACCCCGCCCTCGGCAAGCCGGCGATGAAACGCGGTTAGCTTCTCACCCGGTACACCGTTCGGTGACTTCCCCTCGAACGTTGCCGCCTTAAGAATACGGTTCTTAAGTTCGAGCGAACCCAGTCGTCCGGATGTGAAAGCTGTACTCATCGGGTATCCCTTCCATGCTATTGAGTCGAGCCGCGTTCCGCCTCGAGTTAGCGTCGTTTATACGCCTAATCAGGGTGAGTCAGCGAGACTCAAATGCATTGAATCGGATTGTTGATCGTGGTTGGGTTGCTGTTTTCCGCTTGTATCTCCGTTCCCGCCGGGCCGTAGACCACAGATTCTGACGCGGATTCAGGCTCAGCCCTTCCTGCCCGACCGCCTCAAGATCAGCATTCCGGGGTCGATAGTATCAAGTGGTCAATGACCACTTGATACTATCTCAGCACTCCCTTAGGATCTACGCAACGATGGCGTTTCTAACCGCACGAAAAGACGGCCGAAACGAGATCCGCGAGACGCTCCAGACGGCCGCAGGCTCTCGAGCCCGAACCCTGGCGATTTTCCGGGGTTCGCTGGCGCCTGAAATTCTGGACCGAGCCGCGGAGCGAGCGCTGCTGCCCTTTGACCCGGACGCGCTGCGAGAGCGTGCGCGACAGCTCGGCGTGACGGTAATTGAAGGGCATGGGGATGCCGAAGCACGGTCATTGCTCAAACGACTTCGCAGCGGCGGCGCGATCGATCCGATCCTTGCAGGGTTGCTCCAGACGGAACTCGTACAGCTCGAACATTCAGAGGTACCCGTCGAACTTCGAGAGGCTTCCGACTGGCTCGAAGTTCCACCGGCTGCACGCGGTCGCGCGTTACGTGGACTCCTGCGAGTTTCGGATCGGATCGTACGCTCTCGGCCAGCCATCAAGTCGCGCCCCCCAGCAAACTTTCCTCGATTCCGATCCAAGAAGAAACGGTCAAGCTAATGGCTTCACCGCTACTCGACGAGAAAATTCTTGCGATCGAACAGGCGTTTTCGAAAACAAGAATCCCGCACGCTTTTGGTGGCGCCCTCGCCCTCGCATACTACGGAACACCGCGTGGAACCGTTGATATCGATATCAATATCTTCCTGCGCGCTGATGAAGCCGATGCGGTGTTCCAAGCTTTGTCGGATTTGGGTGTCGATGTAACAGGCAAACGCGAACACTCACGCCTCAAACGTGAGGGACAGATTCGTGTTCGATGGGAACATACACCCGTTGATCTTTTCTTCTCCTACGACGCGCTGCACGAAAGCTGCGCGGAACGCGCGACCCTCATGCCCTTCGGCGACGGCGTCATCATTCCAGTTCTCAGTGCGGAGGACCTCGTTATTTTCAAGGTCCTCTTCGACCGACCTAAAGATCGCAGCGATATTCGAGAGGTGCTCTTTGCTCTGGGACCTCGTTTCGACCGAGCCTACTGTTTGGATTGGCTCGCCCGCATCCTCGAACCAAAGGACGAACGGCTACTCGGCTTTCGGGCTGCCATGGGTTGAATAACAAGGCAACTCGCCGCGCCGAGAGGCAACCCCTAAATCACGCGGTTTCGCGTATGCTGGGCCCTATGCGCAGGATTCGTTCGCTTGAGTTGCTGCTGATGACCTTCGTCGTGCTGTCCCTAGTTCCTGGGGTAGCGGCAGCCGACGTGCCCCAGCTTTCCAATTACCAGGGTCTGCTGCTCGACCCGAACGGGCTGCCCCTGAACGACAACGTCGGTGTCATCTTACGGATCTACAGAGATCCTAACTCAGTGGATCCGCTGGATCTGTTGTACGACGAGGCGCACCTTAACGTCCCGGTGATCGACGGCGTCTTCAACATAAAGCTGGGACTAGGCGACGTAACCTCCGGGCCCTTCAACGTGACCGTCTTCGCGGGCGCGAGGTCGATGGCGAGATACTGACACCGCGCTAGCAGTACACCACTGTGGCCTATGCGTTTCAATCTCAGGTCTGTGTAAACGCGAGCATGCTCGAGGGCCAGGACTTGGCCGGCGTGATCTCGGCCTCCCAAAATGGTTTAGTCACCGAGGGGCAGCTCCTCGCACATCAAGGCGATGCCGCCGCACACCATAGTAAGACGGTCAGCTTCCTTGATCTTAACGATCAGGCGAGCGATGGTCAGATCCCCGCCGGCATCACGCGTGACAGCGAAGTGCTCGCCCTCATCCTTACCATCGACGGTAGCGGCTCCGGCCTCGATGCGGATCTGCTGGACGGGCTCGACTCCACGGACTTTGCGCTCCCCGGCGATGTGTTTGGCCTGGTGCTAGACAACGATGGCGCGGGATCCGGCCTCATCGCGGACATGCTTGACGGCGTGCACGCCGTCGGCTTTTTGCGCTCGAACGCAGACGACACCTACACCGGCAACACGCTCACAGTTCAGGATGGCAGCTCACTCGTCATCGAGCGCGACATGGCTATCGGTCCAGCAAGCGTCACTTCCACATCCATCTCACTGGGGGATGCGAACAATACGGTCCGTTTCGCGGGCAGCAACCTCACCATAGAGCTTGGCGACTCGGCCGCCGATAACGTGGAGGTCCCCGGCGAAATCATCGCAGGCGGGCCACTCACGCTGACCTCTGGCACAAATCGTTACCTGCCTGTGCCGGCGGCCGCTTTCTCACCCAGCCATGCCGTCAGTGACGAAGGCTGGTTCTACAGCACCGGCTTTGGCTACATGCAAAACGGAACCTCGCCCTGGTCCGTTTCGCTGACGGCGCCCGTCGGATTACCAGACGGTGCGGAGATCGAGGCGCTGCGCTGCTACTGGTACGACAACGCGGGCGGCGGCGTAAACTTGAACCTCGACGTGACCCTACCGGCATGCGTACACCTCGACGACCGAGGAGTCCATCGCGTTTGTGGGCACCGACATCGTTCATCAAAGTACGAACATCAACACAATCGTCGATACCAGCATGACGGTCGGTCGCGAGATTGTCGACACCAACGCGTACCAGTACTACCTCTGGGTTTTCTTCGACACCGACACCGGCGCTCCCTTCAATGCGCTTCGATTCTACGGCTGCAAGCTCACCTACAGCGGCGGCATCTTTCCCTGATCGACACGAATAACGCGAAGACCGCGATCGCGACGCGCTAGTGCCCACTGGTATGCTTCACGATCCGACCACTAGTCGCGTTCTGTCTGGATTCATCCTACCCTGACGAAACAAATGGTTTACCAATTCGGACCGTTCTCGTTGGATGATGCGCGATACGACCTTCGGAAGGCTGGCGTCATAGTGAGCGTGGAGCCGAAGGTCTTCGATGTTCTGGTTTTCTTGATCTGCCATCGCGACCGGGTTGTCGGTAAAAGTGAACTGTTAGAACAGGTTTGGAACGGTGAGGTCGTTAGCGAGTGGGCGATCTCTCGCTGCATCACCGAAGCCCGGCGTGCCTTAGAAGACACGGGGTCCGACCAACGGTATATCCAGACGTCTCGTGGTCGTGGCTATCGGTTTGTGGCCGAGGTAATGGAGTCGGGCCCTGGCGAGAAAGCTATGCCGCAGAGCGGAACACTGACGCGAGTTTTGCTTTTCGCCCTTACCTTCTTTGTGTTGCTGATCGGAAGTATTTGGGCAAGTTGGCCCCAGCCGATCGCCTGGTTGCTAAAGGAAAGCGGACTCACTCCTGTGGATTCTGCGCCCGAAGTACCGGTACGGCCTTCGGTGGTCGTTCTGCCCCTCGACAACGCAAGCAAAGATCCCAACCACGCCTATTTATCCGACGGCATTACCGCTGAGCTCATATCCTTCCTCGCGCGGATACCGGGCATGCTCGTCATCTCGCAGAGCTCATCTTTTACATACAAAGGCAACCTCGTCTTACCCGAGCAAGCCGCTCGAGAACTAGGCGTCCGTTACGTCATCTACGGCAGCGTCAAAAAAAAAGGTGAGAAGGTCGAAGTGCGCATTGAACTGTTAGATGCGGCAACCGGTTTCCAAGTTGAAGCTCGAACGTATGAACGCGACATAAGCATGTTCGGAGCACTGCCACGCGATATCGCAACCGAAGTCGTCAATTCACTCGCTCTCGATATTCGTGACGCTGAGGTAGAACGGCAGCGCAATGTACCCATGCCAGAACTCGGCGCTTACCAAGCATTGCTTCGGGGATCATCCTACATGCATCGCTATCGGCATGCAGACCTTTTGAAAGCACGCGCGCTCTTCGAACGTGCGATCGAGATTGATCCTGAGTTCACTCAAAGCCACGCCGCGTTGGCGGGAACCTATATCGTCGAAAGACGAATGTTGTGGAGCCTCGATACAAAATTACTTCCCAACGCAAAGAAGCATGCGGCGCACGCGCTTGCCATCGATCCGGGGTTCGCGCCCACGTACGTTGTGCTTGCTGCAATCGCGGGTGCGGAAGGTGATCATGACAAGGCTTTGCAGCTTGCAAAACGCGCGATCCTTCTCTCCCCCAACCTAGCCCAAGCCCACCTCATCGCAGCCTCAAGCCTTCTGCAACAAGGTGAGCACATCGCGGCAATCTCGTTCTGGCGACAAGGACTGCGCCTAACGCCACGCACTCCTGCATGGATGCTGCATCCGTTCGCTTCCCTTCACTATATGTTGGGCGATCAAGTTCAGGCGATCCACCTCTGGCAGCGCGCAAGGCAAGAGAACCCCGACCTGATCGCGCCGCGTCTCCTATTACTCGAAACGCATCGCGAAGATGGCGATTCAACGAAGTCCAAGACCCTGGTTGATGAAATCCTTCGTACGAATCCTGAGCTCTCGGCGGATACCGCAGTGCACGAACTCGCAGGTTTTCTTGACCCAGAAGCCCAGGACGGGATGGTGGCACTTCTGCGGGCACAGGGACTTCGCTGAATCGCTCATCGTCTAACGGCAGATCATTTTGCCATTCGGCTTCTGTACGCATGGTGGAGCTTTCACCGACCAACACTGGGCATTCGCTCCCGTTTCTACGCGAAGAAGCAGCCGTATCTCAGACTCAGGATTGATTGAAAGCGTCCGGCCGATGCGCGTCGCCAGCTTGAGACCGTCGTCTCTCACCGAAAGTTTGAGCGCGCGCAAGTTCCCAGAAGCACCACGATAAACCCAGCGCGTGGCTTCGCCGTGTCTCAGCCTTGCTTTCCAATTGGGAGCGGTTGCGGGCTGCTGCAGGAACCGGCTGAACACACTTTCATCGCCGGATTGGATGATCAGTTGTGTCGAGTCAGATAGCGGGTCGATATCGGCTAGTTCAAGGCCGCGAGCCTCGATGAATGTCGAGCGACCGACAATGACCTTTCGAGCTTCGACCTCGGGATGTAGCGTCCCGCTTTCGCAGAAGCCGCAGTCATCTGGGTCTTCACAGATCGTGCCGCGAACACGAACGGAATGTAGTTGCCAATGTGTGGGTTCAGGACCTGATTCGAAACGAAAACGCAGTTGTAAATCGGATGCTGCGTAATCAGTCAGGTCCAGTGTAAAGACTTCGGCAAAGATCCACTCGCGCTCGAACGTGTGCAGGTTGACCCATTCACCTGCAGTAACGGCGGATCGTACATCCACCATCCCTCGCTGATCGATCCGGGTAAAAATCCCCAGGCCCCAGAAAGTATGCTCAAGATCGAGATACAGTTCATCCATGTCGCTGGGATCAACAATGGGAGTGATCACCGATTCATCCATGCGCTCGACCCCAAATTCGAAACCAGGGTAAAGAAGGTCTCCCCCGACATGGAGAGATGGTGCTCCCGACCATCCTTCGGGTACCAGATACCAGCTCGCGGTGATGCCCCGCTCCGCAACCGTGCTATCGCCTTCATCCTCCAAGGTCCAGGAGAGAGGTAAACCACTCGAGAAGTTCTCTTCCAACAACACAGACTCAGTCGCTTCGGCTGCTCCAGGCATTCCGCCGGCGAAAGCAATCCATGCACTCGTCATTATCCATCTAACCCACGTCCCAGTACTCATCTTCGGATCCTCCTTTTATGTTTCGATCCGCTACATAAGTGGCTGGAACCATTGAAGAAGCGCTTGAGGATTGTTGGAGGATTTCTGGATGATCCCGAGCAGTACCCCAAGAATTGAAGGTGTAACGCAGACCTCCAACAACAGCGGATACTTGTTACTCGTATAGGCGAAAGAGTTTGCCACGTGGGGCCCAATAAAACTTCACCAATGCACGCTGGTGTTTAGTGAAATTGAACGGGAGTTCCCGTCAACCTTCTTCGGCGCACTCACCCGCGCGTTCGAGAGCGATCCGTGTCGCGATGGGTCCAAGCAACTCGAAGATCACCGTTGCTGCAATCGCTACTTGAAGCACCTCTTGACCCACTTCGGGAATGCGTTCACTCACAACCAGGGCCATTCCGAGCGCGACTCCCGCTTGCGGTAAGAGAGCAATGCCCATCCAATGGCGGGTCTTTCTGTCTTCATCGACGAAGCGCCCACCGAGCTCCGCGCCAACCAGACGTCCTAGAATACGTAGTAACACGTACACGAGCAGCACTCCGCCGAGTGCACTTAACGAACCAACGTTCAGCGAAGCACCCGCGAATACAAAGAACAGAATCATGAACGGCCAGCGAATGCCCTCGATCGCATGGAAAGGCCGCCGATGATGGCGAGCGAGGTTCGCGACGGTTGCACCAAGTACCATCGAAGCGGTGAGAAAAGAAGCATCGAACCAAAGCGTGATTCCCGCGCAGAGGAAAACGCCACCCAAGGCTTCCGCCAACGTGGGCTCGCCGGGCTGAATTCGGCCGGTCAGTGCCGACATCGGTATGCCGATCGCAAGACCTATCAGTACGGCACCACCGATCTCCCACATTCCATGCAGAATCGCGTCTGCACCGGAGATACCGTTCACGATTTCGAGACCGGCCAACAGAAGACTGAATAGAATAAGTCCCCAGGCATCGTCGACTGCGACGATCCCAAGAAGCGTGCGCGTAAAGCGTCCTTCTGCACGGCTCTGGTACACAACATCGGCGACAGCAGCCGGAGCTGTCGCGGGTGCGATTCCGGCGAGGATCAGCGCTACCGGCCAGCTCACACCGATCACTATGAGACCGAGCCCAACCAGGATCGCCGTCATCAGAACGACCGAAATCGAAATTGCCATGACGGGCCGGCCGTGCTCCCGAAGCGCCTTGCGGGTGAGCTGGCCACCGAGTAGAAACCCCACCATCGCAAGAGCCATGTCGGCAACAAGCGGGAACCAGTTAGTCGCTGTATCCGGCAGTAGCGCGAGCACCGAAGGACCGACGATGAACCCGACCACGATGAGCAGCGTTACCCGAGGGAACCGCGATCGACGCGCCAAGACGTCGGCGAGCAAACCCACGAGGAGTAATCCACCGATGGTAATTAGAAGCCGAGGTGCTGTTTCCACTTTTAGTGCTGAACGCGCATCAAGTCCAGAGCTCGAGCGGCGCTTGGTTTACGACGGTGCGAAGGATGTCGCTACGCGTAACGATTCCGACCAGTTCTTCGTGTTCGCTGACGATCGGCATAGCTCCGATGCGCTCTTCGAGGAGGGTGCGCGCGATCTCCCGGATGGCGGTTTGTGGTAGAGCGGTGAGCACATGGGTGGCCATGACCTGGTCAACGCGTCTAAGGCCGAGGTGCTCGAGGTTGGATGCTTCGACCAAGAGATCGCGGTCGGACAGGATGCCGACCGGCTTGCCCTCCGCCGATACCACAGGCACATGCCGGAAGCGCTTCTCGCGAATGAGCTCCCATGCTTCTCGTAGCGAGGCGGATGGATGCAGCGTCACCAACGGGGACGACATAATTTGAGATGCCACAATCGCAGGCTCGCGCTCGGCAGCGAGGTCGCGCGTATGCTTATAGCTGGCACGCGCTCGATCTTCCGCGTGCGGCTCGTGTGTGCGGGCGGCAACCTTCCGTAGCGGCTTTATCGCCGCAACCCCCTCCACACGACGCCGAATGGCCCCGGGTTCATAGATACTGCGAGTTCCCTGCGGATCGTAGATATTGAACACGCGAAAAGAATAGCAACCAGGCTGGGATTTGGTCCGATGTTTCGGGTCCGTGGAATCAGCGCCATGATCCGGAAACGAACTGCAATCCCGAGAGCAGACGAATCAAGTATCCCAAAGGGCCTAAAACGCTACGAGGACCGCCGCGCGCTCGTGTCGGTTCGCATGAGTCAAGGAACGTAGGCGCAGACCGCATCAGCGCGACGAGCCAAGCATCGCGCTTGGAACCGAAACTGTAGAAGCGCCGTGCATCCGGCCCACCGCCCGGCAAGGCGTCCAACTCCGCCCGTTCCTCATCCGTCTTGCGACGCTTGAGTTGCCAGGTTCGGCGCTGACACGCGGAGCACTTGCTGTACGTGTATGTCTCCGAACCCTTGCCCATGGCGCCGCCTGCATCCCAGAGGTCACGCTTGAGCCCACATGGACATTCAATCAAGTAGTTGCGTATGCCCCCCACGGTTCACTGACTCAGCCTCAAAAGCTCGGCCCATGGATTCCATCGTCACGTGTGGGTATGCGTCTGAAATCTTTATCGGAACCGCGATCAGTGGCGTACGTGCGCAGTCGACCTCCTGAATTCCGTTTCGTGTCAATACCCATCCCGTCAGCTAACGGATACATAGACATAGAAATTATGTCTACACATTAATGAGACGACTCCCGATAAAGACGAACGAGATCGGTCAATTTTTCTGCGCGTTGTTGCTAGCAGACCTCGCGCCATACTGGGAGGTTTTAGTGGGCGCTCAAAGGACAATACTGGTTGTAGACGACAGCAAGACCGCTCGCCTCATGACTTGTGCGATCCTTCTCCAAGTCCGGCCTGACTGGGTGATTGTGGATGCATGCAACGGCGAGGACGCACTCGCCAAGTTGGAGTCGATGGAGATTGAGGCGGCATTGCTCGATCTGAACATGCCTGGAATTGACGGTATCGAGCTTGGTAGCCAACTACGAGACCGCTTTCCGAACGCACACATCGGCATTCTCACGGCAAATATTCAGAAGAAGGTTGAAGAACGTGCAGCAAGTCTCGGTTTTCAATTCCTCGGCAAACCTGTAACCAAAGAAGTAATCAAATCCTTCGCAGCGGAAGCTGATAAGCATGAGTAACCTAACCGAGGATCAGCGCGATCTAATCGGCGAGCTGGTTAATCTGGGCATAGGGCGGGGAGCTCGTAGCTTAAGTGAGATGACCAACGAGGAAGTGATGCTCTCGGTGCCATGTGTTGATCTCAGGACTCGCAGCAACGCCGCAGCCGATCTCGAGACTGCACTATCCCCTCAGATCGTAGCCATTAGGCAGGAGTTTTCAGGTGCGTTCGCCGGCGACGCGATCCTACTTTTTCCGCAATCAGCCAGTGTTGAATTGATCCGTGTACTCTTAGCAAATAACCCTGCACTCGAGGCCATGACCGAACTCGAGCAAGAGGCTCTGTCCGAGGTCGGAAACGTAATCCTAAACGCCTGCCTCAGCTCCTTTGGCGATATGCTAGAAGTCGAACTCTCTACTGCGCTACCCGTGGAGCATAGGGGTAGCCCCGAGGAAGCACTCGAGAGTGCAAGCTGTGGTGCGACTAACGACGATGCGGTGCTCTATATCTCGATCGACTTCTCGCTGCAGGGACGACAGATCAAAGGTTACGTCGTTTTCGTATTAGGCGTAGGCTCGCTGAAAAGCTTCCAGGAACACGTTGATCGCTATCTTGAGCGCATGTCTGTCTCCTAGTCATGTTACGAGTACCTCATAAAACCCACGCGACGAGTCTAGAAAACGCGGGTAGCCAAAATAAAGTAAGGCTCCTGGAGGGCGTCCTGGATGCGGCGGAGCTGGGGCTAATCGCTATCGCGCCCGATGGGAGAATCGCCGTATGGAATCGCTGGAT
Source organism: Deltaproteobacteria bacterium (assembly GCA_029261895.1). Taxonomy (GTDB): domain Bacteria; phylum Myxococcota_A; class UBA9160; order SZUA-336; family SZUA-336; genus JAJDAK01. Next base: position 36,093 of record JAJDAK010000017.1, read on the forward strand.
AGCGCGTGCGTCAAGCATCCCTAGCAAGCAAGCGAGTGGGAAACGGCTCGAGCGACTCTTTCCTGAAATCGTGAATACGCGTCTTGAAACAGCCGTCACGGCGGCTCTTACGCGGGGGCAGTCGTCTTCTTTATCGCACGCCTTTGCAGCCACGAGCTTGCCGCTGGTCTGTGATCACCAGGACCGTGCGGCATTTAGCCGAATGCAGCAATCAATCCGCGTAGAGCCAATCAATATCGGGGACGGGCAACGCCACTGTCTAGTACATATCACCGATGTTACCGCGATCGTTCAACGAGAGCGGGTGCTGCAAGAGAAAGCGAAGCGTTGCCAGGAGCTCGCGGATGTCGTCGAGGCTCGCGCCCAGGAGCTGACAAAATCCAACGAAGCGCTTGGCGACTTTTCTTATATTGTGGCACATGACCTTAAGGAGCCGCTCCGGGGCATGCGCATGTACGCTCAGTGTCTGAGCGACGACTACGCCGATCGGCTAGGCGACTCCGGACTAGAGCAGCTCCAGCAAATTGACAACCAAGGAGCGCGTCTCCAGGATCTGATTGACGCGCTGCTGGAGTTCTCGCAAGTCGGTTGCGTTGACCTGGCACTCGGCGAGACGTCGATTCAGGGGATTGTAGACGAAGTCCTCCAGTCGCTTCGCGCATCGCTAGAAGAAAAGGGAGTCAGCGTACGCATTCCTGAAGAACTACCGAACGTGTACTGTGATCATATACGGATCGCCGAGGTGTTCCGAAACCTAATTACGAACGCTCTCAAATACAATGATAAAGATGACCCTTGGATCGAACTAAGCTGGCACCATGCTAGCAATCTCAAAGGTGGGGTGGATGACGACGCGGCCATCGTATTCTCTGCACGTGACAACGGGATTGGGATCGATGAGAAACATCTCGAGTCTGTCTTTGGAGTTTTCAAACGCTTGCACGAGCGTGAAGCCTTTGGGGGCGGCACCGGTGTGGGGCTTGCGATTGTAAAGAAGATCGTTGAGCGACACGGAGGCCGAATCTGGGTTGAGTCCGAGCACGGTGTTGGAAGCTGCTTCCATTTCTCGCTTCCAATGAAAGACAAGTGAACCGTGGAACTCCGCCCTTGAACGCGGAACAGCTAATTAAGCTTAACGCGATTCAAGAAGTCAGCGAACAGCGGCGTTGCGAACGAAATCAAAGCTAGCGACGATTCCCGCCACGGTCTCGCCATTGTAAACCAGCACGCGGTGAACACGTGCCTCGACCATCCTCTGAGCGACCGTCGTAATATCATCGTCTACGGATGCCCAAATCACGTCTGGTGTCATGATCTCCCAGACACGCGTATCTCGCTTGAATAGCTTGGAGTCCTCACTGAAGCGGCGAATCACGTCAGTCTTGGAGACGATTCCCATGAGCTCTCCGTCCGCGCTGAGTACCGGAACACCACTAATACACTTGGACGTCAGCAGATCCTCAAGAACGTCCAAGGTCGCATCGAATAGAATCGAAATAACATCCGTATTCATGATCTCAGAAATCTTCATCGACAAATCCGTCTCCCTTCGTCTCTAACCAACGACCGAGAACTTCGGCTAGCTCTTCCTTGCGTATTGGCTTGGTCAGGTAGTCATCCATACCGGCTTCTATACAGCGTTCGCGATCCCCTTCAAGTGCGTTGGCCGTTAGCGCGATGATCGGCATTCGCGCATCTCCGTCTTCGACGTCTCGAATTGCCCTTGTCGCTTCAAACCCATCCATTCGAGGCATCTGGCAGTCCATCAGTACAACGTCGTAGATATCTCGTTGAAGGATCTCGACTGCCTCTACTCCATCGTTCGCGGTATCAACTCTACAGCCAAGCTTTTCAAGCAGCCGCCTCGCAACCAACTGATTGACTGCGTTGTCCTCGACGAGCAGGACACGGTATCCCTCCAGTGAAGTCTTTTCAAAGTGTGTATCATTTTCGCTTAAGAACACGATCTCAGGTCGTTGATCCAGCTGCAACGGAAGCACGAGTCGGAATGTCGAGCCCACATCTTCTGTACTTTCGAGGCTTATCTCACCTCCCATCAGCCGCGTAAGCTGCTCCGAGATCGCGAGGCCCAAGCCGGTCCCGCCGTACTTTCGAGTCGTAGATGAATCTGCCTGTATGAACTTTCCGAAGATCGAACCGATCTGATCCTCGGGGATACCGATTCCGGTATCGATGACGCTAAGGTGAATAAGGGCATAGTCAGCATCTCGATTTTCGCAGTGCACTCGAAGTCGGACCTCGCCCTCACTCGTGAACTTGATTGCGTTGGACATGAGATTCATAAGAACCTGCCCTAGCCGTCCCGGATCCCCGATGACGCGTATCGGAATATCAGCATCCATATCCAAGCGAAGTCCGATGCCTTTCTCCGACGCCTTTGGGTGAAGAAGATGGATGACGCTTTGAGCACTGTCTTTGAGATTGAATGCGATCTTTTCAATCGAAAGCATCCCCGCTTCAATCTTGGAAAAGTCGAGAATGTCATTCAGGATCGTAAGAAGTGATTCACCTGAAGTACGGATCGTGTTGATATAGCCGGTCTGAACATCCGTGAGCTCGGTGTCCGTTAGGAGATCCGCAACACCGAGTACACCGTTCAAGGGGGTTCGAATCTCATGGCTCATGTTGGCAAGAAATTCGGACTTCGCTTGATTGGCTCCCCTCGCCTGATCGAGGGCGTTGTACAACTCCTGCTCAGTGTACTTTCGATCTGTCGCATCTTGCAGAGTCATGATAAAGCCCGAAATTTCGCCGCTTGTGTCGCGGATCGGACTCAGCAGGGCGTGGGTCCAGCGGCTCACCCCATCGTCACCTCGAATCCGGAAATCCGCCGCAAAATCGCGACCCTGAGATTGAGCTAGGTTGACCTCTTCCTGGACCCATGGTCGGTCCTCGGGAATAAGGATCGAGTGCCATAGAATCCCGATACTCTCAGTCTCCCGTAGACCCGTCATCTTGCACCACATGCCGTTTACATAGACGCAGCAACCGTCTAGGTCCGTCCGAATCAGCGCGATCGGTAGAATCTCGCAGAGAGTCTTCGCTCGGTCCCCCTCGCTTACGGATTCGCGATTCTTGGAGCTTGAAGTCACTAACGATCCCCGTTCACACCTAGATACTTCCTATTGCGGCAGCATCATGCATGAGGTTGACTTGCAAGACACTTTTTAGTGACAGGTCAAGACGAGAACGGTCGCGTAAGACACAACCGACACCAATAAGTGTTAGATGGAACCAACAGACATGGGAGAGCTGGGACTATCGTGCTTTCTGAATCGTCCGCATTAGCGGGCCCGTGGATCATGATTCGAGCAGACCAAGGCCGCCGCGAGTACCACATTGCTGCGCTGATTTCGCCAGCGTCGCTGAACTGGCCCACCAATCGGTAGCGGGTGGTTTACGTCTCGATCGCGTGATAGACTGGTTGGGCTCTTGTCGGTGCAACGCAACGGGGAATCGGTAGGTCCTGCTTTTGACACTGCGTACAACTACATATTCGAACGTAGCGGCGCTGCTTTCCGCAGTGCTTTTTTGCGTACCGGCGGCAAATGCCGTCGAGTACCGTTTCTATCATTCAGATCCACTCGGTTCGAATGTTGTCGTGACCGATCGCAGTGGGCAGGTAATACAGCGCACTGCGCATACACCGTATGGTGAGCTTCGCTCCGTCGTTGATGGATCGGGGCAATCGATCGTCGCTGAAGCGGATCAGGCGCGGCACCTCTTCACCGGCCAGGAGTACGAACCAGAGAGCGGTCTGCACTACTTCGGAGCCAGACACTACGACCCGTTCATCGGACGCTTCCTGTCGGTCGATCCACTCGTGCTCAGCGATCAGGGTCCCAAAGCCTTTGGTGATGCACCAGGAAGCTTCAATACGCATGCTTATGCGTTCGGACGACCAACGGTATTCATCGATCCCACTGGTGAACAGGCCGTCGTGCCACCCGTTTGCGGTCCGCTCTGTGCCGTTCTAAGTGGTCTCTCTCTAGTCGTGGGCGGACTGTTGGCCAAAACGGTCCACCCGATATTCCTGATTTACCAGCTATTGGAGATGCCGGCTCGCCGTCCTCGCCTGCACCTTCGCCCACGCCCGACCGAACACCGGGCCCAGACTCGCTACCCGAACCAAGGCCTACTCACACACTCAGCTCCATTCTAATCCCATCGGGGACCGATGCGTTTCAACCGATGCAACGTGGGATTAAACGAGTCAGTGGTTCGGGACTTCGCGTCGACAGCGATATCGTATTTACGGGAGAGATGACGCTCGAAGGCGATAGGTTGGTCGTAAAAATTTTCAATCTCGGTGTCTTCCAAAAGAGCTCGGGTAACGTATTTAGGTTCATTCGTGGACTTGAAAAAGGCGCCCGTAGCCTCGGCGCGAAAGAGCTAACGATCAAGGGATTTGACGTTCAGAATGATTCATTCTTGAGAAGCACCGAGGCTCTTGCCAAGCGCTTTGGCTTCGACGTGATCGAAAATACTTCCGGCCAGATCTTGGAACGAACTCTCATCAACATGACGATCCAGAAAACGCTCAACTGAACCTTTAAGCATCCGCCATATTCATATGCGCTCCACCAAGACCGCCTGTCTTGCACGGGGCCTAGCCCAACGTGTGGCGGATCTTCATAACGCAGTAGTTTCACTCGAGCGGATGAAGCCGCGCAAGTTCAACGCAGACACTCAGGTTGCAACGCTGATTTAGAAGAAGTCGTTACAACGACGCTTCGCACTATCGTAAATCGTGCTCTTTCTGACAGGGCGCTCAGCGATAGTTGCCGAAGCTGAGCTCGATGCCCCAATCACCGGCGCGCAGGAAAGCCATGACCTCTTGCAGCGAGTCCCGGGAAGCACTGGAAACGCGCAGCTGATCGCCTTGGATCGCCATCTGCACCTTCTTGAACTTCTCATTCTTGAAGGCTTTGACGATAATCTTTGCGGTGTCGCTCGAGATCCCCTGCGAGAGCGTGATGGTGCGCTTCATGCGGCTCGGCCCAGAGGGCTCGTTCTCGGGAATCACCAGGTTCTTGAGGGGCACCTTGCGTTTGGTCATCTTGTTTTTGAGCACGTCAAGTAGTGCATCCATGCGAAAGGCATCATCGGCTTCGAGCGCTATCGTGGCCTTTTCGCGATCCAGCTCGAGCTTACAATCGCTGCCCTTGAAGTCATAGCGCTGCGCAATTTCTTTCTTGGCCTGGTTGACCGCGTTGTCGACCTCTTGCAAATCGACCCCGGTCGTCACATCAAAGGAAAGCTGTTCTGCCACTGTGCTTAGCTCTTTTGCTTCATCAAAGGGTACGCTCCGTTCCGATGCCTGATGATAGCGTCATCTCCGCATTTTCAAACGCCCACCATGTCCCGAGACCGGAGCACGAGCCCGAAAGTCACTTGATAGGAGCGACTAGTATATAAAAGGTGGTATGAAGCCGACGCGTATTCGAGCCACGATCCTCTTCTCCGATCTCGTCGGCTACACCGCGCTGGCCGAAGAGCGCGGTCCCGAAGAGGCATTCCTCGTGCTGACGGGCTGCATCGCTGTATTGGATAGCGTGGCGCGTGCGCGTGGCGGTTCGGTGGACAAGTATTTTGGCGATGCCCTGATGGCGGTCTTCGGCTATCCGGTCCCCCAGGACCAACCCGCCTGGGCGGCGGTAGACGCGGCATTGGAAATGCGCGAGCGGGTGCGCGAATACAATGCTGAATTGGGACTCGCCACCGGTTTGGAGATTCACATCGGCATCAACACCGGTAACGTAGTGAGCGGGGATCTCACGGGCCCAGTCATCCGTGAGTTTCACGTGCTCGGCGACGCGGTCAATGTTGCCGCCAGGCTCAAGGAACGCGCACCGCTGGGCGGCATATTCATCGGGCCGAACACGTACGCTGAAACCGCAATTCAGTTTCGCTTCCGTGATCAGGAGCAGCTCAAACTCAAGGGCAAGCAGGCGTCGGTCAACACGTATGAAGTACTGGGTCCGGCGAGCACGACCGAACTTGAAGGCATCATTCGACGCGCACGAATTCTGACCCATATGATCGGCCGCGCGGACGCGCTGGAGAAACTACGCGGCGCGGTCGCACGGCTCGAACAGGGTCGCGGCGGAATCGTACGCGTGAGCGGCGACACGGGCAGCGGCAAGTCGAGACTTCTGGCCGAGATCTGTGCCAGTCCCGAACTCAAGCGCTTTCGAACGCTCGATCTCCATCTAGGCGTTGCGAAACCCGAAGAGTTCGCGCTGCTTCGAGAACTCGCGCGCGCATTAAGTTCGAACGGGGATGCGCTGGAGCGCAACATAGAATCGCTGGTTCAGCCGGCCAAACAGCGCTTTTTCCGGCGCGGAGGTCGACGCGTTGCCAGCAGAACTGGTTTGCGCCGCGCGTTCACCGCGTTGGTATCACGAAGAGCCCACCAGGAACCGCTCATCATCGTGATCGACGACCTAGATCATGCCGACCCAAGTTCACTGGACGTGCTTAAGTCTGTATTTTCAGTGGCGGTCGAGTCCCCCGTGCTCTTCCTCCTCACCACCCGAGACGCAAAGATCGAAAGCACCCGTGAATCAGAAAAATCTCCAAACGAGCACGGGGTCGAGATCGAGTTAGGGCCGTTATCGACGGAAGATGCGGAACGCCTCATCGATGCACTGGATAGCGATGGCACACTCAGCGCGGAAATAAGAGCGACCATCATAGAACGGGGCCAGGGAAACGCCAGCCGACTGACCATGGGTGTGTTTCTGGCGCCGGCGCTACGCTCGGAACAAACACGCCTCGAACAGCAGGCCGAGCGCTCATCCGACGCTGAGCGGCGGCGTGCAACGATTCTCTTTGCGGACCTCAGTGGGTTTACTTCGCTGACGGAAGCCGCCCGCTTGGAAGACGCATATGAGATCGTAACCGGTGCACTGCATGTTTTGGACGAAACGGCCAAGCGCCACGGCGGCACCGTCGACAAATACCTCGGAGACTGCGTGATGGTGCTCTTTGGCGTACCCCATGCTATCGAGGATGCGCCCAGAGCCGCAGTTAACAGCGCTATTGAAATGCGCCGACGCATCGCGGAGTACAGCGCTGAACGCGGCGTCGCATTGGAGGTTCACTCGGGCATCCACACGGGCCTCGGAATCGCGGGTGAAATCAGCGGTCCGGTCACATTGGAGTATGCGGTCATGGGCGAACCTGTGGCCGTCGCATCCAAACTCAAAGACATCGCGCACAGTGGCGAAATCTACGTGGGCGAAGAGACGCATCGGTTTACGCGGAATCGCTTCGAATACCGCGCCGTCGATCCCATCGAAGTTCGTGGCGCTTCCGAACCGGTCCGAACCTATGCCCTACTCTCGGATGAAGAAGAGCTCTTTCGCGATCGCGTTGACTCCGATCGTCTGCTTCATGCGAACCTCGTGGGTCGCGATCGAGAATTCGGAATTTTGTCGACCGCGATCGAACACTTGAAAAACGGTCAGGGTTCGTTTGTCTCACTCGTTGGCGAGGCGGGCCTGGGCAAGAGCCGGCTGCTCAAGGAAATACAGGAGCACGGCGAAACCCAATCCGTTAAATGGTTAGAAGGCCGCTCTTTATCCAACGGACAGACCATCAGCTTTCACCCGTTTGCAGACCTACTGCGCAGTTGGGTCGGAATCGACGACGAAGATGACGATCGGCAGGCGCGTCGCAAATTGGACCAAAGCTTGCGCCTAGCCCTCAGCGCCGACGCGGAAAGCGCCGCTCCCTTTGTGGCGTCGCTCATCGGTGTTCAACTTAGCCTACCCGAACAAGAGCGCATCGCGCGCATTCCTGGCGACGCGAAAGAAAAACTACTGCGGGGATCACTGACTCGGCTTTTCCGTTCTGTGAGTCAGGCGCAGCCGTTGATCCTCGTCTTCGACGATCTGCACTGGGCGGACCAGTCCTCGGTTGAACTTCTCGACTCGCTGTTACGACTCATCAACGAAAGTCCTGTGCTCATTCTAGGTGTCTACCGACCTGGTTTTAAAGATACATCCGATCGAATTCGCAACACGGTCGCTACGCAGTTCGGTGATCGCCTGATCGAGATCGAACTCGAACAATTGGATCGCGAGAGCGCACGCGCGATGATTCACGACCTCTTCCGTGGTGGTGACGTGCCGCATGAAACGCGCAATCGAATCGAGGACAAGGCCCAGGGCAATCCCCTGTACATCGAAGAGGTCATTCGAGCCTTGCTTGAGACCGGGGCCATCGAAGTCGTGAACGGCTGCCTGCAGGCCAATGACAATATTCATCAAGTGGAGATCCCCGGCACGGTTCAAGAGGTTCTCATGGCGCGGATCGATCGCCTGGACCTCGAACGTAAGAAACTCCTGCAGCTGGCGGCGGTCGTTGGCCGTAGTTTTCACTTCGATGTATTGGCGCAGATCATCGATGACAAGGAACAGCTCGAGCAGGACTTGGCCAGCCTGGTTCGATCGCAGTTTCTGGTTGAATGGGATCGCCTGCAGGGCATTGAGTATGCGTTTCGTCATCCACTGATCCACGAGGTGACCTACGAGGGCATCCTCGAGCTGCGGCGGCGCGAAATCCACCTTCACGTGGCCGAGGCCATTGAACACCGACTGACGGCGAACCTGCCCGGCTACTACGGCATGCTGGCGTTTCATTTCAGCAAAGCCGGGGATGCCGAACGCGCCGAGACCTACCTTTTTCGCGCGGGCGATGAAGCTGCACGGGTCGCAGCTTCCAACGAAGCGCTGCACTTTTTCCGCGAGGCGTCGCAGCTCTACTTTGAAATGTACGGTGACCGCGCCGATTCCGGCAAACGAGCCGAGCTGGAACGCAAGATCGGCGAAGCGCTCTACAATCGGGGACAGCTGATCGAAGCTGCCGAACACTTCGACCTTGCGCTCGACGCCCTCGGTGAGTGGGTGCCCCGTAACATAGTGCTGATCGCGCTGCGCTTCGGCTTGAATATTAGCGGGGTTCTTATGCGGCTCTACCTGTCCTCACAATTGGGTGGCGGCCGCAAAGCCGGCAATCAGGATCGTGAAATCATTTCACTCAACTTCGAACGCGCGGAAGCTCAAACCACAACCTCGCCGACACGTTTCCTCTTCGACAGCATGGCGACTCTAGCCAAGCTACAGACGGTCGATCCCAGTTCCGTGCCCGGCGCGGGTGGAATGTACGCCGGAGCCGTTGGCATATTCGCGTATGGTGGCGCAAGTTTTGGCATCAGCCGTCGCTTCCTAAACCTCGCTGCCCAACTCGTGGATCCAGAGAATCATCACGAGTTCGTGCGTTTCCGTTTCATGAATTTTCTACACCATGTTTTAGAGGGAGACTGGTCGGAAGACCATGAAATTCCCGATGCCTTGCTCGACAAAAATCTCCAGTCGGGTGCGATTTGGACCGTCACGAATTACCTGGGTTTGGTCGCTGAGAAATACATCCGCCAAGGTAATTACGAGACCGTTCTCGAGCATCTCGAACGGATCGAGCAGATCTGGGACTTCTATCAGCACGATCTGGCGAAGACCAATAAATACTATCTGCCCATGTTGCTGCAGTTTGAACAGGAGCAATTCGAAGCAACCATCCGCGCGGCGCAACAGTATTACGACGAATGTCCCGAGGATCTGCTCCACGTGCTTTCGCTTTCTACTCAAGCCGCTGCACAGACCGAACTCGGCCGACTGGATGACGCCGAGGCTTCGCTGGAACGCTGCGAGAAGACCATCCGACGCTGCCGACCGGTTCCACCCTTTCACCTGAGTTCGTACCAACGGGCGCGATTTCAGTTGGATCTGGCGCATCTCGAGACCGCGACGGAATCCAGCGAACAATCCCGGTGGGCGCGGCGTACACGAGCCAGCGGCCGAGCCGCGCTCCGCGGTGCATCGTTCGTGGCCTGGCGACGTCCCCCGGTATATCGCTTGATGGCGCGTTATTACGCTGTCATGAGAAAAGAGGCTCGGGCGAAGAACTGGTGGGATAAAGCACTTCAAGCCTGTGAGCAGCTTGGAACAGACCCCGAACGCGACCGCATCGAGCGCGATCAAACGCGGACTCTTGCTTGACATCTATTCGCGTCAACCTCTAGAACGGTTGACGTGATATCTTTCGTCGCTCGAGCTGTTCTGTGTTCGCTCGCCCTCTTGATCTCGCTGGAGGCAGAGGCCGGTTGCGACAATATTCCGAGTCGCACCGAGTGTTTCCAAGGTGGCGTGGGTTGTCTCAATCAACCCTATGCCGCGCCCGGCCAGATCGTTGAACTTCGTGTGCGAACGGAAATCTGCGATGGAACGTCACTGGGGCTACGCGACACCAGCAGCGGGAATTGCATCGACCCAGACGACGTCCTCACCAGCGTCGTCTTTACCCCACCCGGTGGCGCAGTCAACGTCATCGTCCTCGCCACGAGCTGCTCGGGCGCGGCACTCAGCGAGACCCAGTCGTGGGCCACGACATTGGCAGCACAAGGCGGAACCGCTGTCTGCCGCGACAACGCGGATATCGCGATCAACGAAAAAGATGTGGGCACGGGGATCAGCGAATGCCGACTTAGTTTTGAATTCCCCAATAGCGATGATCTCGTCACTGCAGCGTCGGATGAGCTCACGCTCGCGGGTCCGGCCAAGATCATCGTGAGTCCAAGTGCCTCACCGCTACCACAGGAACTGGCATCGCAACGCTGCGCCGAAGCCGTCGGAACCGTGGCCTGCATCGATGAGTTTTTCGATGTGGATGGCTCGTGTCGCACGTCCGCCGATCGACAGAGCCAACGCTTTCCACATTTCACCGCGCTTCCCATCTTTAATGACTTTGCGGAAATGTGTTCCAGTGACGGCAACCCTCTTTCCCCTTGCGACGACGGCGCCGACCCAGACTTTCGGTTTACGCTCGATATCGCAGGCAATGTGCTCGCACCCATCAACTGGGAAGGCGTGCTCTTCAAAGGCGCAACGCAGGGCTTTCCACCGCCGCAACTCATCGATGCCAGCACGACCATCGAGGCGTTTCTAGGAACGGGCGTTCCGATTCGGCTGCCGGCATTCTCCGGTCGCTCGTTTACACCGCTCGGTTTACCACTCGCACCGGTCTTTGACCCCACGTTCAATCCTGATGATCCGAACTCGGCCAATTGGAACGGATCAACCGACGCGGTCGCCACAGTGCTGCGTTTTGCGCGGCGCAGCCCTGAATTTTTGGAATGTTTCGATGCCGGTTCACCCGTGGGCACGCCCTGTGTGAGCGCCGACGGTTGCGAGTCGGGCCAGACCTGTGCGACGGCTGTCTGCTACCAAAACCGCAACGCCACGAATGAGCCGTGTAGCAATGACGCGGACTGCAGCGCGTTGGGTGGGACATGCGGTCCCGCACTCTTTGATCTTGCATTCCTGCGGAGTGGGGGTGGCCTCGGACCCGGTGTGATTCCGCGCGGCGCCTACGATGCAGGTACACAGTTCTTCGTGCCGCTCGAAGGTCTCTGTCAGTCCAGTGAGCTCAACTGCTTCGTACTCGACGAAACCTTGGAAGGCTTGCTGCTTAACGCCGATGGCGACGCCTTAGATCGCGGCGCGTTGTTATTGCAAAAACGCAGCACCGGTGTGATTCAAAAGATCGGCAACGACTTTGGTGGAGCACCCGCGGACGCGCTGGCCGTTGCGCTGATTCAACAGGGACGTTCCCAAGCACCCGTGGTTAAGGCAGAGCAGGAATGCGTGGCGTTCGCGATTCCAGAGCCCTGGGAAAACAGCTTCGATATCAACGGCAACGGCGACGTCTTCAATTCAATCCTACGCGTGCTCTGTCTCACCGAAAGCGGCGTGGCCGAGCAAACATCATTTGATTTCGCCATCGAAACCGACCCACGCATCATTCAAAGTCCGCGTGGTATCAGTCAGACCGGAACCTCGGCCGATCCGATCGTTTTTAGCGACGGGCTGGTCTACTTCCTGGTCCCTGAAGCGGCCAATGCCAAACTGCTCGTACAGGATGTTCCGGACACGAACGCTGGCGGCCAGACCATCAACGAAACCCCCATCGCCTCCGGCGACGGAGACCGCATCGCGTTTCTCCGGCGCGGCGGCGGGCAGACCGCGGGCGCGTTTTTGATCGATCTCAGTAGCGGCCTCGGCGAACTCGTGAGCGTGGCCGACCGCGGCGACTGCAACGAAACGCCCGTCCCCCTACGCGGTCCCATTTCCGACTTGGCCTTGGCGGCAGGCGGCGAAGTGGTGGCGTTTTCGCAGACGCAGACATTCGGCTTCGATGGACGGGCGAACGGTCAAGCGTTGGCAGACGGAACCGACGTGGGAAATGGTATTACGCTTTCGGTCGACGCTCCCGGCACCTTGGGCGCCGCGATCTTTGACACCGATCCAAGCGGTCCGAATCTGGGCATGGAAGACCCCGACTTACTCGTGGACCTGGGCAACGTGCTCATCTTGCAGAGCACGGACAACCCCGATCAAACTCAGCCTGGGATCTTCGACACGCCGGACGATTCCCGCGTCGGCGGCTTGGTCGCCTTCGACTTCCCGGTCGGCGCGGAGCTCGACCGCATCGTGCTCGTCGACCTGGAATCAAGTAGCGCCGAACTGCGGCTGATCGATGGCAGCGGTCGCGTACGCAGCTACGACGTACCCAAGGGCTGGACCAAGGATGTCGTCGACGACGGCCCGGACGGATTCGACACACTCGATCTAACCTCGCTCAGTGATCAATCCGGCGAGGGCGGCAAGACCGCAACGGCCAGCGAAGACGCGGGCTTCGATGCAACCGACGTAGTACGCTTGGAGATCGTCCTCCACGGCTCCGGGGCGCTGTCGACCTTCTCACTGTTCTCGGACATGGGTCTACGCCGCGAGATCTTTGCCCATGACACCGAAAACTGTCGCACTGAATTGATCTCCGTGAATAGCTCCGGAATTCCGGCCGACGCTTCGAGCGAGGAAGCTTCGCTTTCGGCCGACGGCCTGCTGGTGGCGTTCGCATCACTGGCCAGCAACCTAGACCCCACCGATACAAACGGAACCTGGGATGTCTTCCTACGCGACCGCAGCAATGCTACGACGCTGCTGATGAGCCGCGATGAGGACGATCAGCCGCTGCCTGGCGAATCACGCAAGCCAAGCTTGTCCGCCGATGGACTCAGCCTAGCGTTCCAACACACTGCGCCAGCGGGTGTACCGGAAGTCTTCATACGCGACCTTGTAACCGGATTGGTCACGCGAATTGGCGAGGGTGAGGAACCTCTACTCTCGACCGATGGCAGAATCCTGGCCTTCCTGCGTGATGGTCAGGTCTACGCGTATGACCGAGACTTTAATACTTTGGCGTTGTTGAGCGTCAACCCAGATGGAACTCCTGGTGCGTTTCCGGCCAGCCGCTTAAGCATTGGCAACGGCCGCGTAATTGGCTTTGAAACCCAGTCTGCTTTAGTACCGGAAGACACCGACACCGATGTCGACAGCTACGTCGTCGACCGTGTCACGCGACTGATCAAGCAGGCCGCACCGGAAGAACCCAGCAGTGGCGCGCCCACACTGGACGAGTCGGGCAACCTCATCGGCTTCGAGGTCACCGACGCCGGGGGCGGCAAGATCTTGGTGACGCGTGCACCCGACCCAAACGATTTGGCGGCAGACTTCTCGGGTGACGGTACATTGGATGACGTTGTACTCATGGTTCTCGACACGAATATTGAACCGGCCGTTCTCGATATCGTGGCCCAAGTCGATCAGGTGGCCGTCAGCGGTTTGGCTTCTGCCTTCACTTCCGGCCCCAATCGGCACGCCTTCGCGCGCTACTTCCCCTGCGGCAACATCTTTTGTCCCGCGACGGTCCATGACCTCGGTATCAACAGCCCGGGTGGCATCGTCATTTCGGATCAGCTCGTCTGCGCGATTGCGGCGGACTCGACGTTGCACTGTGGCGAACTCGGCGCAAGCGGCGCGTTGCAAAAGGTGCTGGACGGCGGGAACCCTGTGGCTGTGGATCAACTGGCGGTTGTCGACGACATGGTCGTGCTCACGCTGCCGCCCGACATCAACGGCGTGCGCTTCCTACGCATCGGCTTTCTCAATCCCATCACGGGCGCGATCGACCTATTGCCTTTTGCTGAGGCAGCACGACTCTTTGTTGCTGGCGAGAACTTGGTTGCATTCGATCAATGTGAAACGGACGTAGCCGCTGACCTCGACCTGGACGGCGACCAGAACGAATGCGTGTTGAAGTTCTTCGATCGGCGCAGCGGCTTGATCGAAAACACCTTCCAGGCTGTGATCCCGTGCGATTCCGAAGCTTGCGATGCGCGCTTCCCCTGGCGCGTCTTCCCCGACAGCGTGCGCTACATCACTCACGAGTGTGATTTATCCACGTGTCCGGACTGCGACGAAGATGGGATTTGCCCCGGCGGCAACGCCGTCACCGCGCTTTGCGATCTAAACAACGACGGCGATTGCAGCGATCAGATCGTTCAACAGACATCGTCCATTTTGACTTCGAATCTGCTCGCCAGCGTCACACCGCAGACCGGCTTGGGCGGTGGCGAGTTGGGCGATGGATCCCTTTCTTTTGGTTCGGTCTTCGAGACCAGCGCGGGCGAATGCGAGAATCAACCAGAGATCGCCTGCAATGAGGCCGCGGATTGTCCCGGCAGCCAAGCCTGCATCGGCTTTGCGCCACTGCTCTTAGGCTTACCCGATACCGATGGAGATGGCTTCTTCGACTCGGACGATAACTGCGAGTTTCAGCCAAATAGAGATCAAGCCGACTCCGATGGCGATGGTACCGGCGACCTCTGTGATCGCTTCACCTGCGGCGACGGCGTGTTGCAGGAAGACGAGAGCTGCGATGCCGGCAGCGCCAACGGCAGCGAAGCCAGCGACTGCAGCGATGGCTGCACGCCCGCGGTTGTGGCCTCGCATCGACTATCGCGCAAACGTGAGGCCGTTCGTATCAGCCGACGCCGCAAACACGCGGCGATCGAGATTCTAGGGTCAGAACTACTGAACCTGACGCTCGTGCCCAAAGCAGGCTTAATCCCTGAACTGCGAGCGATCGACACCGACTCGATTCGCATCCACGCCGTAGCACCGGGCGCGAGCTGCCCCAGCAGCGGCGGCTCGACCCTTCTTCACGATCTTAACCGCGAGCGTAAATACAAGCGGCACCTACGCCGCATGAAGGGCTTTGACAAGAGCATTCGGAAGCTACGCATCCACTTCACCGTCGCGGACGCGGGCATCGCACGAACCACAGCTCTCGGTCACGACGTGGTGGAACTCTGCGTAACGGGTCGCCTCTCGGGCATCGCAGGCGAAACCGGGATCGAACGCTTTGAGTCGCGCCTCCCCGTGGAGATTCGCCGCTGATCCATGCGCTAATTCGACTCGCTTTCGTCTGCGTGTCGGCCGTGCTCTTTGGACTCGCGTTCCCACCCCATAGCTTTCACTATCTGGTCTGGATCTGTTTGGTTCCGTTGTTCGTCGCGCTGCGCCAGGCCCGATGGAGAACCCTACTGCTCGCCGCTTGGCTCTGGCCGACGTTGGCCGCGTACGTGATCGGCGATTGGTTGCCACCGGCCATTGCAACCTACTTCGAGCAACCGAGCTGGGTCGGCTTTGCGTTCTTCTTTTTCGTAACCACGACCATGGCTTTTCCCTACTACGGATTCGCGTTCTGGGCCTACGGTGCCGCCGAAAAACGATTCCGTGGGGCTCTGCCATGGATTGCCGCCTGTGCTTGGGTGGCCTGCGAGTTGGGTCGGGGTCGCTTGTTCACGGGAACACCTTTTTTCATTGGAAATCCCTGGGGACTCATCGGTTATACGCTGGTCGACGTCGTTCCTCTGCTACAGATCGCAAGTCTCGGCGGCATCTATGCGGTCAGTTTTTGCATCGTAGCCGCGAACGCGACTATCGCCGAATGCCTGCGTCGCAAGCGCTCGCTGCTTGCGCTGGCCCTTGGCGCGGTACCCGTCGCCGCCAGCTTTGGATTTGGATATTACGAATTAGCGCACGCGGACCCATCGACAGACTCGGCAACCTCGCTGATTGTGGTGCAAGCGAACCTGGGTGCGGAATCTGGCTGGCGCCGTGAAAACTACGGGGAGAACCTAGAAGCGTACTTGAAACAGACCCATCTGGCTTTGGAAAATGCGAACGCTTCACTCGTCATCTGGCCCGAATCCGCCATGACGTTCTTCCCCGCCGACGAGCCACAGTATCTCCAAGCCATCGCCAGTGTGCTGAAAACTCGCGAGACTGAACTCCTGGCAGGAGCGCCCTACGAATTGCGCGGAGATTTCTTCAACAGCATGTACCTTTTGTCTTCCGCAGCTGAGATCAAAGCGCGCTACGACAAGGAATACCTGGTCCCCTTTGCCGAATACATCCCGTTTGCCGAATTCGATCTGATCCGACGGCGCTTTGACCGTGTTCGTGTGTTTTCTTCGGGTGACCCGAGCGACCCGTTACCCACGATGATCGGTCGCGCGGGAATCGTCACGTGCAATGAGTCGATGCTTCCCGAGGTCGTGGCCGACCGGGTCACGCGCGGTGCCGAATTCTTGATTAATCCATCCAATGACACCTGGATTCCGCATAAGAAGTTCGCTGAACAACAATTCGACATCGCTACGATCCGTGCAGTGGAACAGCGTCGTTACCTGGTGCGGGCGTCCACCACCGGCCCTTCCGCGATCGTCGACCCTTGGGGCCGCGTCCTGAAACGAACGCAGACGTTTACCCAAGAAGTCCTCCGGGGTGAAGTTCGAGCGCTCAACACCACAACGTTCTACAACCGGTACGGCGACGCTTTTGCGATCGGTTGTTTCCTCTGTACACTCGCGGCTCTGCTGATGCCGGTCAGGCGTGATGCTTCCCCGTTACCAGAAATGCGAGTCCCGCCACCAAGCATCCAATCCCGCTCGCTGTGAGTAAATTTTGAGCCATGCAGCCCGGACCACACTCGGGAACCGCCAGCGAAAAGAACGTGACCGGTAACATCGTCAAGCATCCCCAAAGCGGTCCACGCAGGTACCAGCGCCGCGGCCACACACTCACACCAACGACGAATCCGATCATCATTCGCGCGGAGTAGAACGCCCAAACTGCAATCGATCCATGTATGTAGTAGAGATTGAACTTCTCCGGAATCGGACCGTGTAAGAGCACGGGTATCCAACCCAGCGCAACCCCAAGCATGACACAGACCAAAACGTACGGCGCTTTCACGGGTACGAACTTCATCGCTGCGCGACCAGATGGTAAGCCTGGGTTCGGCCCTGGTAGAGAAAGTACGCGCTCGCCCAGAGAAAAAGCCGGAAAGCGCGGGTGGACTCACGACCGAAGTTCTCAGTCAACGTCTTTTCCTCCTGATCGAATACGTGAGCCCAATCATGGACGGTGCGCGCGTAGCTCAGTGTGTCGTCGCGAACTTCTCGGATCCGCAGCCCTTGGTGTAGAAGACTCTCGAGTAAACGCGGCAGGTTTACGTACGTAGCCGTACCGGGCCAGATATAGCGCGTGAGGAACTCACCGGCGAGAAAGTCCCTCTGTTGGGCGCAGAAGTCCGCGTACAGGCCGCCACCTTCCTTCAGGTGCTGGCTCAAAAACTGTGCGGCAAAACCGTAGTCCGTAAAATGTTCGAACGTTCCCATAAAAACCGCGGCATCGAACATCTGCTGGGGTCGGTAATCGAGAAAGTCCACGAGCTCGACTTGGCATGGCAGGTCTTCGCGTTGAATCAGTTCCGTTACGTAGCAGTACTGCTCCTTCGAAATCGTCACGCTGGTCACGTGTATGCCTTGGCGGCCCGCGAACTCTATAAACGACCCCCAACCGCCACCCATGTCGAAGACGTGCATCCCGGGTTTTAGCTGTAGCACGTCGATGGCGTACTGAAGTTTGCGCGCTTGCGCGGCAGTTACCGTATCGTCTGGGTGCTCGTAAAAGCCGTGGGAATACGAACGCCAGCGATCCAACCACGGCAGGAAGAACTCCGGGGGGCGGTCGTAATGAAACTGAATCGATTCACGTTGAAAACGACGGCGATTACGCAAGCGCAGTCGCAGTTGAAATAACACTCGCGTCCAGATGCCGGGATCGAGATCCAATAGAGCCGTGATCGGCATAATCTCGAGCATGCTGCCGTCGATGTCGATCTCGCCCGCGAGGTAGGACCGAGCCAGCCGCAGATGGTCGCCGGATACCAACGCGTCCAGCGAAGCCTGACTATGGAACCGAACAACCACCCGCGCGGGGCTGCCGCCGAGCGCATGTCCCTGCCCGTCGGGCAGTACCACCCGCGCGCAGACGCCTGACTGCTGGAGCCGTGAAAGTAGTTCGAGTCTCGAATCCATAACCGTGCCGAGCTTAACACGAGCAAAGCTCCGCAATATTCTCGAGCGAGTCAGGACTGTACCGCGGCGAGAAATGCCCTGTTCTCTCGCGGTTGTCGCGATCCGTTTCCACCTAGTTGCGTGCCCATAAACGCTCGCCGATTGAGAGACTTTGCCTCGTGTGCGATGCGCATAGTACACTCCTCTTGATGTACTACCTGCTCCTCTTGGGTGTTCTCGTATTTGCCGCTGCCAGCTCGGTACAAGCCGCGGAATACCGCTTCTATCATCCGGACCCGCTGGGTTCGAACGTCGTAGTAACCGACCGAAGCGGGCGAGTTGTGCAGCGCACAGTGAGTACACCGTACGGTGAAATGCGAAGTGTACTCGATGGCGAGGGCAACTCGATCGAACCCGGGGCCAACAGTCCACGGCATCTCTTTACCGATCAAGAGCACGATCCCGAGAGCGGGCTCCATTATTTTAATGCGCGTTACTACGACTCGTTTGTCGGGAAGTTCCTCTCCGTGGACCCCGATTTAACGGATGCGTTTCCGGGCGTCAGCTTCTCGATGCTCACCTCAGAACCTGGGAATTTCAACACCCACGCCTACGTGAGAAATCGACCCACCCACCTGATCGACCCCACGGGTACAAACGCGATCCGGCTCGGCGAGAGTCTCGACGATGATCCTGGTATTGTGGAGTTCAGCGGCTTCTTCAGCCCCGAGGATCTCGAGCGCCTCAATGGGCCAGCGGACGAAGGCGAAGGTCGCGACGGCGACCGTCCTGAATCTGGCGTTCTGTTACCCGGAAGCACGGGGCCGCAAGAACCAACGGGCGAAGGCGACGGGCCCGACATCATTGGCGAGGGCAGTGGTGAAATTATTGAACGCCAGGTGCCTTGGAATGGAATTGAATGGCTCTCCGAGAACTTCCCTGTGATGTTCCCCCCGAGCACGGTGTACATCGTTGGTGGGATCGAGCACCGGAGTCTCCCCGTGCAGGCACCCCCACCCTCACCGTCGCCGCCACCCCCGGACGGACCCATCACCGTGATTGAGAACCCGCGATTCAAGGATCTTGAGGAGCGGCCCACTGCCGACACGCTCGAGGGTGTCCGAAAGCTTCGAACTGGCAAAAGAGGATTTGTCAGGACTCGGAAAGACCCTCGGACCCCGAGACAAGAGTTACGCCAATAGAGTCGGCGAGGCAGCGGAGAGTCTGCGGCAAGCTCTCTACGGGAAACTGCCTCCGCTGTAGGTGATCTTACAGCCGTAGAAGCGCAGCTCGTTGAACGGTGCGCCGGTGTCGGTGTCGAAGAACACCCATAGGAAGTACTGGTAGGCGTTCGTATCCACGACCTCGCGGCCCAAGGTCATGGTGATGTCGGAAATCGTATTGACGTTGGTGCTCTGGTGCACGATATCCGTGCCGACGAACGCAATCGACTCGTTGCTGGTCGAGGTATACTCACGTCGATACAGCGTGACGTCGAGGTTCAGGTTCACCCCGCCGCCCGCGTTGTCGTACCAGTAACAACGGAGCGCTTCGATCGTCGAGTCGTCTGGCAGATCCACCGGTGCCGTAAGCGATATCGCCCATGGGGAGCTGCCGCCCTGCATGAAGCCGAACCCGGTACTGTAGTACCACTCCTCGCCGCTCGAGGCGTGTGACGCCGAAAACTCGGCTGCGGGCACGGGTAGATAGCGGTTGCTGCCGGAGGTCAGCGTAAGTGGTCCACCGGCGATGACTTCGCCAGGCATGAAAACGTCGTCGGCAGAAGAGTCACCGAGCTCCATGATCAAGTTGGCGCCGGCGAAGCGCACGGTGTTGTTGGCGTCGCCATCGGAAATATTGGTGGTGGTGACGGTGGCTGGGCCGATCGTCATGCTATCTTCCACGACCAGCGAACTCCCATCTTCAATCGTTAGCGTGCTCGCAGTGAAGCTGTCGTCCGCGTTCGAACGCAGGAAACCAATAGCGTGTACGCCGTCGAGCATGTCCGCGATCAGTCCGGAGCCCGCTCCGTCGTTGTCGAGCACGATTCCGAACACGTCAGCGGACTGTGCAAATGCGCTGGAGTCGAGTCCATCCAGAAAGTCCGCGTCGAGCAGCGAAGTGTCTCCATCCACGAGCAGTAGCAGCGCGAGCACCTCGGAATCCCGCGCGATGCCGGAAGGAATCTGACCGTCGCTCGCCTGATCGGTCAACTCGGCGAAGCTCATGGTCTTGTCGTGGTGAGCGTTTGGATCGGCCGCGTGCCCAAGCAGTTGAGCCTGAGTCGCCAAGCCGGTCTGCGCAGCGGAAATGACCCCCGCCAGGTCCTCGCCCTCGAGCGCGGCTGCATTCACGCAGACCTGGGACTGAAACGAGTACGCCACACTGGTGTACTGCTGGCGCGGTACCAGCGTCTCGCTGTCGATCCCGATCTCGAGCCAACGATTTGCACCCAGAAAAACCAGCACGTTGAATGGGCCCGACGTTACGTCCCCTAATCCGACTTTCACATCGAACACGCCGTCGATCACGGGAACGTTCAGGTGAACTTCTTCGTAAAGCAGATTGCCGGGAGCGACCGAGTTGGGATCGTTGTAGATCCGCAGCGTCACATCGACGGTCGCGTTCAGCGGATTGCCGTTCGGATCCAGCAGCAGCCCCTGGTAGTTCGAGAGATCAGGAACATCGGCAAGGGTCTGCCCTGCGAAAAGCGGCCCAGCAACCAGCGCCGCCAGCAAGAGCACCTCAAGCGATCGAATCCCGCGCATCCCGTCGCTATCATATGCGAATCAGCAGGCGTTGTGGGGGCCTAGCTAATTCAGGCGGTTACGTGCTCGGCTTGCTGCTACCGCAGCTCCTTACCGCTGAGTGGCCCCTGGCGCGGCTGAGTCGGTACCCATGAACTGATAATTGCTGAGAAACCGCCGCCTGGGTCGAGTGGTACACTGGTATTGCTCGGGGTAAGGATTGGGCGTGTGCGGAGATCGGATGACATCGAGGAAGCGAGTTGTGGTCAGCCTGCTGCTAGCGTCGGGTCTGTATGCGAGCTTGCCGGCTTCCGCGGTCGAGTACCGCTTCTACCACCCGGATCCACTCGGGTCGAGTGTGGTCGTGACCGATCGCAGCGGCAAGGTGATTCAGCGTACGGTTACTACTCCGTACGGCGAGGTAACAGCACGGGTCGATGCGACCGGTCAATCGCTAGAACCGAGCGCGAACGCTCCGCGGCACCTGTTTACCGGCCAGGAGCACGACGCCGAGTCGAATCTCCACTACTACGGCGCGCGTCACTACGATCCATTCGCGGGGCGCTTCCTAAGTCAGGATCCGGTGCTCTTCAGCGGCGCTGGGCGCGGGCTGCCCAATGGCTATGCCTACGTTGACAACCGCCCAACCACGATGGTCGACCCTGACGGTCGCTTTCCCCTTGCACGCCGTCCGCTCACTCGAAGCTGGCCCGAACACAGTGAGCCTACGCAAGACGAGATATTCAAGGAATTTCATGAGAGGATGAAGGACGACCCGGTCGGCGAATTCGGTTTTGTTTTGGGAGCTACCGGTGGCCTCAACCGTGTTGGGGGAGCTGTCGCTAAAGCCGGAAGTAACGTCCTTCAGAAGCTCTGGAAACGCTGGTCTAAGCCTAAGGCAAACGCGACGCCGAAAATCGTTGACGATATTGCGGATATCGCCCCCTTCGAGCTTGATTTCAAGCAGCTAACGCCCCTAGAAGGGGACGTTCTTAACGTGCACGCAGCTCTCACTCCGAAGAGACATATCAGTCGTGTAGCGAACCCGAAGTTTGCCAAGAGTGCGATCGAAGATGTCGCTAAGGCGACGAGTATCATGAAAAGTAAAAGTTTCGAGTTGGTGATCCCAAGGCCCTCCCCGGTTGCTAGGGCTCAGTTCGAGGCAGCCATCCAAGTGAATCAAGCCGGAGAGAACATCATCACCGTACGCACGTTGGGGGGTGTAACGAACTTTCTTACGGAAATCTCAGAGCGCGAAATTTTTATCACGGGACCGGCCATCCCGCTGCGCCCCAAATAGCCAAGCTTGCGCGACAATGCTGCGCGCATGCGAGGTGGCACATAAGATGCAGCCTTTCGTACATGGTCCTCTTCCTACAGATTCGTCTGTCTAGGAGATATCGAATGAGCAGCATCCAGATCACTTACAACATCACATGGCGACGATAATGGAGCGGCCGTCTGTTCGCGGGCACGGCTCATCATGACCTACGTAGCTCTCGGCCTAAGCCTCTTCATCGTAGCGTTGGGCGTCTTGGGAATACTATCGCCGGCTCGGCTTTTGGCGTTTGTTCGGCGCATCCAAACCCCAGGAGGACTCTATACCGCGGCTGCGCTCCGCCTGGTTTTTGGGGTGGCGCTATTCCTCGTCGCGCCCGAATCCAAAGCACCAGACTTGCTTCGTATCTTTGGTGTCCTTGCTGTCTTAGCGGCCCTGCTCACTCCCTTCGTCGGACTTGGGCGGTTTGGCAAAGTCGTGGACTGGTGGTCCAGCCGGGGGAGTCTCTTCATCCGCGCGTGGTCGGCGATTGCGTTTGCGCTCGGTCTTTATGTGGCGTGGGCAGTTCTTCCTTAGCAGGTCGAATTTCGGAGGACGGATGCGAAACCACACTCGGACAAGGGACAGCGATCGGCTCCTTCGGGACTTCGATAGGACCGCGAAACTCGTCCGGCCCTTCGTCGCAGAACGATTCGGCGAGGAGAACGCCGACGCGTTGTATCGTGTTGCCCGAGCGGAGTATGAAAAGATCCTGCCGCAGATTCCAAGAATCAACGGCATCCGGGCGAAGATGCTGAACCACTTCCTTCGTGTTACGGCGCAAGAAGTTGCGGTTTATAAGGCTGTGAAAGAACGCGGAGCGACACCCTCGGAAGCTTGGGAGATTTGTCACGAAGGGATTCGACTCAGGATGGCAGAGTTTCCGAGATGGAAACGCTGGCTACTTGAACGACTCATGTACTCAGCACTTATGAGGCGGATCATGAGCCGCCGCGAACTAAAAAACCAACACGGACGATTCGGCGACTTCGAAGTTCGCTATATGACCGGCGATGGCGCCGATTTCGATTTTGGCGTCGACTACGTTCGATGCGGGAATTTGGAGCTGGCGAAGAAACTGGGGGCAGCCGAATTCGCGCCTTACGTATGTATGTCTGACATCGCCTTCAGCGACGCGCTTGGTTGGGGTCTCATCAGAAGTCAGACGCTGGCGGATGGCTGCAGCCACTGCGATTTCCGTTTCAAGAGGAACGCAGAGACTCAAATCAGCTCGAAGACTCCAGAAGTGCAGCAGACCATTGAGAGAATCGAACAACGCTCCCATTCGAGTCAAAGCCGCTAGCAACCAACCCGTGGCGCACGCGACTTCGTTGCATGCGCGGTAGACCTTCTGAATGCCATTCGTGCAATCCAGCGCCTCGATGGGATGCAGGCTGCTGTCAGAGATTGGTTGACTCACCTACTTTATAGGTTATATTACCTATAAGGTAGGTGATACAAATGCTTGATGCCCTCTTTGGGAACGCAACCGCCGAGAAAGTGCTGCTTTATTTGGAGCACTACGGAGAGGGGTACGCTTCCGCGATCGCCGAGACCTACGGAATCTCACTCAACATTGTTCAACGCCAACTTATGCGCTTTGAGAATGCTGGCCTGCTGGTGAGTGTTCTCAAGGGACGTACTCGCCTCTTTCTTTGGAATCCGCGCTACGCGTTCTTGGCCGAAGTCCGCGCCCTTTTAGCCAAAGCGCTTCGCGCGCTACCCGCGGCCGAACGTAAGCGATACTTTGCGCAACGCCGTCGTCCGCGACGCAGCGGCAAACCAATATGAGCGAAGTGACACCCGATCTCAAAGTAGAAGAAGTTGCGGCGCTTGTGTGCACACGTCTTGAGCGCCATGGTATTCGTGCGGTGCTCTCTGGAGGCGCTGTTGTTTCAATCTACTCCGACAATGCATACGAATCCAAAGATCTCGATTTCATCGTCGAAGGTATTGCAAAAACGGTAGGACCCGCTCTCGAAGAACTTGGCTTTGCGCGCAAACAGGGACGTCATTGGGTGCATCCCCAAACCGAGTACTGGGTAGAGTTTCCTCCCGGCCCGCTTCAAATCGGCAATGAAACAATTCGTGACGTAGCCGAGCTTCAGACACGGGTGGGAACTTTGCGGCTACTGCATCCAACGGAATCCGTGATGGATCGCCTCGCGGCGTTCTATCACTGGAATGACCCCCAGGCGCTCGAGCAAGCAGTGCTGGTCAGCAGGCAGCACAAAGTCGATCTATCGCGTATCCGCACCTGGTCAACGCGCGAGGGCGCAAAAGACAAACTCAAAGAGTACGAACGCAGACTAGAGGAAGACGAGTAGCTGAAGACTTCACTTACGGCGAAGTCTCACGGCTTAACGATCGCTACGCTGGCAGATGGAGTGATGGACACTTCGCCTGCGGCTCAGTGTCACAACTCCGATCGCTACGCTGGTGGTGGAGCTGAACGGGATCGAACCGTCGACCTCCTGAATGCCATTCAAATGCTCCCTATCGTATTCGGGCTTAAAACCTAGGATTCGTGGCTGTTTTTGGTTATGGGTTGTTTTGGTAATCAACTGGTAAGCCAGAATACCTGATCCGGAGGGCGTTTCATTGAGGTCATCGCCTTGGAGTTGCGGCTTGCCGGGGAGTAGCTTTAAAGCTACAATCGAATCGTGCCGAAGGAACAGGAAGTCCGGATCTATGTCACCGTGGCGGGCAAGGAGCCTTACGCATCCTGGGAACGTTCGATCAAGGACCAGCGGGTTCGCGCTCGAATTCGTGCACGGATCGCAGCGTTACGTACGGTTAGGGAATTTCGGCGACTCGAAGCGCGTCGGGGATGGCATCTTCGAGCTGCGGATCCATACCGGGGCTGGGTACAGAATCTACTACGGGCGGGAGGGGGACCGCGTGGTGATCTTGCTCTGCGGCGGAGATAAGGGCACGCAGAAACGAGATATTCAGCGCGCTGAGGAGTACTGGCGCGACTATCGGAGCCAAGAACATGACCAGAGCTAAAGACTACACCGAACATCTAGACGACGCCCTCCACGATCCAGAGGAAGCCATCGCATACTTGAACGCAGCACTGGATGAAGCGGACCCCGACGTATTTCTCGTGGCCCTATCCGATGTGGCACGGGCGCAAGAGGGCGGCCTCGGTGCGCTAGCCGAACGAACCTCACTGAACCGGGAGCATCTGTACCGAATGCTTTCGGATAGAGGAAACCCAGAACTTCGAAGCCTTGAGACACTGCTCGATGCGATGGGCCTCAAGCTGGCCATCGAAGCCAAGCATGCAAGCTAGCGCCTTGGGTATCGTCCGAACCCGAAGGAGTCCATCCCATCACGCTCGCGATCGTGCATGGCCCTTGCCGGCCTCCACTCCCCACTTCTTGGCTGCTAGACTCTTTCCCATGCAATCATCAACAACACTTGTGACGGCCGCAGGTGAGCGACCCGCACGTTAAGCGGCAGATGCAAGAGTTCGCCATTCGAGATGAGATCGACTCCGATCACTCGACGGTACGCGAGATCCATGAGGTTGCTTTCAGCCAGCCCAATGAGGGCAAACTCGTTGAATCACTGCGCGTCGCCGCATTCCCCCAAATCTCACTGGTCGCGGAGGTCGCCGGGGAGCTTGTTGGTCACATTTTCCTGTCGCCCGTCAGAATCGAGGAATGCCCTTCCAAGTGTGGATACGCGGGACTTGCTCCCGTCGGAGTAAAACCATCTGCGCAAGATCGAGGCATCGGATCAGCTTTGATTCGCGAAGCTCTTGCGCGCTGCGCGGATGTTGAGTGGTTCACCGTTTTTGTTCTTGGCGATCCCACCTACTACGCGCGGTTTGGATTCGTCCTTGCAGCGCCTTTGGGTCTTCGTTACGAGAGCGAGCAATTCGATTCACATTTTCAAGTGCTGGAGCTAAAACCCGGTGTGTTGTCGGGCGCACGAGGCTGGGTGCGTTATCACGAAGTATTCTCTGATTTATAGCCTCGGTATACTGCCGCCCAACAAGCCTCGCTCGCAACCGTGCGCGCGCGCGACTTTGCGCGGCACCTGACGGCCTCCACTCCTTACACGTTGGCTGCTAGACTCTTCCACATGCAAACACCAACAACACTAGTGACGGCCGCAGATGAGCTGCCCGCACGTTAGGCAGCATAAAATGAAAATTTGCGTAGCAAGCTTTGTAACCGTACTCGCTGCACTTGTGGGCTGTGTAGGATTTTTAGAAGAAGCCGGACTCGCGACCCCTCGGGCTGTAGCCTCCGAGTATTTCGAATCAGTAGGTGGAGGAGTGTCTGTCGTCACCGCATCCCGCACTGCATTCCTCACAATCGCGGTAAAAGAGAACGAGAGTTTGCCTTCCGGCTCATTCGTTGAAGGTAGTTTCGAAGATCCCTGCGGAGGTCCGCTGATATTGGTATCTCCTAAATCTGGAACACAGGAGGGTGTTTTGATCTTCGAATCTGGCGACATTAGCTGCCTTCGACCTTCGCGGTCGTATGAATGCACCGTAACGGTTTATTCCGACAACACGAAGTCCAAAGCGATTTCAACCCACAGGCAGCTCATCCGTTCGGAGTTGGATTCTCGGTGGCTTGAAAACTAGATCGACTCTGCTGCCTAACAAGCCGCACTTGTGCGCCGTGCACGGCACCCGACGACCGCCCGTTCTTCCTCTTGGGTTGCTACAATCTTCCCCATGCTAAATCTACAATTTCACGCGGCCGCGGGTAAGCGGCCCGTACGTTAGGTCGCACGTATGGGGCTGCTGATAATGCTATGGTTATCCCTGAAGGGAGGCGTAACGTGAAGTTTCGTGTACTGATCGAGCAGGACGAAGACGGCGTTTTCGTGGCTGAGGTGCCCTCACTCCCCGGGTGCGTGACACAGGGCACAACCCGTCAGGAAGCCATTTCGAATGCCGAAGAAGCCATCGCGGCATATCTCGAAAGCTTGAACGATCGAGATGAACCCATCCCACCCGCGATCAACGAAGAGCTTGTCGAAGTCGCCGTTTGAGCAAGCTACCTAGCATCTCGGGTCGGGACGTAGTCCGGGCATTCGAGCAAATCGGATACGAGCGTGACCGCCAGCGCGGTAGTCACATTGTGCTGCGTCATCACGATCCGCCTCATAGACGCCTTGTCATTCCAGACCATAGAAGTGTCGCGAAAGGTACGATGCGCGCACTGATCCGCGAAGCAGGTCTCACGGTAGACGAATTCGTCCGTTTACTTTGACGTGCGACCTACCGAGCGACCGCGCTTGTGCGCCGTGCACGGCACCTGCCGGCCTCCACTCCACACACCGTGGCCGCTAGAATCTTCCCCATGCAAACACCAACATCACTTGTGACGGCCGCAGGTGTGGGCAGGATAGCCAGCGCGGCCCGAACGTTGGACCGCAGAATGAAAGCGTTGTCGTTTCTCGTTCTGATCGCGGCGTTATGTACGTCATGTGCCAAGCCAACGACTCACGTGGATCCTGTATCTCCAGCGGTCGGCTTCCGGGCTACCGAACCGATTAGCCGAGTCTGCGAAGAAGGTCTCCGCGTAGATTCAATTTTGGCGCTCGTCGAACTGTTCGGCGACCCCGTATCTCACAGAGTGTAGAGTGGCACCGTTACGTCGACTAGCTGCCTGTCAACGCCGAACCCCAGATCCGGACCGTGATCCGAGGCCGGCGGGGCGGGTGGTTGCGGAGCGAGCAGGCATTGGCACCGCGAAGCGATAGCGCGGTGGCGGCGCAGGGCTGCATCCTCCGCATCCATCACGTTGTCGGCTGAACGACTCGCTTCACATCGATTGCCTCGAATCCCCCGCCCCGCGACAACGTGTGCGTTCCGATCGCGCCCGGGAACCAGCTGGGCTCGATTCGCTCGATCGGTTCCTCGGCATAGGACTCAGGTGACAGCTGCATGACGCGGTTCAGTGTCATCGCGTATCCATAGAGGACCGAACCGTCCTGGCTCGGTCGAATGAGTTCGCCGTCGCGCCTGAAGAACGAGCCCGCGGGTCGTGCGCGCCGCACGTCCGTCACGAGCGGGTTCATCGGGTGCGCGTTCCACGGACCCAGAGGAGTCTCCGCATGGAATGCGTGCAGCGCTTCGTCGGGGCTTCCGCCGCGCGCCCGAAGACTGACGAACAGCCAGTACCGACCATCATGTTCTAGCAGCGTCGGGTCGTAGGCTTCTACATTGCGCATGAGCGTGCGCTCCAGGTGCCAGGAGTTGGGGAAGGAATCCGCGACGTATAGTTCGACGGTTCGGTTCTCGGCAGTCTCGGGAAGCATGTACTGGCGCCCCTCCCACTCGAAGACGAATGGGTATGAGAGGTGGTACGGACGCTCAAGTGCAGCGGCTACCTCGCCTGGCTGTCCATCCCCATTGATCTCACACCAGGAAATGCACGCGCGCGCTGCCGCGTACCGATAGTCTTCGAACAGCAGTACGCGTCGCCCGGCGGCTTCGAGAAGGAACGGATCCGCGTAGAAGCGGTCGGGAGGAGGCTGTAGGATCTGCACCTGATCGGTTGAGAACGGCCGGCCCTCTCGATCGCTTCGGATGGCAATCGACCACTGGTTTCGTCCACGTTGCCCGAAGCGGCGTTGCACGAGCCGCAAGGCCACCCGTAGCCCGAGCGCCAATGCCGACAGCGCACCCGGCGCTTGCGTCTTCTCCGGTCTTTCTGGCTCCGCAGACACGTAAGATGGGACGCCATCTTGAGCGAGCCTGCGAAGCGCGGTCGAAACGAAGTCGACGCAGCTCGGGAGCACGGCCGCCTGGTTGCGCTTCAGCGATACAGGATCCGTTGCCGAGTAGCTGCGCAGGACCAGGCACGGGTTACCCAGTCGCGCTTCCCAGAGCCCAGCCGAGGTCACGTGTTCGCCTTGCTGCATCGGTCGGAGTAGTGCGGCGCCTCCCACGTCGAAGAACCAGCAAGGTGCGATCGATTGGAGTCGATCCGGGTCGGGTGAGTCGCGCAAGTCGATGATTACGTCGAGGCCGAGTTGACTCCAGCGCTCTGGCGGCGCGCCGTACTCGAGTTCGAGATCGCGAAGTTCCATGGACACTCGGCGGCACGGATCGTCGGCGGTGGCGAACAGTCGGCGGTCCACAGCGAGGTAGACGTGGTAGATCCAAGATAGACCCGAACGCGGTACCGTCGACTCAGCACACGCCACTCCGCAGAGCTGAACGTGAGTTGCCGCTTGCAGCTCCTTTATGATTTCGGCGATCCATCTCGCCGGACGCCCAGCGTCGATGACGACGGCGGCACGCACCGGGCTGCCGGCTCCGCGAGGATCAGCCAATCTGGTCACTATCGCCCGCGGTCAAATACCAGCCAGCGGCGCCGATCTCTGGGTCGAGCACGTCGGCGGGTGCCGACACGGCAAAACGTCGCGAACTCGAGCGATCGAATCGATGGCCGGCCGACTGTAGATCGGCGGAGAGTGCGATCATCGACACGAGATCGGCGCCGAGATGACGCGACACGCGCTTCAGCCCCAGAACAATCCGTTCGGCGCTCTCAGCGTCACCCTCACGTTGGTAGAGGTCCGTTAGCACGAGTGCATCGAGTCCACCTGTCGCACACCAAGCGATTCCAAATACCGCGATGACCTCATTGTTGCTGCCGCGCAGTGAGACCACGGCCCCGCCGCCGTAGGGGTGTTCGAGGTAGCGCCACCGGAGCGTGTCGGGGCCGCGTGCGGCGCAGACGGCATAACGTGTCTGAACTTCGTTGAGGAATGGCTCTAGGTCCCCGAGGGTTTCGGAGGTTTCGGCCCGGGCTCCCTGGATCTCGCGCTCCACGAGATCGACCCGTTGAAGCAAACTTGCCGGACGCTTTGCCGCCGAACCAAAGTTCAGCCGTTGTGCTGCGACGCGAAGCGCGGCACGAACCGTACGGGTCACACTGGTGAACGCTCTCAGCTCCGGGATCTCACGGTACCCGCGATGCAGGTACAGACCGTGTGCAACATCCGTGGAGAACGGCATCAAGCGAACCGCATATGCGGCCTCGAATTCTCCGAGGAGTCGACCGCCGAAGCCCTTGCCGCGCAGTTCCGCATGCAGATGAACGTCCATAGCGTACGCCGCCGATACGCGCTCACCGTCTACGATCAGCGTGGTCGGCTGAGCGCCGAATACTCCCAGCACCCGTGCACCGTCGGACACGAGCCAGAGGCGCGGAGCCTCCGTCGCGTGTTCGTCGGGAAGCTGGCGCTGGTACTTCCAGTCGAAGAGGGCCGGGTCGCCGCCCCAGCGAAGCCCGTATTCTGTACCGAATTCCAGCACGGCCTCGCGATGCGCCGTGTCGTATTCAATGACGTCCATTGGTGAGTTTGTACGTTACAGGGAACCCCCATAGCTCGCAATTGCAGGCCATCAAGAGGCGACCGTCGTGGTCACAGTCGGAAAGATGCCCTCCCGGACTGCGCGGGGCACTCATTGGGGTCACCCCTGCACTGGGACTGTTTCTGCTTCTGTTCTCTGAGGGAGAACCGGCAGCGAGGTACAACGGCCGCTGGCAACGGTTGTGGTGGTGGATCTATTGATTGTAAAATAGGCGCTCACCTTGCACACTTTGGCATGGGCCACCACACAAGTGAGATTGCCACCAATGATCACGGTAGAAGTTCGTCCAGTTTTCGGTCTAATGTTGCTACTCGTCACTCTCGTCGGAGTCCAGACCGCCAGCGCGGACACACCGGTACCGAAGCCTCAGTCGGTTCAAATGAATGAAAGCGTTGTCGGGTTGCCCGCGTCACCGACCATCGCGTTCTCAACAAGCAATCCATCCTCCCGCATGACTTTCTTGCAAACCTATCTTCAGAATGGCCTAACGACTTTCTCGGGTGGGTTTACCGAAGTTGGGGGTAACTCCGACGTTCACGTTCACTTGCACCGCTTCGATGATCCGGCCCCCCCTGAAGGCCTGGCCGCGAGCATCGCACCTTTCCCGCAAATCGGTTCAGAGGGTTACGTACTCCTGGTCGAGCCTAACGGTGCTGGCGTTCGGGTCACGATTGCCGCCGATGACGATCATGGACTTTGGAACGGAGGCATGACCGCGTTACAACTGCTTCTGGTTGCTCCGGAAGGGCCGTCCGAGGCCAGTGTTACGCCACAGTTAATCCGCGACTTTCCCGATCACCCGATTCGTGCTGTACATCTCATGTCTTTAAACATGCCCAAAAACAACGGTGTGTGGGAACTCACATCGACGATTCGTGATCGCATAGACGAAATGGCTCGGCTCAAAATCAATCGCATGGAGACAAGCCAGGGGAATGCAGCGTTCATTCAAGAAGACTTCGCCGATTTCATTCCCGCGTTCGCCCAAGCTCAAGAGTATGCGGACGATCGATTTGTCCAGTTCGCAACCTTCAGCGGAGACCTACGGAACGGGGCGCCACCCCGCTACATGGACGGGTGGTGGACGCATCGCGAGGGTTTCGCTTTTGAGCCGCGAGTTGCCGAGCGTGTCCCGAACCCTGGGTTCGAGGTCGACTTGGATTCCGATGGTTTTCCAGACTCGTGGTTTCTGGTATCCATCGACCCCAATCGAGGCGCATGGAGTGTCGATACCACCGAGTCGTATCTAGGGGATGTCTCGATGCGTATCGACGTCGCACCGAGCGCGATGAGTAACCCGCCTTTGATTCCCAGCGATCCAAACGATCCCAATTCACCTTTGATACCCAATCCTCAGTCATCGACGAATCTGCGCGTGATTCACTCCGATTTGCCCGTGCTAAACCCCGGCTTGTATCGCGTGCGGGCCTGCTTCAAAAGCTT
Organism: Deltaproteobacteria bacterium; assembly: GCA_029261895.1. GTDB lineage: Bacteria > Myxococcota_A > UBA9160 > SZUA-336 > SZUA-336 > JAJDAK01. Next base: position 68,315 of record JAJDAK010000017.1, read on the forward strand.
GAACATTCAGAGTTTGCCTCTGCAGGTGACGTTCTTTGCGACCAGCTCCGGTAACCCGGCACAGATCGGATCTGTGTTCAGTGACTTCGGAACGACGAGTGGTTGGATATGCCGCACGTCTGGCCAGCAACCGATCTCTATCGATGCGAACACCTCTGGACTGGGGCTCTATACCCGTATCAACGACGGAGGATCAGGGACAGCCTGGGTCGATGAAATCGAGATCGTGGAAGTGGAAGAGATCAGTCCCGGCGTTTGGCAAGAGGTTGCCGCGACGCCGGTTCACATGGCCGTGCCCATCCTGGGAGCTCCCAACCTTGTTGCCAACCCATCGTTCGAAGCCGGCCTTCAACCCGACGGGGTGACTCCGATCGATTGGAATCTAGCCACCGTTGACCCTAACTACGGGACTTGGACACTCGATACGACCGTAGCGCGAACCGGTACTGCATCAATGCGTTTGTACGTTCCCGACAGCGATGTAACGGTGCCGGGTCAGCCGAACAGCTCCGAGATGCTACGAGTGTCTCAGCTTATTACCGGGGACATTCCAGGCGGGCTGTATCGTGCAACCGCATGGATGCGCACGGAGAACGTTCAGCCGCATGTTTCCGGACTTGGTGCACAGCTAACAGTCCATGACAATGACCCCCAACAGCTGTTCTTGGGAAATCCTACTGGACCGCTTGGCACACAGGATTGGACACAAATTTCCGCGTTTGTCCGAGTACCCGATGGCCACGACCAGGTTGGCGTCTACTCACGAATCAACGAGAACGGTACCGGCACGATTTGGTTGGATGACATATCGATCCAGCGAGTAAGCGGGGACCTCCGCAACGTTCCCCGAAGTGGCTACAACATTGTCGTGGAGTCCGTTGGAGGCGCCACGAGGCATATAGAAAACATCGACTACGAAGTCATCGATGGCGCGCTAGAACTCAAATATGAACCGGATCTCATACCCACGGAAATTCGGCTTTTGCCCGGTAGCGCGATCGATCCCAACGGCGAAGTCTGGATCAGCTACGATAGTCAGCTCTACTGGTCGGAACTCGTTTTCGCGAGTCAGGCGCCCAACATCTGTTCAACCGATGTCTTTAACGAGTACTTCGCCCCACAGGTCGACCAGATCCTGAACGATATCGAAGCCGTTTCAAGCATTCCCTATTCGCCACTGCTCGCGATTAACATCGACGAGATTCATGGTTTCAATCGTAGCGGTGCATGTCATACGCTCGATGGAGAGCTCGCGCGTCCGAATGGACAGGTTCTGGCAGATCATTTGAACGCGTACATGGCGGAGGCACGCAGCCACCGTCCGGATCTACGATTCTGGGGTTGGCATGACATGTTCACACCCGTACGAAACGGAGGGCGTGGGTACGAGTTCAAATACGGCGGGGATCCTGGTGCGACGATCTGCGCCGTAGAACCCACTCATACGGAGTGCCTACTCGAAGACCAGTACACCTCACCTCCGCTGGATCCCGACATGATTTTAGTTTACTGGAACTATGGCGATACCACAGCGTACGAGTTCGAAGGTTCCCGATTCCTACATGAGGACCTAGGCCATGACTTCATGGTTGCCCCCGGGAATCTCGAAAACAATATTCGCGATTGGGCGGCCTTAGCCGTCGGCGAGCCAAAAGCGCTGGGCATGATGCGTACCCCTTACGCCAACGAGGACAATCTTGATCTAAGCGCCGATTTGTTTTGGAACGCGCCTTGGCAGCGAGTCTTCTTCGCGCCCTTTGCGCCAGAGCCGGGCACACAACAACTGCCTACCGGATACGCTCTCGCTGGCAACGCTGTGTTCACCAACGACGGCACGTGTGCGCGGACGAGTGCCAAGATCTTCAAGGGTGGCGTCTGCCTTGGGCCAGGTACTAGTTCCGTGACCTTACCCACGATTACCGTTCGTGGCAGCACACGTTATGGCGCGTGGCTTCGTGTTCGCGCCGCCACGAATTCAACCTTGTCGGTTCAGGCCAATTGGAATAATTCGAGCGACTCTCAAAACCTGGTCGTTGCAGATACCGGCGGCGGATTCGCACGCGTCCCCTTAACTGTCGACCCGCTGGCCTTTACGTCACCGCCTGATGCGAACCAGCTTACACTCAATGTCTCGAGTAGTGACGCTGTAGCCCTCGACAGCGTCGTCATTTGGCAGGAACGGCTCGTGGATGCGGTCTGCACGGACCCCAACTCAGATAGCGATTCTGACGGTGTATCCGACGTTTGCGACAATTGCCCGGACGACCCCAACCCCGATCAAGAAGACGCGAACGGCGATGGTGTGGGAGACGCCTGTTCGCCATGTCCTAATAACTGTGACGACGGTCTAGACTGTACCCGCGATACCTGTATTCCGCCGGGCACCTGTGTGCACTACTGCGATGTTGGCCTGTTGTGCGGCGAAGCCTGTGGGATCAATCTGACTTGCGGTATCGACGCGAATGGAGCTTGTAGCTGCTCGGGTTCGGGCTCACCTTGCCAGGCCAGCGGAGATCAAGACCAAGACGGCGTCTGTGACGCTCTCGACAACTGCACCGAGCAGGCGAATCCGATTCAGGTGGATGCCGACTTTGATGGATACGGCAATGCCTGCGATTGTGATCAGGACCAAGACGGCGATTGCGACCTAATCGACCACGCGAACGTGGCGTCCTGCGTCTTGGCGGGCGGGAATGTCGAACCACTCCATGACCCAAACTGTACCGAGTCAGATATGACCGAAGACGGGCTGTTGGATATCGATGATATCGTACGCTCCGACACCATGCGGGCAGCCGGTCTCGGACCAGGGCCCTCGGCGCTCATCGGCAACTGATGGCACCGACGCTATTCGAGATTTTCGGCCATCCCGTGCCTACCTACGAGGTTTTCATTGCGCTAGCCGCGATCGCCGGGATCGGGTTGGGCCCACGGTGGATGCAGCGCATGGAGGGCCTGGACGTCCACCAGGCACGTCTAGCGCTGATCGGTGTTGGGGTTTTCACTTTTGTCGGTGGCCGCGTTCACTTCGTGCTGAACAATTGGACGCTCTTTGACCTTAGACCCCTTACCGCATTAAATCCTCTCGTAGGCGGTCTGCATGCCGCGGGTGCTATTACGGGCCTGGTTTTGGGAACGCTTTTCCTGGTCCGCCACCTAGGGATCCCCGTGGCGAAGTTTGCAGATGCGCTTACGCCGACGGTGGGTATCGGAATCGCCATCGCAAGACTGGGTTGTTTCTTCCAGGGCTGCTGCTTTGGCAAGGTGTGCAACCTGCCCTGGGGGGTAGCCTTTCCCAAAGAAGCTTTTGTGTATCGCTACCACATCATAGAGGGCGTGCTGACAGAAGAGGCCGCACGCTCGGCACACGTACATCCTCTACAAATTTATTTTGCACTCGCGGGTCTTCTACTAACCGCCGTTGCGTTTCTCTGGTACCCACGTAAACGCTACGATGGCCATGTCGCTCTCGTTGTACTCTTCACGTACGCGATATCCGCCGCGGCGCTAGAATTCGTAAGGGCAGATTATTTCCCACGAATCTACTGGGGCCCTCTCCCGCAGCTGGAATGGATAGCGCTGATGCTTACAGTCGCCAGCGGTTGCGCGCTAATCTACGCGCGACTGCATTTTGCCTCGTCTTCGACGGTTGACTCAGTGGGAAACCAGGAAACTTGACCGGCGCAGCAATTCAGCCGCGCGACTGATCCGTGTAGTCGATCAGCTCGGCGCCCGGGTCATGGATCTGATCTCGATCAATGATCCCGGCTTGGACACGACAGGCCCAATCGTCCGACTCGCCTTCCGCGTTGTCGGCCTGGTCGCGCTAGGCACTCAACCAAGGACCCTGAGGCAAGCGCTCCAGCGCGTGGCCGGCAAAGCTCTTGGGGGATTCATTGGTTCGCCAAGCAGCGGGCAACGCCGCATTTCAACCACAAATACACCCACTGTCTCATGTTGGCCAGTGTATCGGCCGATAGCGCTTCCGAGGCAAAAAACTCCTGCTCTATCCGAGGAATCCGCCCCATGTCCAGAGTTCCTGTTGGTCGTATCTGCGTCATCCTGCTGTTCGGTCTTTCACTGGCGCTGCCATCTATCGTCACTGCAGAAGTTTATCAATGGGTCGACGAGAAGGGTGAGCTGCACTTCTCCGACACACCCCCGCCCAAATCCAAGCAACGCGGCGTCAAGGTAGATCGCAGATTCGATCGGGATGAGAGTGCGCCGACGCGCGTGAGTGTTCCGGCGGGGAGTGAGCGTGCCGCGTATAAGGGCGAGGGGGCCTCGCGCCTAATCGTGCTCGAGAAGGTGGGCTTTGATCTGCCTCCGTCGGCCAAGAAGCCTAAGCCGATCGGTCGGGACTGTAAGCGTGATCGCGATATCAGTATCTATGACGCGGCGGGCTGGGCTAAGCGAATCCAATTCGACAGCGGCTTCTACGGCCGACTTGACGAGCTCGGTTACGAGACACCGATCTCGAACCAGCTCAACTTTGCGCATGAAGCCAAAAAGGCGCCGGAGCTGAGCGTGATCGGAACGATCAAAGGTGTGAAGTTCGGTAGTTGTGGCAAGTCTACGGAGATGACCGTGTTATGGCGCATGTTCGACAATCTCAAGCGTAAGGTCGTCTACGAGGTGACCACGAAAGGGAACTACAGGCACGTCGCTGAGCGCACGCCGGCAACGAAGTCCAGCCGCCAACGCAGCGTACGAGGTTTGCGTTATGGTAGACGCACCCAATCGGGGAGCGAATCGCTTCTTCATGGGATGCTCGAGGCTTTCGTGAGTTCGGCCAATCGGTTCTTCGAGTTGGAGCAGTTCGCGAGTCTAATGACTCCGAACACCGCGGTCGCATCAATCCAGGAGGAGGAGGTAGAAGATACCGAGCCGGTCGTGCTTTCGCTTCGTTACGGCAATGGCACTGCGACCTTCTCTACGAAGGTGGAGAGCCTTAAGAGCGCGACCGCAACGGTGCGCACGGCCGCAGGTCATGGCAGCGGCTTTCTCATCTCTTCCGGTGGTTATCTCGTCACGAACTATCATGTGATCGCGGGCAACTCTGAGGTCCTGGTGGTTCTCGGCGAAGCAGAGCTCGACGCTAAAGTTCTACGCAGCGACGCCGAGCGTGACGTAGCATTGCTCCAGCTCAAAGGATTTAGCAATGCCGCCCCACTGGAGCTGGCGCGCACCAAGCCGGCCCAGGGCGACACCCTCTACGCCGTGGGTACGCCGCTCAGCGAAGAGCTCAGTCACACGGTTACTAAAGGAATCCTCTCCGCGACTCGTACGATGAAGGGTCAGGAGTACTATCAGACCGACGCTGCTGTGAATCACGGCAGCTCGGGCGGCCCCGTCTTCAACGACCAAGGGGAGCTAGTCGCCATCACCGTCTCGGGTCTCATGACCCGCTCCGGTGGTACGATGGACATCAACTACTTGATCCCGATCCACGATGCGCTCGACGTGCTTGGCGTGCGCCCTTAGCTGGACTTCCCCCGGTCCTGTAGACAATTAGAGGGCACAGTTTGAGGGGGCTTCAAATACCGCAGGACTGACGCCGCCGGTTTACTCATTCGCGATCGCACCTCGATTTCATTCGGCCGGCACGCGCTGCTCATAAGATTCCCACGCCAGCATCCGCGCGTCAGTACAACCGTGATCGCCGTCTAAAGGACGCTCAGGTAATAGCCGTGGTTTAGCCACTCAAGCTGTCCGTTACGGAATCCTACATTGAGCTGTCCCAGCCAACGCTCGGCGCCCGCCCAGATTGGTTGCGCGTAGTGCCAGACTTCGTAATCTCCACTGCTTGATTTAATGACCGATCGAGTAGGGCCGCCCGATAACAACTTGCTGGCCTGTTCGAGTGTCATTCCGGGTTTGAGCGAGGTCATGATCGTCCTGAATGCTTGACGTTTGGGTTTTTTCTTCGCGTCATCGATCAGAAATATGGGGATCATGGGTAGAACGAGGGGCGCTAATACCCAGAGCCCGATTGCCTCGAAGGAACTCCCCCTTCTCTCCTCGTTATAGGATCGGTACGCGAGGCCTAGGGGGGATTCCATCAGATCGTTGCGTCGGATAAACGACACAATATCTCCAAGTCCATTCTCGTAAGGTGGAGAATCTTCTGAGTAATCAGTCCAGGGCCTTAGAATTTTATCAACGGTCGTACGATCCAGTACACTGATAAGCTGGTCTTCCTCGAAAACGCAGAGCAATATGTTTGGATCGTCGTCGAACGAAAACTTGATCGCCTGGTAGTGGCGGTCTGCGTGAAGGAATTCAGAAAAGGTGTGTCCTTCTGTACCGAAAGCCAACGAAACTACCTCGGGGCTCTTCCCCATCAAAGAACGCAGCGCGCGCGGCTCCCTGAGATCCGTTGGAATCGCTACGCAACCGATGGTCACGACCAGCGCAATGAGTCCGGCCACTCCGCAGAACCGCTGGGCCCCTTTTGTTCCGCTTCGTATCCATCTCTCGCGAGTATGTATCGAATTCGTTTGCATCGTAACCTCCGGCAATTGTCTGAGCTTGAAGATGCATCAATAATGCGAGGAGTAAAAGTTTGTCTTGGCTGGCTAATGTTTGTTTCATGATCGTCCAGAGAGGAATCTGACCTGACGGATTCCCCCCCGGTTCCACGAACACATCCAAGAAAACCTATGATGGGCCTGGGGCAGGTCAATAAAGACGGAACTCGAATTCGGCTGGAAGTAATTCTCGACACTACTCTGACACGCCATGCCTCTAACCGTGCTCACGAAAACCACGCAGAAACTCACGAACCGTGGCGACGGCCTCTTGGCGGAGTCTGGCTTTTTCGTCTTCGTCAGTCGGGCGGCCGAGGAATCCGGCGTAAGCGCGGGGACCATCCTGGTCGGTGTCGCGAAAGCGCTCGTTGAGGAGCTGCAACGCTTCGGTCACCTGGGGATGCGCCGCTATGGTGCTATTCGCAGCTCTCTGCCCAGCAGCTCTCGGACCGCCTTCCGCGTTGAGAAGCGTGAACACCAGGTCATATGCGTCCTTGTTTTCGTGACGGTCTTGGAAAGCAAAGATCTTAAGCACGGTGTACGGGAGTATGTTTGTCACGCGTACGGTGACGCGTGAATGACCGCCGTCGTCAAGTCGCGGGCCTTCGATTGCGCGTTCGATGAAATCGTCGCGAACGAGGTGTGCACCCCGGACATTGAAAGCGCCAAGCTTCGAGCCGGTCGATTCGCCCTTGGGTCGGAAGATGCGACCGGCTTCAACTTCGTCGGTTTCGCAGAGGAACTCGACGAATACCGTCATACCATCGACATCGCGCGCCCATCGGAAGCTAGGTTCGCGCTGCTGAAACTGCGCCTTCTCCAAATTGTTTTGCAGCGTCCGGTACGTCTCGGGTGTCTCATCGCCGAGTGCAAGGCCGATGATGAGATCGACGTCGGTCGTACCCACATGAGCGCGGGCACCTTCGGGGAGTTCCCCGATGAGGTATCTCGGTGCCAGGCCGCCAGCCAGATAGATCCGGTCTTTCCATGGCCCGAGATCGCCAAGGAGCGTGATCAGCACGCGCTCGCAGCGTAGCGTCGCTTCATCGTTGTAGTCGGAGTGGTGCCCGCGTCGACTCAAAATCCAATCATCTCTTGTCGCAGGTGGTCTGCCTGTTCTCGGCCTCTCCGTGGATCCCGTCGAAGGTCGGCGTAAAGGCGGAAGCGGTTCGCCAGCCAGAGGTTGTCGTCCTGTTCACGAAACGCAAGTGGTGCGTCGTCCTTCGCTTGTAGAAAGACGACGTTCTGACCGTCGGCGACGGGACTCGCTCCGGTCGCTTCGTACAACTCTTGCGCGGCGGCCGTCGCTTGAACCCAGACCTCGACGATAGGGATCGCAGTGATGAACGGTGCGATTCGGCTTGCGGCCGCAGCACCTGTAAGTGCGTAGTCGATGTCCTGCTGACCGAGGGCTTCACCGAGCTGCTCGATAAGTTGCTGAGGCGTCTGTGCAAGCCGGTAGGCTAGGATCCGATTCGGTTCGACTACATTCTCCTCCGCCCATAGATCGAGTAGCGCGGTCGGATCGGTAACGTGCCGTATGCGCTTGGGGCCGGTTCCTTCGGTGGTGATGATGCCCTCCCCTTCCAAGCGAGTGAGCACACGATGCACCAGCGCGACCGAAACCTGCACGATTTCAGCAAGCGCTTTGACCTGCCAGTCGCGAGTTGGCTCGATCAGCAGCGCTTGGGCAATGAGCCCCGCCTTGCCCCGAAGTCGAGTTGGCGCTGGCACTCCTGGAGTGCCGCGAGCCTGGCCTCTCCCCTCCACGTGAAGGAACAGGCCGGGCAACTCGATATGGGCATTACCGAGGCCATCGACAAAAGCGATCCCGTGTTCCTGCACGATTTGCCGCGCCTCTGCTGTGGTTTTGCCAGCGATGAGCAATAACGGCCTTTGGGGCTCTTCCTGGTGCCGGTGGACAAGCTGGCGGGCCGTGGCAGCATTGGCCTGCTGCTTGAATTCCACATTGATCGTCGTACGCTTATCCGCGAAGCGCACAACGGCATCCCATTGCTGTCGGGCCCTGTATGGTTCAACCCTTACATCCAGACCCGGAACCTGGCGCAGGATGCGGAGGGCCTCAGCCTCAAAGGCTCCAGCTATATTTACTGTTTTAGCCTTTTTCACAATGATTGTGAATATAGCAATTTTTGTGAAAATAGACGAGATGCCGGTAGCACACCACGTCCATACAGAGCCGGTAATCACCTGGCAAGCCAAATTCAGGTGTCTTGAATGGTCCCGTTCCGTTCGCGATCGATCGCCTAAGTGCTTGAATTCGCAAAGTGTAGAATGAAACAACCCGGCGGGTGACCCATTGAATGACCGTCAAGCGTCCTCCCGAATTCCTTCGCAGAACGCACATTTACAAAGCACGATTTCGTTTGGGTAATCACCTGGTAAGCCAAAATCGCAATTTCGAGGTTGAAACGCCAAGTCGCGACTTAGAGCGGAGGGACATCTGGCGATGTTGCTCAGACAACTGCGAAGGGATTCATCAGTGAAATCAAACAATTACGCAGGTTAGATTGGTGGAGCTGAACGGGATCGAACCGTCGACCTCCTGAATGCCATTCAAATGCTCCCTATCGTATTCGGGCTCAAAACCTAGGATTCGTGGCTGTTCTCGATGTTGAATGTTTCTGGTAAGCAACTGGTAAGCCAGAATACAACATTCATTTCGGGTTTCATGCCTACGCCCCTGACCGTCGAGCTCGTTGGATCGCGAAGGGTGAGACCCGCTTACCCTCGTGCAGCGACTCCGCAGTTCGTGCCGTAAGAAGTGATCGCGATGAGGCTGGAAATTGTATGACTCGCGGGGGATCGGGGTGTGTATCTCAAGCACGCTAGAATTCGATGCGAACTGGCCAGGTCGTAATTTCATCCAAAAATATCAGCCAGATCGCCGAATCCTACCGACGCTATAGCGACTTTACCGAATCAGGCTGGCTCGATATGGTATGCATATCGCACTTCACCTGAAAGATATTGGGTAGTTAGCGGGCGCCAACGCAAAGGAGTCCAAGTAAGAGCGATGAGTCACATGGCAGTAACCACCTCAAAGATAACCGCAGCGCAGCGGCAGAGGATCCTCGATCAGACTGAGGGGCATTTTCTCGATTTCAAAGCGATTGAGATTCAGCCAGGAAAGCTCACGCGCACGATCGCTGCGTTCGCAAATACAACTGGTGGTGAGCTCTATATCGGAATCGATGATGATCATTCCTGGCGCGGCTTTAAAATTCCTGAACATGCAAATGGCCATATCCAGGCGCTGGAGGCCCTGTTCCCGCTCGGTCAATTCTTTGACTACACATTCCTACTCAATGTAGAGGCGGACGGGTATGTCCTGCAGGTCACAGTGCACAAGACACCGGACATCAAGACTTCCTCGCAAGGAGAAGTCTATATCAGACGGGGAGCTCAAAACCTCCCAGTTAGAGATGCGGCGCTCGACCGCCTAAAGCTCAGCAAAGGCGTTACGTCCTTTGAAACGCAAACGATAGATGCCCCTGCGGACGTAGTTGAAAACTCAGCGATTCTGCTCGAGTTCCTCATTGGCGTGGTGCCAACTGCAGAGCCTGAGCCTTGGCTGAAGAAGCAGTTACTGCTTCGGGAAGGTAAGCCGACGGTCGCCAGTGTTCTCGTGTTCGCCGAGGAGCCTCAGGCGATTCTCCCCAAGCGCTGCGGAATCAAGATTTATCGGTACGAAACGGATGAGGCAGAAGGAACTCGAGATACTCTCAAGTTTCAACCGCTAAGTATCGATGGCCCTGCTTGCGCGCAAGTGTATGCGGCGGTCGATAAGACGATCGAGATTGTTGAGCAGATCAGCGTGGTAGGTAAAAAAGGGCTCGAGTCGATCAACTACCCCAAAGAGACACTCCATGAGATCATAACGAATGCCGTTCTTCATCGGGATTACAGCGTCATCTCAGACATACATATTCGTCTCTTCGATAATCGCATCGAAGTTGAGAGCCCAGGGATCCTTCCTGGACATGTCACATCGCAGAACATCCTCTCTGAACAGTTCGCTCGCAATGGGAGCATTGTTCGGCTCGTAAATAAGTTTCCGGATGCCCCCAACAAGGATGTCGGCGAAGGATTAAACACTGCGTTTGAGAGTATGCGAAAACTAAGGCTTAAAGAACCGGAGATTTTCGAGGCGGACAATAGTGTTGTTGTATTCATTCGGCACGAACGGCTCGCATCGCCCGAGGAAGCGGTTCTAGACTACCTTGACGAAAACGAGGAAATCAACAACAGAACTGCCCGAGAGCGTTCCGGCATCACGTCTGAGAATAAGATGAAGGAAGTCTTCTACCGGCTAAGGGACAGAGGCCTCCTTGAGCCCGTGCCTGGTAAGAAGGGGTCAGCATCATCTTGGCGCCGACCGAAGCGAGACTCCGACGCGGAGTAGACCGCCCGCTACCAAGCCGCTGCAGCGCGCCGGCCGCCCGTGACTTGAGGTGGGCAGCAAACGTGGCTGCGCCAAGGTACACTAGACTTTTTACAGGCGGTCGCGGCTGAGCGGCCGATCCGTTGGGCGGCTGGAAGTTGACGAGATGGTCGAACCGAAGCGAGATAGAAATCTCTTGGCGATGGCGATTCCGATCGGGAAGCTGCTCCCATGGGGTGCGCTGGCGCTCCTAGCAGTTGTTACAGCCACTTTCACACTCACTAGATTGAGCACATCTGACCGCGAAGCTGCTTTAGAAACCCAGCTCACAGCGAAGAACGAGAGCGTTCGCCGCGTGGAAGCGCAGAACCCACTTCGCCTACCGACCTCCAGCCTGCCCGGTGTAACGCTCGCGAATGCGCACGACCTGCCTGAGCTCCGCGAACTTGCGGAACGTGTCGCGAACCTCGAAGCCGAACGTTCGAAGCTGTTGTCTGAGTTGGTTAGCCGAACCGAGGGCTCCCTTGATCCCGCAAGCGAACTGGCTGGTCTCTTGCACCAGCTGGACAGCTCGGAGGAGGATTCCCAAGAGCAAGCATTGGCTGGCCTCTTCGATCTTCGGAACCCTCGATCATTCTTAGCACTCGTATCCTACTTCGGCAGAGATTCGGATCGCGCCACCCGTCGGTTCTCAATCTTCGACTGGCTGAACTTCCTCTGGCGCCTCGACCCCCAGAGCGGGATGGAGTTCGCGATTGGCATACTCGAGTCTGACGATACCCACCATTCCTACGCGGCCTATCGGAAGCTGCGATCGGACCTCAACGACCTCGCCCTGCTCGAGGGTGCTCGGCAGCCGTTGGAACAGGTCGCGCTACAGAGCGAGAGTCCATTGGCGAGAACCCGAGCCAAGCTCTTGCTCGAGGCCCTACCGAATTGGCGTACCGAAATCGAGAAACGCGATCAAGAGAGAGCGGAGTACGAGCGGCAGTTGGACGAACATGAGAAGCAGTCCGATCCCCGCAACATTCCCGAAATGCTCCGCGATATCGAGAAGGCCATTTCCGAGCTTGCCGGAGACCGAACTGAGCCGAAGTAGGTCAGCCGCCCAACAGCTAGCTCCACGCCTTAGCGCTGGCAGTCAGCAGCTGTTGGGGAGCAGCTGAACCGCATACCATTAGACGACCGATCATGGCACGGCGCAAACACCGCCGATCGCAACGGTCTCCGAGGAAAAAAAAGCCTCAGTCCCGGGGCCGAAGACAGAAAAGGCCATTCAGGTTGGTTACGAAGGCGATTTCGATAGCTATCTCTACGATTGGGCTCTTTTCAAGTGCAACGGCTTTTTGGTCCGATGTGCACGTCTACAGTACCGATCATCTAGATTCAAACGACATATTCTCGGCCCCCTTTCTCGTGAAAAACAACGGTCTATTCACCGTCTACCAGGTCCGAGCCGGGTGCCACATCCACAAAGTTTCTATCAAAGAGCAGCCCTTTATGTCCGACGTCCTAATCACGGTTGGTCGCGCTAGGACGCTCGCCCGCGGTCAAAGTTTTTCGACGTCGTGCCCTAATAAGCTATCTGATTTCCAAGGAGCGGACCAGACCGGGAGAGTATCGATCCGGGTATCATATCGGCCAATGCTTTGAATCTTCGAGGACTCTAGAACGTTCAGTTTCGAATCCAAAGTCGACGCGGATGGCAAACTTCGCTGGCTGCCGTATGTATCAAACTAGTCCAGAAATTCGGACGGTTCTCTGCCGTCTAACAAGAGCCGCTGTACCTGGCGGCCTCCACTCCTTACTTCTTGGCTGCTAGACTCGTCCCTTGCAAACACCAACAACACTTGTGACGGCCGCAGGTGAGCGGCCCGCACGCTAGCTTTCACAAGAGAGTTTTTCTTTTCGCGATGAAAAAAACTGTAGACGGCGAGTCCTATTTCCACATAAATAGCAGCGCTAATCTGTCTCCTTACGGGATGATGAAAAAGGGCGACGCTATCCAAGTTGGGAAATCTTCTAATCCATTCTTTCGCTTTTATGAAGTTTATCAACGGACCTATGCCGTTACCGAGTCAGATGGTAGCGTCCATCAGATCCCAGCAATGAGCTTTCTACGACGTACCAAGGACGATAGTATCGAGAGCCAGGATTTTCCTCGAATAGCCTTCGAGACTGCGAACCATTTCTTGATACTGGCCCGCGAGTTGTTCTGGGAGAATATTCGGCTTGCTGAGTTTCCAGATGCCCCTTCTCGCCAACGTTGTATTTGGTTGATCGAGTCACTCGAACACGTGAGCGCGTGGATAATGCGGCTCGGGTTCAAGCCTGGCGATTTTCAAGTTGTACGTGTTTCGACACAGGGACAAGTTGTCCGAACCGATGGAAACAATTTGGCAGGTGACACTCAGCTCCTTTCAGTTTGGACTAACTTGGCACGCGCCTACTGGGCGGGCAAGAAATCGTCTAATCCAATTCCTGAAGTTCTGTTCGAAGGCAATCTTGAAGTGCAGGCCATCGTCGAACCGTCAAAATATATGACGACGTGAAACGGATTCTGCCCCAAATTCACGGACACATCCACGAAGGCGGGGGCACTGCTCCATCGATTCAGCGTACCAACGCTTACTGCGCGGTGAAGCGCGGAGGATTTGGGATCTAGCGCGCGAGAAGATCACTCTCAAATTCGAGTGCTCTTGGGTCCTTAGCACTATACCTGCGCCGTGGACTGTCGAGTTCGCCCGTCAAGCCAATCAGAAAGATCACGCGGTCGGTAGTAAACACGTCCGCCAACTTTCACGAAGACGGGACCCCCACCCTCACATCTCCATCGATTCAGCGTGCTAACGCTCACCGCACGGTTCAGGGCCACGGACGCTTCCTCAGTTGTGAGTAGCTCGAGTTCCGGGTGGGTCATCTGATTCAGCATCTGGGTCGACAAAGGTTAGTCTTTCATTGACCTTGAGCTTCGTTACGTTTGATTGCGTCCTCAATCATCCTCTGCGCCTGGTCGTGCGTGCTTGGATAGAAGCTGATCCTGCAATTCTTCTTGCGCCATTTCTTGCCGTTGCTCGCACACTCCGTCCAGATCTGTTCACAATCGGATGCGCCTTGTGAACCTGGCAGCCCCAGCGTGCAGAGCGTAAACAGCTGCCGATTTTGTGTTCGACCTGCTTCAGCTGGACTTACCAAAATCCATAGCCCGGCAACGATCACCGTCAGAAACACTGTCATTCGAAGTTGTTTCATCTGCGTTCTCCTTTTGTTTAGAAGTCTCCCCCTCCTTTGAAAGCAAACATCTGCAAGCTCCACGGCTAATTACGCGACCCTTAGCCTGGGCGCTCGCAACCAAATTCTCTTGTTCCCCTTGTGGAAGGCGCGCAAAGATCGAGGCGCAGTCTGCATCGCGAATGAGCCCCGCCTCCAATGTTTCCCGTACCAAACCATTGACTTCGAGAAGCTTCAGATGACGTGTCACCCAAGCTTCGGAGCGGGCCAAGTGTTTCGCCAACTCCTTCTGTTTCATTCCCATTCTTACGATCAAATCACGAAGCCGAGCTGCGAGTTTCAGCGGACTTTGTCGTTGTTGATGGATCTCTTCTCGCAATCGATCCATCAATTCGTTTGTGACTTCTGTGTAGTGCTCCATTGTTTCAACCTCAGAAGAACCGCGTCTCTTACATTCAATTTCTAGGGAGATACGTGGGCGCATATGGTCCGGGTAGGACGATGTCCTGCATCACCATGACGTTGAATCGATATCCAGGTCGGATTCGAAACATGTACCGTACGCTCTCGATCCCCTTGAGAAACACGCACCACGTGACCTACCAACACTCGTCGCTTCCCTGGCTTCACGGTCCGAACTGAGCGCTCCTGTGTTGCTGAACTTCCTGAACGAGGCAACTGCATCATGAACTCCGTTATCCGGGGTCGGTTCCCTCCATTTCAGACGAGTCGTTCCCGCATGAGCTTCACCGACGCTGACTTCAGCACGCTGAAGTTGTTCGCTCAGCACCAAATAACAGATACTCTTATGGGCACTTGAATTGGAACGAAATTCCGCGGAAATACTATCCCGCTAATGTGTTGAGACCTCGTCTATCTCGAGCGACAAATTTATTTCGCTAAGGCGTGTACTAAACAAGCGCAAATGTTTCCAACGCTCATTAGTTCGGACACGTTCAATCCAAGCCGACTTTGTATCTCTATCAACCCGTGCACCGAAGATCAGCGCTTTGATCATCGTTTCAGGAAAGCGCAGCAGATGCAGCATCTGCCTATTTGAATCCAAACCCTCGATTGTCGTTGCCTTGATCAGAGGCACAACAAAACGCCACTCCTTCTCATATGCCCAATCAGGATGCTTTCGTAGAAGGGTCGCCGTCGGAATATTTTCCGGTTCTGACAGCAGATGCCCGGCGATACGAATCAGCCCACCATTCGAAGATACGGAGATCCTCTCGTTGCAATACTCCACCTGGAGCAAAGACCCTTCCGTTCGAAAAAAGGCATGCTGACGGTCAAATCCAATCGCCATTCCCCGATGCTCCGCACCGTAGTGCGCCCACATCAAGAGCTGGGTTGGTTCTTCGCTTAAACTAAAGACTCCAATATTCTTGTCGAGTGCTTGCTCGATTCGTGCTGATTCCGATCTAGCACAGAACTCATCGTACTCGGCAGCAGTACGAAAAGGCTCCTTCCTAAGTTCTGGAATTTTCACTGGGAACAAACTCGGGAAGTTCTTCTCATCGAATCGATGCCCAGGAAAGACCTGGAGATACAGCATCTCAATGTCATTATCTGGCAAAGATTGACCGTGGTCATGCAGGGACTGCTCCCGGGCTACGCGCCAATCGTCATCGGAGTAGCTGTTTACCAGCACACATGGCTTCATCTCGAATGGATCATTTAGCGCGCTTGGCTGCGTGATACGAAAACAGCAATCTTCCAGAAATCCTAAGAGGTTCCTATCATGATCTGTCAGACTTTTATACTTCCAAAGAAGATTGTCGGGCAACATCTTGATCATCAGATAACCACGAGTCCGGCGACGACGCAAGAGCGTCCGAGGCAAGCAACAGTGTAGCCAAGCGCAGGTTCATCGTCTCTCGTTCAAGCGAGGGATCGGGAGAAGGATTTCATCGGTCCCCCAGCACGCCAAATTCGCTTGATCAGCATTGCGCTTTTTAAGTGGCCTAAGCCTTTCGAGTTCTTTCTCGTTGCCTCTTGGCTTCCACCTGATCTCCTTCAACCACGGGAAGCGCGAACTCAGACTTCGCTCTTCTCGCGATGAACCGCGCCCTCCGAAGACTCCGTTCACGGTTCCCGCATCGCATCGCTCGCTTCGTTTTCCACGCTTCCCGCTAGCCCCGAGGACCGCCTCTCCGTGTTGATGCAAAAGAGGCGGCCCCAAGGGGCCCAACCAAAGGAGACTCAAGATGGAAACCAACACGACAAACAACGAAAACCGAAACCGCAAAGAAATATTCGGGATCGTCAATCGCCCGAACTCGGAGCAGAGCTACTGGACACGCATTGGCGTCGCATTCGAAAACCGAGACGGTTCTTGGAATTTGCTCTTCAACTTCATTCCTACCGACCCCCAAACCCGAGTTCAGCTTCGTGAACCGAAGCCCACAGCAACTCAGTGATCCCCTTCACTTATCAGGACCGCAGCGGGTGCATCGCCGCCCGCTGCGGTCGGGGGATTCATCGATGACGAATCAAACGACCACTCATACGATCCGCGAAGTCGTGATTCAGTACGTCGGTGCACATCGACGCATTCTCGACAAGATCACAAAACCCGGCCAAGTTGTGACGTATCTACGCCGTCGACTTCAGGATCATAGCCGCGAGCATTTCGTAGCCATCTATCTCGATGCGCGGAACCAGCCGATCGCGGACCGGATCGTATCGATCGGAACTGCAACGATGTCGATCGTCCATCCACGCGAGGTCTTCCAACCCGCCGTTGCCCTGGGTGCCTGCGGTCTCATCATCGCGCACAATCACCCGAGCGGAGAAGCAACACCCAGCACAGAAGACCGCAAAGTGACAAAGCGCCTTGCCGAAGCGGGTCAACTTCTCGGAATTT